>CBDDRG010000034.1:0-6824 GCA_965232975.1 uncultured bacterium
GTCAGCGCGAAAGCGGTCGAAACGGACACCGCCCAGCAGCTTCCAGTGTTCGGTCAGCGCAAACTGGTCTTGCAGGTAGACGCCCTGCGTCCAGGCTTTGGTGTCGCGATCGGTGGCGAGCACGCCGTCCAGGTCGTTGGCGCGACCATCCCCGGCACCGGGCGGGGAGTCCGGATTGAAGATCGAGATGTCGGGCACTCCGGTCGAGTTCTTGTTCTTGAAATCGACGTCTTCGCGCGAAAATTCGCCACCCAACAGCAATGTGTTGTCGTGACCGAAGAGATCGCGCGTAAAGACCAGGTCGGTCTGGTTGATGATGTTCTGGTGGTTGCTGGCGCGTAGCGCCTGACTGCGGGCGATACGGGGATCCAGGGGGTTCGGATCGGTAATGGCACCGAACAGATGGGTGCGGTAGTCGCGCCGATAGTCGGCATAGCGGGTGGTATTGCGCAACCGCAAATCATCGGTCAAACCGATATCGAACACCGCCGTGGTAATGCCGACCTCAAATTCCTGAAAACGGTCGTCGCGGAAGCCATAAAACGTGTCGCGCGAGACGCGAGCGGGTTTGCCATTGAGCATGGGCACACCGTAGTCGAACACGGATTCTTCTTTCTGATACAGGCCGGACAGCGTGAAAGAGCTGTCTTCGCCCAGCCGGAACCGCACCGAGGGGGCGAAGCCGTCACGGGTGACGAAGTTCTCGTCGCGAAAACTGTCGGCATCGTGGTGCAGTGCGGCAACGCGGAACGCGACCGCGTCGGTGCCGCCATTGATGTCGACCGTCACCCGCTGCAGATCATCGGGGCCGACGCTCGCCGACGCCTCGGCCGCGGTGCCTTCATGGGGCTGCTTGGAGATCAGGTTGACGACGCCACCGGTCGCACCGCGTCCGAACAGCATCGACGACGGGCCTTTCAGAACATCTACCCGCTCTAGAAAAAAGGTATCGCGAAAGTACTGGCCGTTGTCCTTGGCGCCATCGAGAAAGGTATCCGAGTTGGCGGCAAAGCCGCGCAGCGTGATCGAATCGCCGGTGCGACCGCCCTCGCCCGCCGCAATGGTCAGCCCGGGCACGTTGCGCAGCGCATCCTTCAGCGAGAACGCGGCCTGCGTCTCGATCAGTTCGCCGGGAACCATGTTGACCGTCTGGGGCAGGTCGCGCAGCGGGGTTTCGGTGCGCGTTGCGCTGCTGGTGCTGTCGATGCGATAGCCCTCATCCTCCTCGGCCTCGGCTTTCACTTCTACCTCTTCGAGCACTGGCGCAGTTTCCGCGGCCAGCGCAAGCGACGGGTACAGCGCCGCCAGCGCAAGCGCGAGTGCGGTTTTCTTCAGCGATGGTTCGTGCACGGGTTTCTCCTTTTTCGAGTGGGGCATTGCAGCTGTCGGCGCCGTCGATCCGGCGCGGGCTGGCTACTCGGGAGAACCCTTTGGCTGGCAAAAACTGACTGGCAAAAACGAAGCGACTATTTGGTGAGCAACAGCTTGCCAGTGGCGGTAAGCCGCAGCCGGTACACCTCGCCGGCATGGTGGATAAGCACTTCGCGCGCCCCGCGCAACAGCAGTTCGGACGCGTATTCCGGGGTTGACGCGGACGGCGGCGGGCGCGGGGGCGCAGCGGTGGCCATCAGTGCTCCGGCTGCATCACGAAGCCGACGCGCGCAAGGCCGGCCGCGTGCGCAATGCTGAGTGCGCGCGCGAGCTGTTCGTAAGTCGCGGTGCGATCCGCAAGCAGCTGAATTTCAGGCTGCGGGGTCGCTGCCGCTGCGCCTGCACAACGCGCGCGCAACGCCCCGGCGTCCAGCACTTGTCCGTTCCACTGGTAGTCGCCGTTCGCATTGACCGTCAGCGCCACCGCTTCCGGTTCCAGCGGGGTGACGTCGCCGCCGGTCTGCGGCAGATCGACGGTGATCTTATGGGTCAGCAGTGGCGCGGTCAGCATGAAGATGATCAGCAGCACCAGCATCACGTCGACCAGCGGCGTCGTGTTGATCTCCGCCATGGGGCCAGCGCCACTGCTGCCCAGACCACCGAAAGCCATCAGCTGGACTCCGTGGATACGCTTTTAACCCGGGTGCTCGGTGAGGCTGCAACTGGCAGCGGTACGCCGGCGCAGACATGGATGTGCAGCGTATAGCCGAGATCTTCCAGCGCCGCCCGGCTGGTGCGCACCAGGCGCTGGCAGGCGTTGTAGCCGAGCACTGCCGGAATCGCGACGGCGAGACCCAGCGCCGTCATCACCAGGGCTTCGCCGACCGGCAGCGCAACGCTGGCGAGGGATGCATTGCCGCTGGTGCCGATATTGATCAGCGCGCGATAAATGCCGACCACGGTGCCGAACAGCCCCACGAAGGGTGCGCTGGCGGCAATGGATGCCAGCGCGGTGAGGCCCCGCTCAAGGCGGATCTGCTCGCGCTCCAGCACCTGGGCCAGCGTGCGGGCGACGTAATCGGGTGCATTGGAATGCGCGGTCGCCAGCTGCGGCAGGTGCTGGCGGGCGGCCAACGCGGCGTGCACCATGGCGCCAAAGGGCGATACCGCCGCGGCCTCGCCGAGCGCGGCCTGCGCGCGCTCCAGCGAACCGCTGCCGAGCGCGGCCACCACTGCGCGGGCCTGCAATTTGCGCGTCACCATGCGCTGGGCACTCAGCACTATCCAGTACCAGCTCGCCAGACTCATGACCAGCAGCAGCGCGCCGGTGACCTGGGCGACCGCACCACCCGCCTGGATATAGCTCAACCAGCCACTTTCGATTGCACCCTGCATTGCCACCAACCTCGCCCTGTCAAACTTGCCAATGTCCCCAACCGGTCGATCAGGGGTTCAGCGCAAACCGCACCGGGACCATGACCCAGGCCGCGACCGCTGCTTCGCCGCGCCGCGCCGCCACAAACTGCCAGCGCTCGACGGCTGCGCGCGCCGCGCTGTCGAGTGCTCGGTGACCACTGCTGCGGGCGACTTCCACCACTGCCGGATGGCCGTCTGGCTCGACCTTTACCCGCAGCATCACCTGTCCCTGCTGGTGCTGCCGGCGCGCGGCGCGCGGATAGGCGGGTGCCGGATTGTTGAGGTACGCCGCATCCAGGCGCGGCGCGCTCTCGACCGGCGGCGAATCCATTTTCGCGACCCTCGGCGCGACCCTCGGCGCGGCCGGTGGCGGTGGCACGGCGACGTCCACTGGCGCCGCGAGTTCCGGCGCCGACTTGCCCGGGGGCGCCGGGCGGGGCTTGGGCCGCACGGGTCGATTCGGTTTGGCGACTGGCGGGGGTAACTCCGCTATCGGTACTGGCGGGGGTTGCGGCCGCGCAACTGCCGGCGGCGGGGTGATCGGCACCGCCTGGGTTGGGGCCGGCGCTGATGCCATGATCAGCCGCGCCATGACGCGAGGCGGAGTCACCGGCGTCTCGACCTGCGCCACCGGCCAGCCTTGCGCAACGGCCGCCAGCGCCAGTCCATGCAGAGCCCCCGCAACGAGCACAGCCGCAGCATGGGTGCGCTTGCGATCAGCGGTCGCAACGGCCGCCGATAACGCCGCCTCGCCGAGTTTGCCACCCGGCGACAGAGTCACCCCTTGCGCTCGCAGCGTCGTCATGACGGCCATGATAGCGAGTGGCCAGATGGACGGCAATAGGAGTTATTATCATTTGCAATATCTTTACGGGCGCTGCTTCCTTGCCGGGGAGCGGCGAACAGCGCTATCAGGACATCGCGCAGCCCGCGGCAATCAGGCTTTTCGCCAGCCGAGCGCCTTCTGATAAAGCAGGTTTTTGCTGCGTCCGGTAATGCGCGCGGCCAGCTCGGCGGCCTGCTTCAGCGGCAATTCAGCGAGCAGCAGACCCAGCACCCGCTCCGCCTCGGCCATCGCACCGGCGTCGTCACCAGGATCGGCGCCACCGACGATAAGGACGATTTCGCCCCGCTGTTGGTTGGCGTCGGCGGCAACAGCGGCCAGAATCGCGGCCAGCGTGCCGGTCAGGAAGGTCTCGAAGGTCTTGGTCAGTTCGCGCGCCAGCGCCGCTTCCCGCTCGCGCCCGAAAAGGTCGCAGAGATCGCTGAGCGTGTTGGCGATGCGATGCGGAGCTTCGTAAAAAACCAGCGTGCGGGGCTCGCGCGCCAGCGCTTCCAGACGGTGGCGGCGGGCGCCGCGTTTGGCCGGCAGAAAGCCCTCGAAGGCGAAGCGGTCGCTGGGCAGCCCCGCTGCACTCAGCGCCGCAATAGCCGCGCAGGGGCCAGGCACCGGGGTCACCTGACTGCCCTGGGCGCGCGCCGCGCGCACCAAACGATAGCCGGGATCGGCAATCAGCGGAGTGCCGGCGTCTGATATGAGCGCGACGTTTTTGTCACTGGCAAGGGTGGCGAGAATCCGCTCGCCCTGCGCCGGCGCGCTGTGCTCGTGGTAGGCGACCAGCGGGGTGTCGATATTGAAATGGGCGAGTAGCCGCCCACTGTGGCGGGTGTCCTCGGCGGCGACCAGAGCCACTGTCTGGAGTATCGCGACCGCGCGGGGTACCATGTCCGCGAGATTGCCGATCGGTGTCGCCACCACAAACAGTGTTCCCGCCATAGAGTAACTGATGCCTTTTTCGACCCGGATTCGCGCCAGCTTGGTGATGGTGGTACTGGCCATTGCCGGCGCAGTCCTCACCGGGTGCGCGCAGCTGCCCCGGCCGGGCGAGCCAGCATACACGAACCCCGCCGACCAGGCCGCGGCCGCCGAGCGCGGGCTGGCGCGCGCGCTCGCCAGCGCCTCGCCGCAGAAAGAGCTGCACCAGCTCGCCGCCGCCAACATTTACCGGCAACTGGGCGATGAGCAGCGCGCGGAAACCATTCTGAGCACCCTGAATCCGGCCGCGCTGCCACTGCCGGCACTTGCCGACTACAGCCTCAGCTATAGCGCCATCGCCATCGCCCGGGGCGAATATCTGCGTGCGCGGGCGCTGCTCACCAACCCCTATCTGGAACAGGAAGCATCTGCGCTGCCCGCGGCGATCCAGGCGCAGTGGCGCCAGCGCCGCGGCGAGCTGTTCGCGATGATGGGCGCCGACGGCGCCAGCATCGACGAGTACGTGGCGCTCGCCGCCCTGCCCGACGCCGCCCTGCCCGACGCCGACAGGGCCGCGATCCACGAGCTGATCTGGGCTGCGCTCAACCGCATGAGCGACGACGCCTTCGCCAAATTCAGCGCCGGTGCCACCGACGACGATGTCAAGGGCTGGCACCAACTCGCCCAGGTGAGCCGTGACAGCCGCGGCAACCTCCGCCAGCAGAATCGCCGCGTTCACCTGTGGCTGGCGCGCTGGCCGCAGCACCCGGCCGCCCGCGTGCCGCCCGCGAGCCTCGCCCAGCTCGCCCAGGTCGATACCAGCCTGCCGCGCCAGGTGGCCTTGCTGCTGCCGCTACGCGGCACCCATGGGTTGGCCGGAATTACCGTGCGCGATGGTTTTCTGGCGGCCTGGTACGATTTTTTTGGGCGCGAGAAATCGGCACCAGCGCTGCGCCTCTACGACACCACCACCGGCGATGTGGGCACCATCTACCGCCAGGCGGTGGCCGCGGGCGCGGACGTCGCCGTCGGCCCGTTGCGCAAGGACGATCTGGTCGCGCTCGGCGCCAGCGGCGATCTGCCGATACCGGTGATCGGGCTGAATTATCTGGCCGTCGACGCTCCCGTTCCCGTCAATCTCTACCAGTTCGGTCTCTCGATTACCGATGAGGCCGCCCAGGTGGCAGATCGCGCCTGGCGGGAGGGCCACCGCGCCGCGCTGACCATCACCCCCGCGACACCCTGGGGGCAGAGCGCGCTGGACACTTTCCGCGAGCGCTGGCTGAGCAAGGGCGGCACCCTGGTCAGCACGCCAGCGTACCCCCCTCAGCACAAGGATTTTACGGCGCTGTTGCGACCCATCCTGCAGGCGGGTGTACCACCCTCCGCCGCCGAGGCTTCACCGGAGACGCCCCGGCGGCGTCAGGACATCGACATGGTGTTCCTGGTCGCCTACCCGGAACAGGCGCGGCAGATCAAGCCGACGCTGAATTTTCTGTTCGCCGCCGATTTGCCGGTGTATGCGACCTCGGTGATCTATCCCGGCGAAGACGACCCCAGTAGCAACCGGGATTTGAACGACATCCGCTTCGTCGCCATGCCCTGGGCCCTGCCCGCCTCGCAAACGGCATTGCGCGCGCGCGCCAATCACCCGCTGCAGGCCGCCTATCGCCCGCTGTTCGCGCTGGGCGCGGATGCCTTTCAGCTGCAACAGTGGCTGCCGGCGCTGCGCGGAGCTGCCGCCACACCGCTATATGGCCACACCGGCACCCTGCTGCTCGACCCCCAGCACCGGGTGGTCCGCGAACAGCCCTGGGCCGAATTTCACGACGGCCGGGTGCGGATGGCCGTGCCGCTGCCCGAGCTCGGCAGTGAGCAGCAGTAACAAAGCTGCCGGCGCAGCGGGCCGCGCGGCGGAGAGCCGCGCCCGCGACTTTCTGCAGCAGCGCGGCCTGCGCATCCGCGCGCTCAACTACCGCGCTCCCCGGGGCGAAATCGACATCGTCGCCGAAGAGGGTAACACTCTGGTTTTCGTCGAAGTGCGCATGCGCCGGCACACCCGCTTCGGCACCGCTGCCGACAGCATCGATGCCGGCAAACAGCGGCGTCTGATCAAGGCCGCGCAATACTATCTGCAGGTCCTCGGGCACGGCGACTCCCGACCCTGCCGCTTCGATGCCATCTGCGTCACCGGCAACGACGACGCGGCGGACGTGCTTTGGGTGCGCGACGCCTTCCAACTCGATTCTTGAAGCCGCCGGAGCACTTCGCAAGCGCAATG
>CBDDRG010000035.1:0-8593 GCA_965232975.1 uncultured bacterium
GATTAACGTTGGGACACTAGTGGCTACGACCATAAAAAAAGCCCCGCACGGGGCTCTTCGGGGGGCCGGGCGTAGGGCTACGCAGGTATCACCTGCACGAAACTGCGATTGTTGGCCCCCTTGACGCTGAACTTAACGAAGCCATCCACAGTGGCGAAGATCGTGTGATCGCGACCGAGTCCAGTGTTGTCACCGGGGTGAAACCGGGTGCCGCGCTGACGCACGATAATGTTGCCTGCCACTACCTTTTCGCCACCAAAACACTTCACACCCAGACGCTTGCTGTGGGAATCGCGACCGTTGCGAGTACTGCCACCTGCTTTCTTGTGCGCCATGATCCGGTCTCCTGTCTCTGTCCAGCTTCAACGAATTGCGAATAATTTCTGGCGGCCCAGGCCGACACCGACATCAGTAGCGTTCAGCCGCCGCTGATCGCGGTTATCTTCACTTCCGTGAACCACTGGCGATGGCCCATCTGCCGGCGATAGTGCTTGCGGCGCCGAAACTTGATGATCTTGACTTTATCAGCGCGCCCGTGGCTCAGAATCTCGGCCGTCACGACACCACCGGCGACATAGGGCGCGCCGATCTGCACGCCATCGGTACTCGCCAGCATCAAGACCTTGTCAAACGCCAGCGTCGCGCCGGTCTCGACGTCCAGCTTCTCCAGTTTCAGGATTTCGCCAGACACCACCCGGTGTTGCTTGCCGCCGCTCTCGATCACTGCGTACATCATGTTATGCTCCGACCCGCATTCTTCCTGCCCGCAAACACCGCGTCCCGGGCTGCGCACCAAACCGGGGCCCCGGTGGGGGCCGGCTCGCAAGGGCGGCAATACTAAGGGAAAGCCCCCCTGTCCGCAAGGCCTATGGCCCAGCCTATCCCAGCGGGACATGCCCCTGCACGGACGACCCCATGCCCGCGAACTCGTATTACCAAGTCGCAGTGCCTTCACCCCTGCGCCGTCTGTTCGACTATCTACCACCGTTAAACCAGTCCACCTTGTTGTCGCCCGGCATGCGTGTGAAGGTGCCTTTCGGTCGCCGCACGGCGGTCGGCATGATAGTCGCGCACAGCGATACCAGCGCAATCCCCGACCATAAGCTCAAACCCATTATTGACGTGTTGGATACATGCCCACTACTGTCCCCGACGTTGTTGGGCGTGTGCCTGTGGGCAGCGGCCTATTACCAAGCGCCGATCGGCGAAGCGCTGGCGACGGTGCTGCCAGCCTTGCTACGCCAGGGCGCGGCGCCACTCGTGCGAACTGAAAATCGGTGGCGGCTGACGACGCACGGCCTGGGTTTACCACCGGATGCACTGCGGCGCGCGCCCCGCCAACAGCAGGTGTTACAGCTGTTGCTACCCCGCGGCAGCGGCGAGCCTGCTCCGCAGCTATCGACCGCGGCGCTGACGCGGGTGGGCGTCAACCGCGCCACACTGCGCCTGGTCGCCGGCAAGGGCCTGATCGAGGCGATCGATGTGGTTGTCGATACGCACGCCGACGAGACCGGCGGGCAGGTCGCGTTCGATACCACGGATCTGCTCGCGGCGGATCATCTCGAACTATATCCCGAGCAACAGGCGGCGCTCGCTGCGATCGAGTTGCACGGCTACCACAGCTATCTGTTGCAGGGCGAGACCGGCAGCGGCAAGACGGAAGTCTATCTACAGGCCATCGAGAAGATCCTGCGCTATGGCCGCCAGGCGCTGGTGCTGGTACCGGAGATCGGCCTCACGCCGCAGACGCTGCGCCGCTTCCGCCAACGCTTTCGCTGCCCGGTGGCGGCGTTGCACTCCGGACTGACCGATCGCGAGCGGCTACAGGCCTGGCAGGACGCCGCCAGCGGCCGCGCCGGAATCGTCATCGGCACCCGCTCCGCGGTGTTCACGCCGCTGCTGCGACCCGGCATTTTGATTGTTGACGAAGAGCACGACGCGTCCTTCAAGCAGCAGGACGGGTTTCGCTACTCGGCGCGCGATGTGGCGATCCTGCGCGCGAGTCGCGAGGGCATTCCCATCGTGCTCGGCTCCGCGACGCCCGCGCTGGAAAGCCTGCACAATTGCGCGCAGGGCCGCCACCAATGTCTGCCTCTGCGCAGCCGCCCCGGCGGCGCGCGGGCGCCCATCTGGCAACTGGTCGATATGCGTCGGCTCAATTTCCGCGGTGGCTTTTCGACACAGTTGCTCGACGCCATGGGTCGCGAACTCGCCGGCGGCAACCAGGTGCTGGTGTTTTTGAACCGGCGCGGATTTGCGCCGACGCTGATGTGTCACGACTGCGGCTGGGTCGCCAGCTGCACGCACTGCACCAGCCGCCTCACCGTGCATCACACCAATCCGGGGCTACTGTGCCATCACTGCGAATATCGGGAGGCGATCCCCCACCACTGCCCGGTGTGTTTCAGCGCGCAGCTACAGCATCTGGGCCACGGCACCCAGCGCGGCGAAAGTGTGCTGGCGGCGCTGTTTCCGGGCGTGCCGATCATCCGCGTAGATCGCGACTCCACCCGCCGCAAAACCGCCATGGCCGATGTCGTCGACGCCGTCGAGCGCGGCGCGCCCTGCATCCTGGTCGGCACCCAGATGCTCGCCAAGGGCCACCATTTCCCCGGCGTGACGCTGGTTGCCATCGTCGATGGCGACCACGGCCTGTTCAGCGCAGATTTCCGCGCCACCGAGCGCATGGGACAGTTGATCGTGCAGGTCGCCGGCCGCGCCGGCCGCGGTGATCAGCCCGGCACCGTGGTGCTGCAAAGCCACCATTGCGATCACCCGCTGGTGACAACGCTGACGCAGCAGGGCTATCCGGCGTTCGCCGAGCAGTTGCTGAGCGCGCGCCAGACCGCTGCGCTGCCGCCGTTTCGCGCGCTCGCGCTGGTGCGCGCGGAAGCCGATACGCCCAAGCCGGCCGCCGATCTGTTGCGCCAGTGCCGCGAATTTTGTTCGAGCTTGCACCCGCCGAGTCCGCATCTTGGTTATCTCGGCCCACTGCCGGCACCGCTGGAAAAGCGCGCCGGACGCTATCGCTATCAGCTCGCTATCGACGCCGACAGCCGCCCGCAACTGCAACAGTTGCTGACCGGCGCCAGCCATTTTTTGGAGGAGCTGGCGCTCGCGCGCAAGGTTCGCTGGTCGATCGATGTCGATCCCCAGGACACCCTCTAACCACCGCACTCAGGCCGTGACGATGGGTGGAGAGCGCGTCATTTCGCCGCGATCGGCGTCCGGTAGCTGCGCAGCAGGTAGGTCAGCGCGACGCCCACCACGAAAGCGACGCCCATCACGTAAAAGCAGTCGTTGTACGCGAGCACAAAGCTTTCTCGCCGCGCTATCGCATCGATCGCGCGCAGCGCCTGTTCCGCCGCCAATGCGGGGTCGGCGCCCAGACTCATGAAATGCGCCTGCAATGCCTCCAGCCGTTCGCTGGTCGCCCCGCGGTACAGCGAAATCCGCTCCAGGATATGGTTCGAGTGAAACTGCTCGCGGATGGTCAAAAAGGTCGCCAGAAATGCGATGCCGATGGCGCCGCCGAGATTGCGGGTCAGGTTGTAGAGGCCCGACGCCGAACCGACCTGAGCCTGCTCGATGCCGACGGTCGCGATAACCGCGAGCGGCACCGACAGAAAGGGCTGGCCGACGCCACGAATAAAGTTGGCGAGCTTTAGCTGGTCATAGCCCGACGCCGCACTCATGTCGATATTGATCAGCAGGCTGCCCGCAAAGATGGCGCTGCCGATGGCGACCAGATGGCGCAGATCGACGGTCTTCATCAGGCGCACGATCAGCGGCACCAGGATCAGCTGGGGAAAGCCAAACCACATCATGGTGACGCCCGTCTGCCAGGCGTTGTAGCCCTGCACCTGCGCCAGATAGAGCGGCGTGATGAATACCGAGCCGTACAGACCGAGCCCGAGAATGACACCAATGATGTTGGCGAGGCCGAAATTCCAGCGCTTGAGCAGGCGGACGTTGATAAAGGGATTGGGGCCACGCAGTTGGCGGTAGAGGAAAATCGTGAAGAACACCGCCGTAATCAGCGTGCCGCGGACGATGAAAGCGGACTCGAACCAATCCTTGCGGTTGCCCTCCTCCAGCGTGATGATCATCGCGCCGAGCGCAATGGACAGGCTCGCAATGCCGAGCCAATCGCCTTTTTTCAGCAGTTTCAGATTGCCTTTCGACCGCTGTAAACCCCACCACAGAATACTCAACATGATCGACGTCGGCACGATTTGCAGATAAAAAATCGACTGCCACCCGAAAGCCTCGGTCAGGTACCCGCCCAGGGCAGGGCCGATCGCCGGCGCCTGGGTCGCCGTCAGCGAGAACATCGCGATACCGATCGGTTGTTTGCTGGGCGGCAGCAGCGTGAGGATGACCGCGAACGACAGCGGGATGAAAGTGCCACCGGCCAAGCCCGCCAGCGCCCGAAAGATCAGCATCGACGGCAGATTCCACGCCAGCGCGCACAGGAGCGTGGCGATGATGAACAGCATGGACGCGGACAGCATGAAGCGGCGCAGGCCGAAGATCATCGCGAACCAGCCGCTCAGCGGAATCACCATTACTTCGGCGGTGAGGTACGCCGTGGAGATAAAAGACCCCTCCTCCAGCGTCGCCGATAACGCACCCTGAATATCTTTCAGGGACGCATTGGTGATCATGATGTTGAGGACGGCGATGAAGGCGCCGATAACGCTGCCGAACACGGTAAACCAGGTGGCAACAGACACCTGCTCGCTATTGGCTGGTGCCGGTGGGTCTTTTGTGTCGGGCGGGTTCGCCGTGCCGCCGTCGCTGGTCTCGCTCATCGCCCGCCGCCGCCGTGAATGCTGCGGGCGATGATAGCAAGAGGCCGCTGCGGCCGGCGCGATTAGCCGCCGTCGTCAGAGCAACAGATTCAGGGCAACAGATTGCGCTCGTCGGCCTCTTTGGGCGTCGGCAGCAGGTCCTCGCGCACGATGCCGGTGGACAGCGCCAGGCTCGATGCCACATAGACCGACGAATAGATGCCGAAGCCGACGCCGACCAGCATGGCGATCGAGAAGTTGTGAATGGCTTCGCCGCCGACGAAAAACAATGCGATCAGCACCAGAATCACCGTGAACCCGGTGATGATGGTGCGTTCGAGAGTTTGCGTCAGCGACACGTTGAACACCTCCAGCGAATCGGCCTTGCGCAACAGGCGAAAATTTTCGCGCACGCGGTCGAACACCACGATGGTGTCATTGATCGAGTAGCCGATGACAGCCATCACCGCGGCGAGCACGGTGAGGTCGAACTCGAACCCGAACACCGAGAAAAACCCTACCGTGACGATGACGTCGTGCACCAGCGCGAGAATGGCGCCGATGGCAAACTTGTATTGAAAGCGCACCGCGACATACAGCATCACCGCCGCGAACGCCGCCAGCATGCCGAGGCCACCCTTGTCGCGCAGCTCTTCACCGATCTGAGGGCCCACAAACTCCAGGCGTTTCAGTTGCGCGGCGTTGTCCGGCATCTGAATCGCCGCTGCGACACGCTCGGACAGCCCGGTGCCTGGGCCATCCTGCAGGCGGATCAATAGATCGCGATCGGTGCCGAAGTGCACCACCACCGGGTTGATGAAACCGGCGGCGCGCAACTGTTCGCGCAGCGCGCCGGGCTCCATGGCTTTTTCGTAGCTGGCCTCGATTTGCGTGCCCCCGGTGAAATCGAGGCCCAACACCAGCCCCTTGGTGGCGAGCGACACCAGCGACAGGATCACCAGCAGGCCGGAAAAACCCATCGCCAACTGGCGCTGACGGGTACCGAGAAAATCGATCACCGGAGGTAGCTTCATGGTCAGATCCAGAGCTTTTTCAGATTGCGGCCGCCAAAAATCAGGTTGGTCAGCGCGCGCGTACCCATGATCGCGGTGAACATGGATGTGGCGATACCAATGCACAGCGTCACCGCGAAGCCCTGCACGGGGCCGGTGCCGACCGCGTACAGGATGATGCCGACGATCAACGTGGTCAGGTTGGCGTCGAGAATGGACACGTTGGCGCGGTCGTAGCCGGCATTGATCGCGGCCTGGATCGACATGCCGTTCTTGATCTCCTCGCGGATGCGCGAGTAGATCAGCACGTTGGCATCCACCGCCATGCCCATGGTGAGCACGATGCCGGCGATGCCGGGCAGCGTCAGCGTTGCCTCGATCAACGACATCGCCGCCACCAACAACACCAGGTTCATCATCAGCGCGAGATTGGCGAACACGCCGAATACGCGGTAGTAGCCCACCATGAACACCACCACCAGCGCGACGCCGATCACCATCGAGCGGATGCCGCTGGCGATATTCTGTGCGCCCAGCGACGGCCCGATGGTGCGCTCCTCGACGAAATACATGGGCGCCGCCAGCGCGCCCGCGCGCAGCAGCAGCGCGAGTTCGGACGATTCCTGCGGACTGCTGAGCCCGGTGATGCGAAAGCGCACACCGAGCGCGCTCTGTATCGTGGCGAGACTGATGATTTTCTTGTCTTCGTAATTGACCGTCACCGTCTCCGGCACGCCGGCGGCATTGGTGCGGGTCTGCACCCGGGCCCTGGATTCGATGAACAGCACGCCCAGGCGGCGCCCGACATTCTTCCGCGTCGCCCGGCTCATGGCCTCGCCGCCGGGGCCGTCCAGCGTGATATCGACCTGCGGCATGCCGTTTTCATCGAACGCGGCGTTGGCGTTGGTCACGCGATCGCCGCTGATGACCACCTTGCGCTCCAGCCAGGCATCCGCCGTGCGCGCCGTGGGATCGCGGAACTGGAACTGCTCGCGCCCACCCAGGGTGTCGGCCTGGGCCTCCAGACGAAACTCCAAATTGGCGGTTTTGCCGATGATGCGCTTGGCGTCGGCGGTATCCTGCACCCCCGGCAGCTCGACGATGATGCGGTCGCGGCCCTGGCGCTGCACGATGGGTTCCGACACGCCCAGTTCATTGACCCGGTTGCGCAGCGTGGTCAGATTCTGGCCGACCGCATAGTCTTCGCGCTCTTTGACCAAGGGGTCGGGCAGACTGATGTTGAGCTGATACTGGCCGCCGTCCTGCCCGCGCTCCATGAGCAGATCGGGAAATTTTTCCTTGACCACCGCAGCGGCCCGTTCGCGCATCTCCGCCTCGGCAAAGTCCGCGACCAGCGCGCGGCCATCGACAATGCGCAGGCCCCTGTAGCGGGCGCCCTGCTCGCGCCAGGCCTCCTTCAGTTGCGCGAGCCGGCTTTCCAATTCCTGCGCCACCACCTTGGCGGTGTCCACTTCCAGCAGAAAATGCACGCCGCCGCTGAGATCGAGGCCCAGTTTCATGGGCTTGGCGCCAATATTGACCAGCCACTCGGGCGTGGTGTCGGCAAGGTTCAACGCCACCACGTAATCGGGACCCAGCGCCTCCTGGATCAGGCGTTGCGCGGCTAGCTGCTGATCCAGTTTGCGCACCCGGATCAATGCCCCGCGGCCTTCAAGCTGCGCACCGAACGTGTCCACACCGGCCGCGGCCAAGGCGGCGACCGCCTTGTCCAGCGCCGCCTGATCGACGCCGCTCGCGCCGCTCTGCGCGGAGATCTGTACCGCTGGGTCGGGCGCGTAGAGGTTGGGAAGGGCGTAGACAAAAGCGAGAACGGCGATGACCAGGATGAACAGGTATTTCCACAGGGGATAGCGATTCATGGAGTCGGTCGAGTCCGTCCCGTTAAAAGCGGGGGATTATAGGTGAATTGCCCGCCCCGAGCGAAACCGCCCCAGGCTCAGCTACAGCTGTCTTCACCGCCACCAACGGCGACAATGCCGGCCGAAAAATCGGCCAGCCGACCGGCCGCGATGGCGGCGCGAATCCCGGCCATCAGCGCCTGAAAATAATGCAGGTTGTGAATGGTGTTGAGCTGGGCACCGAGCATTTCGCCGCACTTGTCGAGATGGTGCAGATAGGCCCGGCTGAACTCGGTGCAGGTGTAGCAGCTGCAAGCCGGATCGAGTGGCCCGGTATCGCTGCGGTGGCGGGCGTTGCGAATCTTGATGACGCCTTCGCTGGTGAACAGATGGCCATTGCGGGCATTGCGGGTCGGCAATACACAATCGAAAAGGTCGATACCCCGGCGCACCGCGGCAACGATGTCGTCCGGCTTGCCGACGCCCATCAGATAGCGTGGCTGGGCTGCGGGCATCCGCGGTCCCAATTGATCCAGTACTTGCAACATCTCGCCCTTGGACTCGCCAACCGATAATCCACCGATCGCGTAGCCGTCGAAGCCAATAGCGGTGAGCCCCGCGAGCGACTCCGCGCGCAAGCGGTGGTACATGCCGCCCTGCACGATGCCGAACAGCGCGGCGGGGCTGCCGCCGTGGGCAGCCTTGCTGCGCGCGGCCCAGCGCAGCGACAACTCCATGGACGTGCGTGCGGCCTCTTGAGTGGCCGGATAGGGCGTGCATTCATCGAATACCATGACCACATCGGCGCCCAGTTCGCGCTGCACGCGAATCGAGGTTTCGGGGTCGAGAAACACGGGGCTGCCGTCGATCGGCGAACGAAAGGCGACGCCGGCCTCGGTGATCTTGCGCAGCTCGCCGAGGCTGAACA
>CBDDRG010000036.1:0-4627 GCA_965232975.1 uncultured bacterium
CGCCGGCCGGCCAAGAGGTGGAGCTGCGGCTGTCCACGTTGCCCACCGCGTTCGGCGAGAAAATGGTGCTGCGCATTTTCGACCCCGATGTGCTGCTGCGCGATTTCGCCGCACTCGGCCTCACCGGCGACGACGGCGAGCGCTGGCGGCAGATGATCGACCGCAGCCACGGCATCGTGCTGGTGACCGGCCCGACCGGCTCCGGCAAGACCACGACGCTGTATTCGACGCTGAAGCTGCTGGCCACGGAGGACGTCAACGTCAGCACCGTCGAAGACCCCATCGAGATGGTTGAGGACAGCTTCAACCAGAGCCAGGTGCAGCCACAAATCGAGTTCGACTTCGCCGCCGGCATCCGCACCCTGATGCGCCAGGATCCGGACATCATCATGGTCGGCGAGATCCGCGATCTGGCCACGGCCGACATGGCCATCCAGGCGGCGCTGACCGGGCACCTGGTGCTGTCCACGCTGCACACCAACGACGCGCCGACCGCCATTTCGCGGCTGCTCGACCTTGGCGTGCCCGCGCACATGCTCAAGGTCACGCTGAACGGCGTGATGGCGCAGCGCCTGTTGCGCACGCTGTGCCCGCACTGCCGCGAACCCGCGCCCATGGATGCCGAAGCCTGGGCGCGCCTGGTGCGGCCAGCGGTCGTCGCCATGCCCGCGCACATGTACCGCTCCGTGGGCTGCCTGGAGTGCCGCAACACCGGCTATCTCGGGCGCCAGGGCATCTACGAAATCATGACCGTGACCGAGACCTTGCGGCCGCTGATCAACGATCGCTGCGATGTCGCCGCGCTGCGCGCCCAGGCCATCCGCGAGGGCATGCGCACGCTGCGCCTGAGTGGCGCCCAAGCAGTCGCGGCCGGCACCACCGCGCTCGCCGAAGTCCTGCGCGTCGCGCCCGACCCCGACCAGTGAGCACGCCTGCCCTTCCACCGCTGCCCGCCGCCGCTGATGTCGCATTTGCGCTGAGGTTGGCGCAGTTCCGCGCGCAGGCGCCCGCCGCCAGCGGCGCCTGGCTCGACCGGCAATGCGCGGACGCCGGGTTCGCGCAGGCGTTGCAGCGGGTCTGGTACGGCAGCGAATTCGTCGCCGAAACCTGTGCCCGCAGGCCCGAACTACTCATCGATCTGGTCGCCAGTGGCGACCTGTTCTGCGCCTATGCCGAGGGCGCGCTGGCCGCGCGCGCACAAACGGCGCTCACCGGCATCGCCAGCGAACCAGACTTGCACCGCGCGCTGCGCCAGCTCCGCCAGCGCGAGATGGTGCGCATCATCTGGCGCGATCTGAATCGCGACGCCTATCTCAGCAGCACCACCGGCGACCTGTCGGCGCTCGCGGACGCCTGCATTCAGGGCGGACTCGCCTGGTTGCAGCCGCGCCTGAACGCGGAGCTGGGCACCCCCATCGGCGCCGTCAGCAGCGAGCCGCAGCAATTGGTGGTCATCGCCATGGGCAAGTTGGGCGGTAACGAGCTGAACCTGTCGTCCGACATCGACCTAATTTTCGCGTACCCCGAAGAGGGCGCAACCGAGGGTGGCCGCCGGCAACGCAACGGTGTTCCGTTGAGCAATCGGGAGTTCTTCGCGCGCCTTGGCCAGCAGCTGATCCAGGCGCTCGACAAGCGCACCGTCGATGGCTTCGTGTTCCGCGTCGATCTGCGCCTGCGCCCATTCGGCCACAGCGGCGCGCTCGCCTACAGCTTTGCGGCGCTCGAACAGTACTATCAGAACCACGGCCGCGACTGGGAGCGCTACGCCATGGTGAAGGCGCGCCCGGTGACGGGCACGGCGGCAGCGGGCGCGCGCCTGCTCGCGCTGCTGCGCGCGTTCACCTATCGGCGCTACATCGATTTCAGCGTCATCGAATCCCTGCGCGACATGAAGGCCACCATCAACCGGGAAGTGGCGCGCAAAGGCCTCGACGACGACATCAAACGCGGTGCCGGCGGCATTCGCGAGATCGAATTCAGCGTGCAGGCAGTGCAACTGGTGCGCGGCGGTCGCGATGCCCGCTTCCAGAATCCGCGCCTGCGGGACGCGCTCGAACTGATCGGTCGCGAGGGTTTGCTACCGTTGGCGGTCACCGCCGAGCTGGAGGCGGCCTACGGGTTTTTGCGCAATCTCGAACATGTGCTGCAAGCCTGGCGCGATCAGCAGACCCAGCAGCTGCCAAGCGCGACCGCCGACCGCGAGCGCGTCGCCACGCTGATGGGGCATGCCAACTGGGCGAGCTTTGCCACCCTGCTGAATGCCCACCGCGCGCGCGTGCGCGCGGCCTTTGCCGAGGTCATCGCCGCCAACACGCCGGAACAGCAGAGTCTTGCCGCGAGCTCGGCCGCGCTCGACGCCTGGCAGGACGAGGACGCCGGCGCGGCGCTGGTCCAGCTCGGCTATGCCCCAGAAGACCGCGACAGCACCCGCGACGCCCTCGCCAAGCTGCGCGCCAGCGCCGGCGTGCGCGCGATGACCGCCGCTGCGCGCGGCCGCCTCGACCATTTCATGCCCGCACTGCTGACCGCCTGCGCGCGCACCGCCAACGGCGGCGAGTGCCTCGCCCGGGCGCTGCGATTGGTAGAGGCGGTGGCGCGGCGCAGCGCCTATCTGGTGCTGCTCAGCGAAAACCCCGGCGCGCTCGAACAACTGGTTCGCCTGTGTGCCGCCAGCCCCTGGATCGCCGACGAGCTCAGTCGCTACCCGGTGCTGCTGGACGAATTGCTCGACGCGCGCACACTGTACACGCCGCCCCAACGCGCGCACTTGCAGGATCAATTGCGCCAGCAGGCGACGCGCATTCCCGAGGACGATACCGAAGCCCAACTGGAGGTGTTGCGCTACTTCCGCCGCGCCCATGCGCTGCGGGTGGCCGCCGGCGAAGTCATGGGCACGCTGCCGCTGATGAAAGTGAGCGATTACCTGACCTGGCTCGCCGAGGTGATCCTGGAACAGGTGCTGGCGCTCGCCTGGCACCAGATGATTGCCCGCCACGGCGCGCCGGGGCGCGGCGAGGGCGGCGCCGAGCCCGCGTTCCTGATCGTCGGCTACGGCAAGCTCGGCGGCATCGAGCTCAGCCACGGCTCCGACCTGGATCTGGTGTTTATCTACGCCGCCGACCCCAATCTCGCCACGGTCGGGCCCAAGCCCATCGACAATGGCACTTTTTTCGCCCGCCTCGGCCAGCGCATCATCCATATTCTGAGCGCGCGCACGGCGACTGGCACCCTGTACGACGTGGACATGCGCCTGCGCCCCTCCGGCAATTCCGGTCTGCTGGTGACCTCCATAGAGGCCTTCGCGCGCTATCAGCAGGAGAGCGCCTGGACGTGGGAGCATCAGGCGCTGGTGCGGGCGCGACCGGTGGCGGGCGATCCCCAGCTGGCCGCGCGTTTTGCGCAGGTGCGCGCGGCGGTGCTGGCGCGCCCGCGGGACCGGGCCGCACTGGCGCGCGAGGTGGTGGCCATGCGCGCGCGCATGGCGGCCCATCGCGGCGACAAAAGTGGCGGCAAGACCGGCGCTGCGGCGACCCGGTTCGACCTCAAGCACGGCCGCGGAGGTATCGTGGATATTGAATTTATGGTTCAATTCGGCGTCCTGGCGGCGGCCAGCGAATGCGCCGAACTGACCCGCTGGACCGACAACATCCGCATTCTGGACGCCCTGGGCGATAGCGGCCTGCTGCCTGCGGCGGACGTTGCGGCACTGCAGGATGCGTACCAAAGCTTCCGCGCAGCCGGCCACCGCCGGCAACTGCAACAGCAGCCGCAACAGGTGGCGGCGACCGAGTTCGGCGCCGAGCGCGCCGCCGTCACTGCAATCTGGGAGCATCTGTTCGGTGCGTCAGAGCCCGCCAGTTAGCCGCTGACAGCGGCAAAAACCCGGACTACCAGTCGCGCTGAGCGCGTTGGTGCACAAGCGGCATACAAGCACAAATCAGCAAAATTTCGGGGGTTGAACAGCAATGTCCTTTGCCGATCGCGATGGTTACATCTGGTTTGACGGCGACATGGTGCCCTGGCGCGACGCCAAGGTGCATGTGCTGACGCACACGCTGCACTACGGCATGGGCGTGTTTGAAGGCGTGCGCGCCTACCGCACCGAGGCCGACGGCACCGCCATTTTCCGCCTGCGCGAGCACACCGACCGGCTGTTCAACTCGGCCAAGATCATCGGCATGAACATGCCCTTCGACCGCGCCACCCTCATCGACGCGCAGCGCCGCGTGGTGCGCGCCAACAACCTCGACGAGGCCTACCTGCGCCCGCTCGCGTTTCTCGGCTCCGAGGGCATGGGCCTGCGCGCCGAGGGCCTGCGCACCCACGTCATAGTCGCGTCCTGGCCGTGGCCGTCGTACATGAGCCCGGAAGCCCTCGAAAAAGGCATCCGCATCCGCACCTCGTCCTACACCCGCCACCACGTCAACATCACCATGTGCAAGGCCAAGGCGGTGGGCAACTACACCAACTCGATGATGGCGCTGCGCGAGGCCATCCAGTGCGGCTACGAAGAGGCGCTGCTGCTCGACGCCGAGGGCTATGTCGCCGAGGGCAGCGGCGAGAACTTCTTCATGGTGCGCAACGGCGTCATCTATACGCCCGAGCTGACTTCGTGCCTGGACGGCAT
>CBDDRG010000037.1:0-3054 GCA_965232975.1 uncultured bacterium
GGCATCGCCCACGAAGTCGGCTCGCTGGAGACCGGCAAGCTGGCCGACATCGTGCTGTGGAAGCCGGCGTTCTTCGGCGCCAAACCGGCGCTCATCCTCAAGGGCGGCGCCATCGCCGCAGCGCCCATGGGCGACCCCAACGCCTCCATCCCCACCCCGCAGCCGGTGCACTACCGGCCGATGTTCGGCGCGCTCGGCGGTGCCATCGCCAGCACATGCCTGACGTTCGTTTCCCAGGCCGCACTGAATGCCGGCGTGCCCGAAACGCTCGGTCTCAAACGCCGCGCCGTGGCGGTAAAAAACACCCGCGCCATCACCAAGCGCGACATGGTGCACAACGACTACCTGCCGCTGATGGAAGTGGATTCGCAGACCTACGAAGTGCGCGCGGATGGCATGCTGTTGACCTGCGAGCCCGCCAAGGTTCTGCCGCTCGCGCAGCGGTATTTTTTGTTTTAACGTGGCTGGCATCGCGAGACGATACGCGGACGATACGGAAATGTTCCGGAATTGCGTGGCGGCCGGCTGGTGTCGGGGCGCATAAAGGAGCGGCGGTGGAGCCAGCGTAGGGTGGGCAAAGCGTAGCGTGCCCACGCGGACACGTTGCCAGTCGCCGTTAGTGACTCGTCGAAAGCTCGCCAGAGCCGCGTGGGCACGGCCTTATGGCCTTTGCCCACCCTACGCTCGCTTGTATCGGGGCGCATGGAAGAGCGGCGACGGAGTGTGCAAGTGATTGTTCAAAGAAGACTTTTGGTCGAAAAGTTGCCCGATCCGGCACGCACGAACCCGGCAAGGGACGTACGGGATATGCGGAAATCTTCCGTGTTACAACACGGAACATTTCCAGATACTCAATGTTGGGTGTCTAAATGCAGCAGGTAGCTACACGGCGGGATGAGATTTACAACTATTTCCACGGAAGCAATTCGTGTCAACAGTTCTTCTTTGCCGCAGCCCAAGAGGAACGGTACGCCGCTTACTACACGAGCATGTATCTTCTACAAGATACAACCGAGAGTCTGGTGGCGCATAGATCCAAAGGTTTTTCCTCTGATCCATTTGAAGCCTATATCGAGTTTTGGGGTGTGATGCAAGCGATATTCATTCAACAAGATTCACTATCTGAACTGTACGAAGCAGTAATCGGCGCCGCACTTGATGCTCGCAGCTTGACGTCGTGGCAAGCGCTGAGAAATCTGCGCAATACCTGTGCTGGTCATCCAGCCAAGAAGGAGCGGCCCATGTCATCTCCGCTTTCCAGGACCTTCATGGGTCGTAGCTTCGGAAATTATTCGGCTGTTACCTATGAGCAGTGGCAAAGTGGCCGCGGTGTTAGCCACCCGGTCGTTGATATTGGTGCCCTTATTGACAGTTACGCAGCCGAAGCAGAATCACAACTTGCCCTAGTACTGCATTCCATGAGGTCGCAATGGCCGTAACGACACCCAACAATCGCGTCAACTCGGACGTGCCAAAGCGCCGCTTCGCTCTGCATCGGCCCGCCGGTTACGCGAGGCGTTAGGCGCTACCAAAGGAGGGGAGCTATGGCTGGAATACGAATGTATGAAGATCAGCTGCGCATCATGACACCACACACGTTCAATGCGCTGCAGAAACTGGTCATGGCTATGGCCGATGTTGCGAAGAATCTTGGGAAAACTACTTTCTTTGGCCGAGATAAAGGGCAAGAATCCTATTCGGACTTCCTGCGTGCTCTCAAGGCAACGGTCCAATCTATGGTTCTAGACAAAGTAGTTAATGAGGCCACACCTACCGAGGACGTCTTGGCCGCACTAGAGGATAAACTGGAGAAGTTCTCTGCCGCTTTCCCGAACTGGCAAGATGCTTATAAGTTTGCCGGAACATTCCTTTACGAAAACAGGGAAAGTGCAATCGCCACAGTGGAAAGATTGCGATCCATGCCATGAGAGACGCGCCTAACAATTCGTTCAAGCCGAACCCGCTTCGCGGGTCGGCTTAAATCAGGCATTAGACCTGCATGAATCTACCGCAAGACGTTGTGTCATTTGTGCAGTCGCGCTTCCCAGCGACTGACCAAGCCGAGGTGCGCTTTCTTTTGGGTCAGGCGCCGGTAGCCAGCGTAGGGTGGGCAAAGCGTAGCGTGCCCACGCGGACACGTTGCCAGTCGCCGCCAGTGGCTCATCGAAAGCTCGCCAGAGCCGCGTGGGCACGGCCTTATGGCCTTTGCCCACCCTACGCTCGCTGATGCGCGACCGGTCGGCCGCTCGGCGACGGCCTTTCTCAAGAGCCTGCAAGCTGCTGCGCGCTTTCGCATCCGCACCCTCCTCACTGACAGCGGCAAGGCATTCACCGGCCTCCTGTTCGCATCCCGAGCGGGCCGTCGGGCGATCACACCTTCTTCGATTCGCATCCCGAGCGCGGGCCGTCGGGCGACGACGCCTTCGATCAGCTCTGCCAGAAGCGGGCCATCGAGCACCGCCTGACGCCGGTGCGTCGGCTCCGGACCAACGGCATGGCCGAACGCTTCTTACCCTGTCACCAGCTTCAGGCCGACCAGTGTAAGCACCACCGCGATGGCCGGTCGCACGAACGCTTCCGGCGCCCGGGTGCTGAAGTGGGAGCCGATCAGCACGCCCGGCACGGAGCCCAGCAGCAGCCAGCCCAGCAGCGCCAGGTCGACGTTGCCCATCAGTGCGTGGCCACTGCCGGCCAGCACGGTCAGCGGGATGGCGTGCACGATGTCGGTGCCGACCAGGCGGGCCGGCGTCAGGCGCCGCGGGTACAGGTAGACCAGCATCACCGTGCCCAGGGCGCCGGCGCCGACCGAGGTCAGCGTGACCAGGAAGCCGAGCAGCGCCCCGGCCAGCACGGTCAGCGGCGGCTGGGCGCGCTTGAACCGGTCCGGGGCCGTGCCACGCAGTTGCAGGCCAAGCGTGTGCATGCGCTTTTTGAGCAGCATGGCGACGGCGGTCAGCAGCAGCACAACGCCCAGCGCCTTCAGGATCAGGCCGTTTTTGGTCTGGCCCATGCCGCTGGCCTGGAGCCAGGCCAGCGTCGCCAGGGCGGCCGGCA
>CBDDRG010000038.1:0-3346 GCA_965232975.1 uncultured bacterium
CGCTCGGCGTCGTCGGCCAGCTGATCCGCAAGCTGAACGACGCGCTGGGTATCACTTCGGTGGTGGTTACCCACGACATTTACGAATCCCTGAAAATCGTCGATTACATTTATTTCGTGTCCGACGGCAGCATCGTCGCCCAGGGCACCGCGGATGCGGTGCGCGCGTCCCAGGATCCGTTCGTGCGCCAGTTCGTTGACGGTGCGCCGGATGGCCCGGTGCCGTTTCACTATCCGGCGCGCGAGCTGGCTGCGGAAATGCTCCAGTCATGACGGGCGCAACATTCCAGAGCATCAACCGGGCGCTGCGCCGGGTCGGAGGCATCACGCTGGCCGGCATTGGCCGGCTGGGCTTTCTGGCGCGATTTTTTGCCGCCGTGGTCAGAAACACGCCGGAGGCCTTTCGCCGCCTGCCCCTGACCCTGCGCGAAATCTATTTTTCCGGCGTGTTGTCCCTGACCATCGTCATGGTATCCGGCTTGTTCGTCGGCATGGTGCTCGCGCTGCAGGGCTACGATGTGCTGATCAAATACGGCGCCGATGACTCCATCGGCATTCTGGTGGCGCTGTCGCTGGCCAAGGAACTGGGGCCGGTGGTGTCCGGCCTGCTGTTTGCCAGCCGCGCCGGCAGTGCGGTCACCGCCGAGATTGGCCTCATGAAGACCACCGAGCAGCTGTCGGCGATGGAGATGATGGCGGTCGATCCGCTGGCGCGGGTGGTCGCGCCCGGTTCTGGGGCGGCGTCATCGCGATGCCGCTGCTCGCCGCCCTGTTCTCGGCTGCCGGTATCCTCGGCGCCTACCTGGTGGCGGTAAAACTGATCGGTGTCGACGCGGGTGTGTTCTGGAGCAACATGCAGGCTGGCGTGGAATTCTGGCCGGACATCACCAATGGCATCATCAAGAGCGTGGTGTTCGGGGTCGCTGTCAGTCTGATCGCCGTCTTCGAAGGCTACGACGCCAAACCCACCGCCGAGGGTGTCTCCACCGCCACTACCCGCACCGTCGTCGAAAGCTCGCTGGCCATTCTTGCTCTCGATTTCCTTCTTACCGTCTTGATGTTCCGGGGGCTCAGCGTATGAACCGCGCCGCTATCGACTTGTGGGTCGGCTTGTTTGTTACCGCCGGCATCTGTGCCGTCATTTTCCTGGCGCTCAGAGTGGGTAATCTGGTGTCGCTGGACACCGCGCCCGGATACCGTCTCGAAGCGGGCTTCGACAATATCGGCGGTCTCAAACTGCGCGCGCCGGTCAAGGCGGCGGGTGTCACCGTCGGGCGGGTCGAGTCGATCCGGCTCGACCCCGATAGCTATCGCGCCGTGGTGCAACTCAAGATCGACGACAACTACCAGTTCACCAAGGACACCATCGCCTCGATCCTGACCTCGGGGCTGCTCGGCGAAGTCTATATCGGCCTGGATGTCGGCGGTGACACCGAGATGCTCGCCGGGGGTGGGCGCATCGGTAAAACCCAATCGGCGATCGTCATCGAAAAACTGATCAGCCAGTTCATGTTCAGCAAGGCCTCCTCCGGGGAGAGCGCGAGCGAATGAACACGATTTCGACCTCCCGCGCCGGCGCCGCTAGCCGCGTCATGCGCCGGGTGCTCGTAATGAGCGCCCTGCTACTGCTCGCGGGTTGCGCCTCGACCACCTCCTCCGTGGATCCGCTGGAGCCGATGAACCGCAAGTTCTACGCGGCCAACGAGGCGCTCGACAAGTACGCGGTGAAGCCGGTGGTGAACACCTATATCAAAATCACCCCAGCGCTTATCCGCGCGGCGATCGCCAACTTTTTCGACAACATCGGCGATATTTTCTCGAGTATCAACGGCTTGTTGCAGGGCAAGCCCGTCAAGGCCGGCGCCGATTTGAGTCGCTTCGTCATCAACACCACACTGGGCATGGCCGGGTTCGTCGATATCGCGTCGAAAATGGGCATCGAGTCCGGCAATGAGGATCTCGGCCAGACCCTCGGCTACTGGGGCCTGGGCCAGGGGCCCTACCTCTTTCTTCCCCTGCTGGGGCCAACCACGTTTCGCGATGGCAGTGGCCTCGGTGTACAGTTCTATGCCGATCCCCTCGACTATGTCATCGAGGATCCCGGCGTCCGCAACGGCGTCACTGCGCTGCGCATCATCGACGCCCGCGCCGATGCCGAGGATGTCGTCAACCTCGTCGACCGGGCCGCTCTGGATCGCTACCGCTTCATTCGCAGCGCCTATCTGCAGCGCCGACTTTATCTGGTGCATGATGGCCGCCCACCCGACGACAGCGAGGAGTAATCCATGTCATCCCAGCCCCTGCCCCAAGCGCCGCTTCCGCTCCTGGCTGCGCTGCTTCGTCGCGGGGTGGCCGTGGTCGCCCTGACGCTCGCTACCGCACTGGCCGCGGTGCAGGCCGCCGAGGCCAATGTCGCGGACGCCACTGCGGTCGAGGCCCCCGATGCCATGGTCAGGCGCGTCGCCGACGAGGTGGTGGCGATCATCAAAGCTGATCCGCTGGTGAAAGCCGGCGACCAGGCGCGCATTCGCGAGGTGGTGGAGACCAAGCTGCTGCCGAGCCTGGATTTCAACCGCATGACCAGGCTCGCCATGGGCCGCAACTGGCGCACGGCGACGCCGGAGCAGAAACAGCAACTCGAAGACCAATTCCGCACCCTGCTGGTGCGCACCTATTCGGGAGTGCTATCGCAATACCAGAATGAAGAACTGAAAACCAAGCCGCTGCGGGCGAGCGCCGACGACACGGATATCACCGTGCGCACGGAAGTCGTCCGCGTCGGCCGCCCACCGATCCAAATCGACTACGGCATGGAGAAAAAGCCCGACGGCTGGAAGGTCTATGACGTCATCGTCGGTGGCGTCAGCCTGGTGACGAACTACCGCGAGGAGTTCAACGCCCAGATTCAGGAAGGCGGGGTGGATGGCCTGATCACTGTGCTGACCCAAAAAAATCAAGGCCCGCCACCACCGCCGCCAACGACACCAACTCCGCCGGCAGCGGACCAGTGACTGCCGGCTTCAGCGCCAGCGGCGACCGCTGGCAGTATCAGGGTGAGCTGACCTTCGCCACCGCCGGTGCAGCGCTCGCCGCCAGCGCGCGCCTGCCGCTGCCACCGTCGGGGAGCGTCGATTGCAGCGGCATGGCGGCTCTCGATTCCACCGCGGTCGCGGTGCTGCTGGCGTTGCTGCGCCGCGCCGCCGGCGAACACAGGCCGCTCACCTTTGCCAACCCGCCGCCGCCGCTGCGCGCGCTCGCCGACCTTTACGACGTCAGCGAAATCCTCGGTTTTGCCGGTTAGATATACCGCCGCGTGCGCCCCGCCCGGAACGACGTGCGCAGTTCGC
>CBDDRG010000039.1:0-6568 GCA_965232975.1 uncultured bacterium
TTGCGCCTGAATCCGGCATCGCCCGATCTCCTATTGCGGCTACGCCGCACTGCGAAGGCCGGCCAACCCCATGCTATCGACACCCGTGAGCTTTATCGATAGCCTGCCGCTCAGTGCCAACACCGCCACCGGAGTGCGCCATGAACCCAGCCCGTCTGTTGGCGCTGCTCGGCCTGCTGTATGCCAGCGCCGCCGTCGGCGGCACCGCGCCCCCGGGGCTGTCGGGATGGCTGCAATGGGTGGTGCGCGACCAGCCGGAACTGGCCTGCCCGCGCATCGCCCAGCACCCTGGGGAACTGCACCAAGACGAACACCGCGGTGACCAGCGCCGCTGCGCCTGGCCCGGTGAACTGAAAATCGATATCCGCCCCGACGGCGCGCAGTTCAGCCAGCACTGGCAAATTTTCAGTCCGGGCTGGTTGCCGTTGCCGGGGGACGATCAGCACTGGCCGACGGCGGTGCTACTCGACGGCGCGCCGGCCGCGGTGCTGGCGCCGGGCGGCCGGCCGGCCATCGCGGTCCAACCCGGCACTTACCGCGTCAGCGGCGAGCTGCACTGGCAGCAGTTGCCGCAGGCGCTGCCGCTCGCCACAGGCACGGCGCTGGTGGCGGCGAGCGCCGACGGCAAACCCGTCGCCGCCGCCATTGGCGACGACAACCAGCTCTGGTTTGGCCAGCGCCCGCGCGACGGCGACAGCGCCATGCAGGACAACACCGTCCGCATCCAGGTGTTCCGTCTGCTCAGCGACGATATTCCGCTGCGCTTGCACACCGAGGTGCGCCTCGCCGTGTCCGGCAAGCCGCGGGAATTGGTGTTCGGCCAGTTGCTGCCCGCCGGCGCCATTCCGATCAGCTTTGAGTCGCCCCTGCCCACCCGTATCGAAGCCGATGGCCGCCTGCGCGTGCAAGCCCGCGCCGGCGAGTGGCGCCTGGCCCTCGACGCCCGCTTTGCCGGTGCGCCAACAGAATTCACCAGCGCGCGCCTGGATCCCGACTGGCCCGCACAGGAGGTATGGAGCTTTCGCAGCGATCCGGCGTTGCGCGGCGTCAAGCTCGAAGGCCCCCCTGCCGTGGATCCCTCGCAACTTGATGTGCCACCTGAGTTCCGCGATCTGCCCACCTACCTGATGACCGCGACGACCCCGCTGCGGCTGGTCGAGCAGTACCGCGGCGACGCCCGTCCGCGGGCGGCGGAACTGCGCCTCGACCGCAGGCTGTGGCTCGACTTCGATGGCGCCGGCGCCACTGCCAGCGATCGCATCAGCGGCCGCTTTGCGCCCGGCGGGCGGCTGCGCACGCTGCCGGCGCTGGCGCTCGGCCGGGTCGCCGTCACCGGCGGCCCGCAACTGATCACTCGGGTGCCGGGCGAAGGGGGTGCCGGCGTCGAGATCCGCCATGGCAGTATCGTGGTCGAAGCGGTCAGCCGTATCGCCTCGCTCGGCGCGCTGTCGGCGTCGGCCTGGGACACCGACTTCAGCGGCGTCAACGTCGATCTGCGCCTGCCGCCGGGGTGGAAGCTGTGGCACGCCAGCGGGCCCGAGGCGGTGGACGCATCCTGGATCAGTAGCTGGAACCTGTGGGATCTGTTCATCTGCCTGCTCGTGGTCGGCGGCACGGCGCGCCTGCTCGGGATGGGCTGGGGCGTGGCAACAGCGGCGCTGTTGGCGTTGAGCTACCGCGAAGCCGGCGCGCTGCTACTCGGCTGGGCCACACTGGTGGCACTGCTGGCCTTGCTGCGGGTGGTGCCGACGGGTCGCCTGCGCACGCTGGTGCGCGCGGTCGGCGCGGTTGCGCTGCTCACCGTCACCGGCGCCGTGCTCGACTTCGCCGTGCAGCAGACCCGCCTCGGGCTGTATCCCCAATTGGCGCAGGATCACGCCATTCACGGTTACGCTGGCGGCAACGCCGCCACCGCCACCGCTGTCGAAGCTGACTACGCCGCTGCGCCAGCGGCCGCGCCGATGGCGCTCGACAAAGTGCTGGGCGACGCCGGCGCGCCCCGCGCCCAGCACATACGCCGCCAGCCCGCGCCCCGCTATCGGCCCGCCGACAACGTCCAGACCGGCCCCGGCGAGCCCGCCTGGCAGTGGCGCCAGGCGCGTCTGTCCTGGTCTGGCCCGGTTGGCGCCCAGGCGCCGCTGCACCTGTATCTGAGCCCACCCTGGCTGACCCGGATCCTGCATTTCGTCTGCGTTGCCCTCGCCGCACTGGTGTTGCTGGCGCTCGCCCGCGCGCTGGTGCGGGCGCTGCGCGACCCCGGCGCGCCGGGCCAGGGCGCCTCCGGCGCGGCGCCTTCCACCCCGACTTCAGCGCCCGCCGCCGCCAACCTGCTATTGCCACTGATTATTGCCGGCGGCCTGTGCGCGCCGGACGCCAGCGCGCAGGAATTTCCGCCCCGGTTTCTGCTCGATGAACTGCGCGCCGAGCTGCTGAAGGCACCGCTGTGCGCCCCGGCTTGCGCCGCCGTGCAGCAAGTGCGCGTCGAAGTCGGCAACGGCCAGTTGCTGATGCACCTGCGCGCCGCGGCCGGCACCGCCATCGCGTTTCCCTTGCCTCTGGATGCGAGCTGGCAGCCGCGCGGTGTCCTCGTCGATGGCCGCCCGGCCACCCTGGCGCAGGACGGTGGCAGGCTGTGGGTGAACCTGAACCCAGGCGGTCACGACCTCGTCCTCAGCGGCGCGGTGACGGGGGATCAGATCGCGCTGCCGTTTCCGCTGCCGCCGCGCAATGTCAGCGTGGTGGCGCCCGACTGGGACATCGAAGGCCTCACCGGCGACCGGGTTCCCGGGCACAGCCTGCTGCTACACAAACGCGCGCGCGGCGACGACAGCCAGACGCTGCGCCCGGCGCCCATCGCCCCCTTCGTGCGCGTCGAGCGCGCGCTGACGCTGGATCTGGACTGGCAATTGGTCACCACCGTCACCCGGGTGGCGCCCGCCGTCGGCGCCATCGCGGTGCGGATTCCGCTGCTGCCCGGCGAGGCCGTGGTCAGCCCGGGTTTGACCGTGGTCGATAACCAGGCGGTGGTCGCGTTGAACGCCACCCAGACCAGTTTCGAATGGCGCTCGGTGCTGCCGCCCAGCGCACAACTCCGCTTGAGCGCACCCGCGACCTCGGCCTGGGTCGAGGAGTGGCGCGTGCAGTCGTCACCGCGCTGGCATCTGGACGAACCCAGCCTGCCACCGATCAAACCCGCCGATGTCGCCACCGGCGGTGCTGCCGCAGAGCCGCAGCTGTGGCGACCCTGGCCCGGGGAAACCCTGACCCTGCGCGCACGCCAGCCGGCAGCGGTGCCCGGCCCCACGACGACGGTGGAGGAGGCGGCGTTGACCTATCGCCCCGGCGCGCGCAGCGCGGCGCTCAGTCTCGAACTCAGCATCCGCACCAGCCTGGGCGGCGACTACCGGGTCAAGCTCGCCGCGCCCAACACCTTGCAAAGTGTCGCCATCGACGGCGTCGAGCAAACCCGTCGCGCTGACCCCGAGGGTCAGGTCGTGCTGGCGCTGCACCCCGGCGTGCAGCGCGTCGCCGTCGCCTGGGAGCTGCCGCAGACACTGGGGGTCGCGACCCGAACGCCCGCCATCGAACTGGCATCCCCCGCCAACAATATCGGTCTGCGCCTGATCTTGCCGCAATCGCGCTGGCCACTGTTGACCCGCGGCCCCGCCATCGGCCCGGCCATGCTGTACTGGGGCGTGCTGGCGGTCAGCGCGCTGGTCGCCATTGGTCTCGGCAGCGCCAGCAAACGCTTTGGCCTGTCGATGCCCGTCAACACCTGGCAATGGCTGTTGCTCGCACTTGGCACCAGCACCGTCAACGGCTTCGGCGCCGTGATGGTCGCGCTGTGGTTTTTCGCGCTCGAGGCCCGCCGCCGCGCGCCGATGCCGGCGGCGCGCTGGCAGTTCAACCTGATTCAAGTGGGCGTCTTCGCGCTGTCGCTGCTGGCGTTGGCGAGCCTGCTGTACACCATTCCACAGAGCCTGTTATCCGCACCCGACATGCAGGTCACCAGCAACGGCTCCGGCAATTATTACTACCGGTGGTACCAGGATCGCAGTGCTGCCCTGCTGCCCCAGGGCGAAGTGTTGAGCGCGCCGCTGTGGGTATACCGCTCCGCCATGCTGCTGTGGTCGCTATGGCTCGCCTTTGCCATGCTCGCCTGGATGCGCTGGGGCTGGCAGGGCATGAGCAGCGGCAAACTCTGGCAGGGTCGATCCCCACCCACCGCGTCGGCCACTGCATCTGTCGCCGCAACGGCGCCGGACGGCGCGAGCGGGGTTGCCGACCGCGAACCCTGAGCATCCGACCCGGCTTGCGCCGATACCAGGTAGCAACGCCCCCGATGTCACTCATCGGCGTGATCGATCTCGACCTCGCCACTGCTCTCCGCCTCGTCGCCGGCTTCCGGAATCCCCGCGTCCGGGGGCGGCGCGGCGGAGTTCGGCAGCACCGGTGCCGGTGGGGTGGCGATCTCTCGGCCCGGCGCAAGTACCGCGGGGGCATCATCGCCCGGCGGCGCCGGCGGCAAGCTTGGCGCGGCAGGTGGGCGCGGTGGCACCACGGGCGCTGGCGCCTCTGCAGACTGCAACACCTCGGCCTCGGTGCGCTCGACACCGACGTGGAACAACGCGAACCCTGGCATCACCATCTGGTTGACCGCAAGGCCGAGAACGCGGCCAGACTGGGGCGCCAGCACCCGCTCGCGATCATTGGTAATGGGATCGGTAACGGTACCCAGGGTCTGGCCCGCACTCACGCTGTCACCCGGTTTCACCAGCGCAAACAGGATGCCGCCCTGCCCCGCCCGCACCCAGAATGAGTCGTAGTAGACCGGTTGGGGTTCGCGCCAGCTCCAGGATTTCTTGGTCATGCCGAGGTGGGCCATCAGGCTCCCGATGGCCTTGACGCCGTGGCCGACCTCCTCGGGCTGAAAGCGCTTGGGCTCGCCCGCCTCCAGCACCACGGTGGGGATACCGACTGCCGTCGCGGCGCGCCGCAGCGTGCCGCGGGCGCCGCGGCTACGCAGCACGGCCGTCGCACCGAAGCCCTGGGTGAGTTTGACGACGGCGGGGTCACTCAGGTCGGCGCGTAGTTGCGGCAGATTGGTACGGTGAAAGGATCCCGTATGCAGGTCGACCAACGCCTCGCAATGGCGAATCACTTCGGTGAAGAACGAGTGCGCGATACGCGCGGCCGAACTGCCGTTGGGGGCGCCGGGAAAGTACCGGTTGAGGTCGCGCCGGTCGGCCAGATAGCGATAGCTGCGTTCGAAGCCGTGCAGGTTCACGATGGGCACCGCAATCAAGGTGCCCTGAAGCTCGGTGGGTTCGATTTGCTGAAATACCCGCCGCGCCATCTCGACGCCGTTGATTTCATCGCCGTGGACTGCGGCAGTCACACACAACACCGGGCCGGGCCGGGCGCCATGGGCCACCAGCACCGGCGTGCCCAGATCGATGCCCGAGTAATTCTGGCTGGCGTACCAGGATACCTGGCGCTTGCTACCGGCGGGAATTTCGGCGCCGAGCAGCGCGAAGGCCGGCATCGCCGCCACCTCCCCGCTTGGCGCGGCGGGCGTTCCGGGCGCGACTTCGGGGGCGACGGACGCCGACACCGATGCCCCGGGCGGCACTATGGCCTCGGGGGTGGCCGGCGGGGGCTGCGCTGGCGCGGCCGGGGGGCCAGTCGCGGCCGGGCTATTTGCTGCCGGGGCGCGCGCGGCGGGGGTGATGGCTTGCGGTCTAGCGGACAGGGGTACAGCCCCGGCCGCCGCTGCTGCCGGTGAGCTGGTCGCAGCGGGTTTGGCCGCGCCAGCCGGGGACTCGGCGGAAGCTCCGCCCGGCCCGTCGGCTGCGGGTGCAGGGCTGCCTGCGATGAGGGGCGGCACGACCGGCGCAGGGGTTGGCGCCGAGTCTGGTGGTGGCGAGTGGCCGGCTTTAGCGCTGGCGGCGGCCGGATCATCAACCGTTTCCGCAACAATCTCTGTAACAGCATCTGCAACCGTATCTACAACAGCGCCGGGCGGCGTCGCCGCGGCACAGACCGGCGCGCTGAGCGCCAGCAACAGCAGCGCCAACGGCCAGGTATGCCCGGCGGCGGTGGCGCCGCGCGGCAGGCGGGCGGGAATCAGACCTTGCCTGCCGTCGTCGGTGCCAGCAGACCAACCGCCGCCCGCGCCAGCGGACTCACGCCCTCGCCACCGGCCGCGACATGCTCACCCAGGCGCGCGATCATGGCGGGTGTCCAGAACCGGTGAATATGGCCGGCGATATCGCTCGCCTTGGTGTCGGCGTCGGCGCCGCTGGGGAAATTGGCGGCGATCTGGTTGGCCATCTTGACTAGCGAGTCGATTGACGAGTGCTTCACGCGCGGGTTGCCTCAATGAACGGGAATGAAGTTGCGAGTCGAGTCACCGGCTAGGAGCCTGTCGGACTTGAGCGTCCGTAGCGAGGGAAAGTCCGATTTGAGGCAGATTTGCGCAAATTTGCGGCGAATAATGGGATTATTCAACAAAAATTTGCGCAAAATATGACCAAATTCGGCTTTTCCGCAGTAGGACAGTCTCAAG
>CBDDRG010000040.1:0-13851 GCA_965232975.1 uncultured bacterium
GCCGACGAACTGGTGGCGCGGATCACCTATCAGTTCTGACCCCCACCTCTGACACCCAGAGAGGTAGCGAGTGTCCACTGAAGCCGGTGCCCAGCGCGCCGGCTTTTTTACGTTTATGGGGATTTATGCGGAACGCGGTCCGGTCGAGCGTTTGTGCCCGGCGAGCCGCGCCCAGCCTTCGCGTACCTGGGGTGCTGCAAAATCAACGCTGTCCCGATACGCGGCCAGCACCGCCCGCTGCTGGCCCACCATGATGCCGGATAGACAGATGCTGCCCTGGGCGCAGAGCAAATCGGACAGCCGGGGTGCGAGTTCGATCAGGGGCGCGGCGAGAATATTCGCCACCAGCACCTCGGCGACCAGGCCGGGTGGCGCTTCGGCGGGGGTACACACTTGCAGGCGCTCGCTGCCGATGCCGTTGCGCTGCCCATTGTCGGTAGTGGCGAGCAATGCCTGCGGGTCGTTATCGACGGCGACGACCTGCGCCGCCCCCAGCAGCAGCGCGGCGATCCCGAGAATGCCCGAGCCGCAGCCGTAGTCGATCACCGTCTTGCCGGCCAGCTGCTGGCCGTCGAGCCACTGCAAACACAGGAAGGTGGTCGGATGGGTGCCCGAGCCGAACGCGAGGCCGGGATCCAGAATCAGATTGATCGCTTGGGCATCCGGCGGCGTGCACCAGCTCGGGCAGATCCACAGGCGCTCGCCACAGCGGGCGGGCTGCCAGTCGGCCATCCAGCTGCGCTCCCAATCCTGGTCCGGTAGCGCTTGCCAGCAGCTGTTGGCGAACTCGCCGACCTCGCCCGCCGCCAACCGGCGCATCACCGCCGCGGTGTCGGTGCCGGGGTTGAACAGGCCGGTGGCGCGAATCCGCGCCCACAGCGGGGTTTCGCCGACGCCGGGTTCAAGGACGGGATCATCGCCTTGATCCTGCAAGCTGACCGATACCGCGCCGACGGCGAGCAGCTCGGCTTCGACGGCGGCGGCGCGGTCGCGCGCGACGCACACCTCCAGTTGCAGCCAGGGCGCGGCAGTGGTCACGGCGCTAGGTCGGGGAGCCGGCGAGCTTGTGTTCGAGGTAGTGGATATTGACGCCGCCGCGCTGGAAGCCGGCATCGGTCACCAGCTCGCGCTGCAACTCGGTGTTGGTCTTGATGCCCTGGATGATCAATTCGTCGAGCGCGTTGCGCATTTTGGTCAGCGCCGTGGCCCGATCGCGGCCGCAGGTGATGATCTTGGCGATCAGGGAATCGTAGTTGGGGGGCACGCTGTAACCCATGTACAGGTGCGAATCGACGCGCACGCCATTGCCGCCGGGCGGGTGATAGGCGGTGATCACGCCCGGGCTCGGCATGAAGGTGCGGGCGTCCTCGGCGTTGATGCGACATTCGACGGCGTGGCCGCGAAACCTGATGTCGCTCTGCTTGACGCTGAGCGGAGCGCCGCCGGCAATCAGCAACTGCTCCCGGACGATATCGATGCCGGTGATCATCTCGGTGACCGGGTGTTCGACCTGAACCCGGGTGTTCATCTCGATGAAATAGTAGTGGCCGTCTTCGTACAGAAACTCGAAGGTGCCGGCACCTCGGTAGCCGATGTCCAGGCAGGCCGCGACACAGACCGCGAAAATCCGCTCGCGGGTGGCGGTGGCGATGCCCGGCGCGGGTGCCTCCTCGAGTATCTTCTGATGACGGCGCTGCAGCGAGCAATCCCGGTCACCCAGATGAACCGCGCCGCCGCGGCCGTCGCACAACACCTGAACCTCGACGTGGCGGGGGTTTTGCAAATATTTTTCGAGGTAGACAGTGCCGTCGCCGAAAGCGGCGGCGGCTTCAGTACGGGTCAAAACAATGGCGTTGAGCAGATGGGCTTCGGTGTGCACGACGCGCATGCCGCGCCCGCCGCCGCCAGCGGCGGCCTTGACGATCACCGGGTAGCCGATGTCGCGGGCGATGCCCAGATTGCGGTCGTCGTCATCGCCGAGGGGGCCGTTCGAGCCCGGTACCGTCGGCACCCCGGCTTTGCGCATGGCGTCGATGGCCGACACCTTGTCGCCCATCAGGCGGATCACGGCCGGGGTCGGGCCGATGAAAATGAAGCCGCAGCGCTCGACCTGCTCGGCGAAATTGGCGTTCTCGGCGAGAAAGCCGTAGCCCGGGTGCACCGCGACCGAATCGGTGACTTCCATGGCGCTGATGATGGCCGGAATGTTCAGATAACTTTGCGCGGAGGGATTGGGGCCAATGCACACCGACTCGTCGGCGAGGCGGACGTGTTTGAGGTCGGCGTCGATTTTCGAGTGTACGGCCACGGTTCTGATATCCAGTTCCTTGCAGGCGCGCAGCACCCGCAACGCGATTTCGCCGCGGTTGGCGATCAGCACTTTGTCAAGCATGGGGGTCGCTCGGCAGTCATTGCGGGAGGGGTTAGAGGATGGTCAGCATGGGCTGATCGAATTCCACCGGGGTGCCGTCGTCCACCAGCACCTCGCCGATGATGCCGGCGCGGTCGGCCTCGATCTGATTCATCATTTTCATGGCCTCGACGATGCACAGCACATCGCCCACCTTGACCTGTTGCCCGGGCGCGACGAAGGGCGGCGTCCCCGGCGCCGCCGCGCGATAGAAGGTGCCCACCATGGGCGAGCGCACCACATGGCCGTTGACCGTGGGTGCGGCGTCGGCGCCGCTGGCCGTGGGGCTCGCGACCGCCGCCGGTGGCGCGGCGACCGGGGCGGCATACTGGTGTGGTGGTGGCGGGCTATGGCGGCGGATGCGCACGAATTCCTCGCCCTCTTTTACCTCCAGCTCGTCGATATTGGATTCTGCGAGCAGTTCAATCAGCTTTTTGATTTTGCGTATATCCATCCTGGTTCCCCTTGGGACTGGCAGAAAAGGTGCAGCGTCGGTCATGGACGAGGTTGCGAGCGGCCGCCGGGTTGTTGGCGCGAGTCACGGAACCTTGGCGCCGGCCATTGCCGCCAGCGCGGCGCGCAGCGCCAGCACATAGCCGTGGGCGCCAAAACCGGTGATGACGCCCTCCGCGATGTCGGAAAAATAGGAGTGGTGGCGGAAGGGTTCGCGGCGATGCACGTTGGAGAGATGCACCTCGACAAAGGGCACCGCGACCGCGAGCAGGGCGTCGCGCAGCGCGATGCTGGTGTGGGTAAACGCCGCCGGGTTGAAGATGATGAATTCGACGCCATCGTCGCGGGCGGTGTGGATGCGCTCGATCAGCGCGGGTTCCGCGTTGCTCTGAAAGCAGCTCAGGCGGTGGCCGGCCGCGGCGCACAGAGCGCCGAGTTCGCGCTCGATGTCGGCCAGCGTGCGGGCGCCGTAGACACCGGGTTCCCGGGTGCCGAGCAAATTCAGATTGGGTCCATGCAAAACCAGTAGGGTGGCCATTCTCGTGCTGCTCTGGTGGTTCTGGCGCGCGCCGGGGCGATAGTCTGCCGGAAACGCCGGAGGCTGTCCATCACGTCACTTTGCCGACGTTTGCCGCCTGTTCGCGAAACTTGGCCTAGGGTTTGCCGATGTTGTCGGCGGCGAACGCGGCCAGCACGGCGCCTTCGGTAAGCAGTTGGGGCAGAATTTGGGCGTCGCCGCCACCGCGCGGAAAGAACAGGTACAGGGGTACGCCGGTGCGGCCGTACCGGGCCAGCAGTGCGGTGATGTCCGGATCGTAGCGCGTCCAGTCACCCTTCAGGTAGGTGATGCCCTGCGCTTGCAACGCGCGTTTGAAGCCCGCCGAATTCAGTGCGATGCGCTCGTTGGCGAGGCAGGTGATACACCAGTCGGCGGTCAGGTTGACCAGCACCGGCGCGCCCTGCGCGCGCAGCTCGGCGAGCCGCTGCGGGGTATAGGGTTCCCAGCGCTGGTCGCGCGCGTCGTCGGCTGGCATGAACGGCAGCGCCAGCGCCGTCAACACCACCAGCAGCGCCAGCGCCCGGCCGGCCGGGCGGCGGCTGGCGCGCGCCATCCAGATCGCGAACGCGATCAACAGCAGCCCGCAGGCGATCAGGGCCGCCTGGTCGATGCTGGTCTGGCGGCCGAGCACCCACAGCAGCCAGATCACGCTCAGGTAGAGCGGAAAGGCGAGCAGCGTGCGCAGCTTGAGCATCCAGGGCCCGGGCGCCGGCAGGCGTTCGAGTAGCCCCGGAAACCAGGTCAGCACCAGGAAGGGCAGCGCCATGCCCAGGCCGAGGGCGGCGAAAATCAGTCCGCCCAGTGCCGGCGGCAGGATCAGCGCCGCGCCCAGCGCGGTGCCCATGAAGGGCGCAGTGCAGGGGCTGGCCACCAGCGTGGCGAGAATACCGGTCGCGAACGAGGCGCGCAGACCATCGCCCGCGGTCGCGGACTGGCCCAGATTCATCAGCCGGGCGCCGAACTCGAATTCGCCGGCAAAACTCTGCGCGACGCCAAACAGCAGGTAGGCGAGCAAGGCGATGAAGATCGGCGACTGGAGCTGGAACCCCCAGCCGACCGCTTCGCCGGCGCCGCGCAATACCATCAGCACGGCCGCGATCACCAGGCAACTGGCGACCACGCCGAGGGCATAGGCGAGGCCGTGGCGATGGCGCAGACGCGCGCTCGGGTGGGCGGCGGCAATGGCGAGTACCTTGATCGACAGCACCGGAAACACGCACGGCATCAGGTTCAGAATGACGCCGCCAAGCAGCGCAAACAGCAGCAATAATGGTAGCGAGGTGGGCGCCGCCAACGGCGTCGGTGGCGCCCCGCTAGCCGTCGCTGGCGCGGCCGGCGCGAGATCCCCCTCCGAGACGGCCACCGCGCCAGTGTGAAAATCGGCCTGAACCACCTGGGTGCGCGGCGGATAACAGAGGCCGGCGTCGGCGCAACCCTGGGACACCAGGGTCAACGTCACCGCCGCGGGCGGATGCGCGAACGGCAGCAGGATCTGCGTTGCGTCGTAATAGACCTCTAGTTCCTTTTGATAGTAGGCGTCATAGGTGCGTCGGCCGGCGGCGAATTGAGGCGCCACCGTGATCGCCGCGCCGTCCGCGCCCTGGGCGCTGAACTTGAACTGGTCGCGATACAGGTAATAGCCGGGTGCGATCGCCCAGGTCAGCACCAGCCGCTCGCCAGCGATGGCCGCATGCAGCCGATAGGCATCTTCGACGCGCAGAAAGCGGGGTGCGCTGTCCAGCGTCGCCCGCGGCGCGGTGGGCGCGAAATCCAGCGGCGCGGCGCTGCCCCCGACGCTCGCGAGCAGCCACAGGCACAACAGTAGCGAAAAACGGTGGGGGGACAGAGGGCCTCCGGGTGCTGAGCGAGGTCTGCGGTGGCGTGCCGCAGCCGATCGAGCGGGGCCGAATGATACTCCGCTGGCGCCACCCGGCCAAACTGATGGGTGATCTTGGTGCAGGCGTAAAATGCCGCCATCATCGGCGGCCCGCGTTCCATCCCGGCGGTGGGCGGAGTATCCTCTTGCCCACGTGTCGATGACCGCGACCAGCGCGCCGGTATCACCTAACAGGATGTTGAAAAGGGCTTTCCTGCCCTTTTCAACCCGGCTCGTCGCGGTACACGCCCGCGACGGCCTCCGAAGATCAAGCGTTTAGCGTGCTTGATCTTCGTGCAAGCCATCCGTGGCTTGCTTTAACAGGCCGTTGAAAAGCGTTTTTCAACGGCCTGCCAACCACAACTAACGACGGGGCAGAGATGGCGATTCGCGATTGGAAACACCGGGTGGGGGCAAGCCCCAGCCAGGCCGGCATCTTCGATGACGACGAGCTTCTGGAGCGGGAGCCGGGGCGTCACCGCGGCGGCCTGGTGTGGACGGCGGCGCTGGTGCTGGTGCTGGCGCTGCTGCTGGTCAGTTGGTATTGGAGCCGTGAGCCGGGTTCGTTTCGGGTATCCGATCCCAGTTCGGGGCGGGTGCCGGGCGCAGTCATCACCACCATGCTGATCGATACGGTGGACGGTCTGTTGGACAAGCCCGGCGGCTATCTCAGCAATGATCTGCTGCCGCCGGGGGTTTGGCTCGACAACATCCCGAATTGGGAATACGGCGTGCTGATCCAGGTGCGCGACCTGGCCAAGGCCATGCGCGAGGCGTTCAGCCGCTCCCAGTCCCAGTCCACCGAGGACGACGATCTCGCGCTGGCCGAGCCCAAGTTCAATTTCGACAACGAGCGCTGGCTGTTTCCATCGACCGAATCCCAGTACCGCAAGGGCCAGGACGCGCTGGCGGACTATCTGGCACGGATCTCCGACGAGGATAAGAACGACGCCCATTTTTACCCCCGTGCCGACAACCTGCGCTATTGGCTGGGCACTGTCGAAACCCGCCTCGGCAGCCTGTCGCAACGCCTGAGTGCCAGCGTCGGTCAGCGCCGCATCAACACCGATCTGGTGATTCCGCCGGGCCAGGAGGCCGGCAAGGTGGTCGGCGAAGTGCTGGTCAAAACGCCCTGGGGCGAGATCGACGACGTGTTCTATGAAGCGCGGGGCTCCACCTGGGCGCTGATCAATTTTCTGAAAGCGGCCGAGGTCGAGTTCGCCGAGGTGCTGCGCAAGAAAAACGCCCAGGCCAGCCTGCGCCAGATCATTCGCGAGCTGGAGGCCACCCAGGCGCCGCTGACCAGTCCGATGATCCTCAACGGCAGCGGTTTCGGTCTGTTGGCCAACCATTCGCTGACGATGGCGTCCCACATCAGCCGCGCCAACGCCGGCATCATCAATCTGCGCGAGCTGCTGGCGCAGGGGTGAGCCCGAGGGCTGGCCCCCGGGGGCCAGCTCAGCCGGCGACGGCTTGCTCCTGCTGCAAAAAGGCGTCCAGCAGTTCGCGGTATTGCGCCGCGGGCAGGCGTGGGCCGTACTGGCTGACCACAGTGGCGGCGGCGCGGCTCGCCAGGCGCCCGGCGCGGGGAAAATCAAAGCCACTGGTGATGCCGTACAGGAACGCGCCGGCGAACATGTCGCCGGCGCCATTGGTGTCCACCGCCTTGACGGCATGGGGCGCGATGCGGTGGAGTTGCGCGCCATCGTGCACCAGCGCGCCGGCGGCGCCCAGCGTGATGGCAAAGGTGCGCGCATACGCCGGCATGGCGGCGACGGCGGCGTCGAGGGAGTCCGCGCCGGTCCAGGTCAACGCCTCTTCCCGATTGCAGAACAGCAGGTCGATGCGCGCGCCCAGCATCTCCGCCAGACCCTCCCGAAAGTGCGCGACTATGCCCGGATCGGACAGGCTCAGCGCGGTCTTGGTGCCGCTGGCCTCGGCGATTTCGCGGGCTTTGATCGCGGCCGCACGCCCCGTTGGCGAGGTCACCAGATAGCCCTCGATGTACAGATAGTCGGCGTCGGCGAGCGCGGCGGGGTTCAGGTTGTCCACATCCAGCGTCGCGCTGATGCCGAGGTAGGTGTTCATCGTGCGCTCGGCGTCGGGCGTGATCAGCACCAGGCACTTGCCGGTGGTGCCCGCCGGCAACTGGTGGTCGCCGGGGTGGTCCACGCCGGCGTTGGCCAGATCGCGCAGGTAAAAATAGCCGTTGTCATCGGCGGCGACCTTGCAGGAGTGGAAGCTCTTCCCGCCGAAGGCGCCGACCGCGATCAGGCTGTTGGCGGCCGAACCCCCGCTCGCGCGCCGCGACAGCGTCAGGTGGTGGTGCAGGGCTTCGATCAGGCTCTGCTGGCGGGCTTCATCGACCAGCGTCATGACGCCCTTGTCGATGCCGAGGGCGGCGAGATCCCCGTCGGTGACTTCGATTTCGGTGTCGACGAGAGCGGCGCCGACTCCGTATACATGATAACTGCGCATGTCGGGTTATTCCTGGGTGGCAAAGGCGGGTATTATCGCCGGGCTTGGCGCGGCCGGTAACGCCCGGGTTGCCAAGCGCGGCGATTCCCCGGGGTAACGGCGCCCGTTTATCATCCCTGTCTTCGCGGTGTCGCTCAACCTCTGTCGTCTGCCTGGAGCCCCGGTTGGCAAAAAAGCCCCGTACCCGTCGCCCAACCCCACGCCGCAAGAAGCCCCGTCGGCGGTCGCCGTGGCCCTGGCTGGCGCTCGGCGCGCTGGTGCTGGCGGGGGTTCTGGTGGTGGCTGGGTTGGCGCTCGACCTGGTGGTGCGCGAAAAGTTCGCCGGCACCAAGTGGGCGCTGCCGACCCACGTCTTCAGCCGCCCGCTGGAGCTCTACGAGGAGCTGGCGCTGCGCCAGGATAGCCTGCTGTGGGAACTCGGGCGCCTCGGCTACCGCCAGGTGGACAAGCCCGAAGCCCCCGGCCAATACCGGGTGGCGGGCAATACGCTGGAACTGCACACCCGGCCGTTCCGCTTCTGGGATGAGGACAAACCCGCCCAGCGCCTGACCGCTACCTTTGCCGGCGACCAGCTGGCACGCCTGCGCGACGCCAGTGGCCGGCCGCTGGCGCTGGCGCGGCTGGAGCCGATCATGATCGGCGGCATCTATGCCGAGCACGCCGAGGATCGCGTGCCCGTGCGGCTCGACGAGCTGCCGCCCCATCTGGCGGACGCGCTGGTCGCGGTGGAGGATCGCGACTTCTTTCGTCACCAGGGCGTGTCGCTGAAGAGCATCGCGCGCGCGCTGGTCAGCAATATCGAGGCCGGCAAGGTCACCCAGGGCGGCAGCACCATCACCCAGCAGTTGGTCAAGAATTTCTATCTGACCGAGGAGCGCACGCTGGTGCGCAAACTGCTTGAAGCGGTCATGGCGGTGTTGCTGGAACTGCATTACAGCAAGACCGAGATTCTCGAAGCCTATATCAATGAAATTTTTCTCGGCCAGGCCGGCGCGCGCGCGATCCACGGCTTCGGCATGGCGAGCCTGCACTACTTCCGCCAGCCGCTGAACGAACTCGGCGTGCACCAGGTCGCGCTGCTGATTGCGATCGCCAAGGGCGCGTCCTGGTACGACCCGCAGCGCCACGCGCAACGGGCGCGCCAGCGGCGCGATCTGGTGCTCGACATCATGGCGGAACAGGGCTTGATCGATTCCGCCGAGGCGGCGCGCGCGCAGAGTCGACCTCTCGACATCGTCGCCAACCCGGGCTTCAAGCCCAACCCCTTTCCGGCCTATCTCGATCTGGTCAAGCGCCAGTTGCGCACCGATTACCGCGAGGCCGATCTGCTCAGTGGCGGCTTGCGGGTGTTCACCAATTTCGATCCGCAGGTGCAAAGGCAGCTGGATGACGGCGTCGGCAAAGGGCTGGCGACGCTGGAGCAGGCGCATCGGGTCAAGGCGGGGGAGCTGGAAGCCGCCGCCGTGGTGGTGCGCGTCGGCACCGGCGAGGTGCTGGCGCTGGCCGGCGGGCGCCGCGCGGGCTATGCCGGCTTCAACCGTGCGCTCGACGCCCGCCGCGCGGTCGGCTCCACCATCAAACCCGCGGTCTACCTGACCGCATTGGAGAAGCCCTCGCGCTACACGCTGGCGTCGCTGGTCAGCGATGCGCCGATCAGCCTCACCGCGCCCGGTGGCGTGCGCTGGCAGCCGGAAAACTTCGACCACATCAGCCATGGCACGGTGCCGCTGTGGCAGGCGCTCAGCAATTCCTATAACCAGGCGACGGTGCGCCTCGGCATGGAACTTGGCGTGTCGGCAGTGATCGATACCTTGCACCGGCTCGGCTACGACGGCGAGGTGCCGGCGCTGCCCTCGCTGTTTCTGGGAGCCATCGAACTCTCGCCGTTCGAGCTTGCGGGGGTCTATCACACCATCGCCGCCGAGGGTTTTTACACGCCGCTGCGCGCCATCCAGGCGGTGTATGCCGCCGACCAGCGGCCGCTCAAACGCTATGCCTTCAAGGCCGAACAGCGCTTTTCGGCGGCCGGCATGCACCTGCTGCAATACGCGCTGCAGCAGGTGGTCGAGGAGGGCACCGGCAAGGGCGTCTACCGCCAACTGCCGCGCAGCCTGCGGCTGGCGGGCAAGACCGGCACGTCGAATGATCAGCGCGACAGCTGGTTCAGCGGGTTCAGCGGCAGCCACCTCGCCCTGGTCTGGATCGGTCGCGACGACAACAAGGGCACGCCGCTGACCGGGGGCACCGGGGCGGTGCAGATCTGGGCGCGGATCATGGCCGGCCTGGCTAACCAGCCGCTACCGGACGCGGTGCCCGACAATGTCGCCTATGCCTGGGTCGAGCCCCAGACCGGCCTGCTGAGCGCCGAAGAGTGTGCGGGCGCCCGGCGGCTGCCCTTCGTGGTGGGCAGCGAACCCGCGGCCGGAGGTTGCAATGCAGCGCCGGCCAAGAAGCTGATGGACTGGTTCAAGGGCATATTGCGCTGATGCGATGCTGGACAGGGTGGGCCAACCTCGGCCTAGTTGCCGGCGCGCTGGCGCTGACCGCCTGCGTGCCGCTGGTGCCGGCGCCGGATGCTGGTGGCGAGCTGCCACCGCCCGTCGAAGAGCCCGCCCGCCCGCCGTCCACGCCGACACCGGTGCCGCGCCCGCCGCCGCCACCGGCACCGACCAAACCCGCGGTGGCGGCGTTGCTGGGCGACGCCTGGGCGCTGCATCGCGCCGGCAATTACGACAGCGCCATCGCCGTCGCCGAGCGCGCCCAGCGCATCGACGCGCGCAATCCCGAGGTCTATCTGGTGCTCGCCAACAGCCACGCCGCGCAGGGCGATACCGCGGCGGCGCGCGGGTTGGCGCGCAAGGGACTGGGCTTCAGCGCCGCCGGCAGCAGTATTCGTGCCCGTCTGCAGCAGCTGCTCGATTGACCCGCGAACACCTGATCGCAAACCTGGGGCTCGACCCCACGACGGCAATTGATAAATCCATGACGATCCCCGCGCTTGCGATTCACCAGCTCACCAAGGTCTACGGCAACGGCTTCGAAGCCCTCCGGGGCGTCGATCTCGAGGTCGCGCCCGGCGATTTCTTCGGTCTGCTCGGCCCCAACGGCGCCGGCAAGTCCACCATCATCGGCATCATCAGTTCGCTGGTGCGCAAAACCGCCGGCACTGTGCGGATTTTAGGCATCGATATCGACCAGGATTTTTCCGCCGCCAAGCGCTGCCTCGGCGTGGTGCCGCAGGAGTTCAACTTCAGCCAGTTCGAAAAAGCCTACGACATCGTGGTGACCCAGGCCGGCTACTACGGCATCCCGCGCGCGCTGGCCCGCGCGCGCACCGAGAAGTACCTCGGGTTGCTGGGCCTGTGGGACAAGCGCGACCAGCAGGCGCGGACGCTGTCGGGCGGCATGAAACGGCGGCTGATGATCGCCCGCGCGCTGGTGCACGAGCCGCGCCTGCTGATCCTCGACGAGCCCACCGCGGGCGTCGACATCGAGTTGCGGCGCTCCATGTGGGAGTTTCTGCGCGACATCAACCGCGCGGGCACCACGATCATCCTGACCACACACTACCTCGAAGAGGCCGAGAGCCTGTGCCGCAACCTGGCCATCATCGATCGCGGCGCCATCGTCGAGAACACCAGCGTGCGCCAGTTGCTGACCCAGTTGAACCGGGAGGTGTTCATTCTCGATACGCGCGAGGAGCTGCGGGAGTTCCCCCGCCTCGACGGCTATCAGGGCCAGTTGCTCAACGGCCACAGCCTGGAGGTCACCGTCGAAAAATCCCGGTCGTTGAACGAGCTGTTCGCGGCGCTGGCGGCGCGCGACATCCACGTCCTCAGCATGCGCAACAAGACCAACCGGCTGGAGGAGCTGTTTGTGTCGCTGGTCCAACCCAACGGCCAGCCGGCGGCGGCTGCGCTGGAGGAGGTGCTGCCGTGATCTGGCGCGAGCGCTGGATCGCCTTCGCGACGCTGGTGGTGAAGGAAGTGCGCCGCTTTACGCGCATCTGGACCCAGACCCTGCTGCCCCCGGCGATCACGGTGGCGCTGTACTTCGTCATCTTCGGCGCCCTTATCGGCCCCCGCATCGGCCAGATGGCAGGATTCGGCTATATGCAGTTCGTCGCCCCCGGCCTGATCATGATGGCCGTCATCACCAACTCCTACGGCAATGTGGTGTCGTCGTTTTTCGGCAACAAGTTCGCCGGCAGCATCGAGGAGCTGCTGGTGTCGCCGGCGCCGACCTACGTCATCCTGCTCGGCTTTGTCGTCGGCGGCGTCGCCCGCGGCCTGGCGGTGGCCGCCATCGTCACGGTGCTGGCGCTGTTCTTCACCCATCTGCACGTCGAGCATGTGTTGGTGACGCTGGCGATGGTGGTGCTGACGGCAGTGTTGTTCTCGCTGGCGGGCCTGATCAACGCCGTGTTCGCGCGCTCGTTCGACGATATTTCGATCATCCCCACCTTCGTGCTGACGCCGCTGACCTATCTCGGCGGCGAGTTTTACTCCACCGATCTGCTGTCGCCGTTCTGGCAGGGGGTGTCGCACCTCAATCCGATCCTGCACATGGTCAACGCCTTCCGCTACGGCTTTCTGGGGGTGTCCGATGTCCACGTCGGCAGCGCCTTCGCGCTGGTGCTGGCGCTGGTCGCCGGACTCTTCGCATTGGCGCTGTACCTGCTCGAAAACGGCAAGCGCCTGCGCGCCTGACATCGCCATGACCAGCGACAACCCGCTCGGAACCACCGTTCCCTATCCCCAGCGCTATGCGCCCGAGCTGCTGCACCCGATTGCACGCGCACCGGGGCGGGCGCTGCTGGAGCTGCAAGACGCGGCGCTGCCGTTCGCCGGCGTGGATCTCTGGACGGCCTACGAGCTGTCCTGGCTCGATGTCCGGGGCAAGCCCCAGGTCGCGATCGGCGAATTGGCGATTCCGTGCGCGTCGCCCAACCTGATCGAATCCAAGTCGCTGAAACTGTATCTGAATTCGCTGAATCAAGAAGCCTTTGCCGATGCCGCCGCGGTGGCCGCAGTGCTGCGCCGCGACCTCGGCGCCGCCTGCGGCGCGCCGGTCGCGGTCGAGCTGTACCGGCTGGACGACTACGGCGCGCGCGGCATCGCCACTTTCGGTGGCGAATGTCTGGACGACCTGCCGGTGACTTGTCGGGCCTATAGGCCCGCGCCCGAGCTGCTAAAAGCAGATCGCCAGCACGCCGGCACAGTGACGGAAGCGCTGTACAGCCATCTGTTCAAATCCAATTGCCCGGTAACGGGGCAGCCGGACTGGGCCAGCGTGCAGATCCGCTACACCGGCCCAGCCATCGACCGCGCCGGGTTGCTCGCCTACCTGGTGTCGTTTCGCGAGCACCAGGATTTTCACGAGCACTGTGTCGAGCGCATCTTTGTCGATATCCGGCGCCACTGCGCACCGACAGCGCTGACCGTCACGGCCCGCTACACCCGGCGCGGTGGCCTCGATATCAATCCGCTGCGCAGCACCGGCGCGCAGCCCTGCGCCTGGCTGCGGCTGGCGCGGCAGTAGCCGTCTTCGTGAACAGCGCCACGGAGCCGCGGAGGGAGAACAATGTCAGCGCATACCGCAGATAACGCGGCGACGGCCCCGCAGCCCGGCATCTACCGCCACTTCAAGGGCGGGCTCTACGAGGTGTTGCAGGTGGCCAGGCACAGCGAAACCGGGGAGCCCCATGTGGTCTACCGCGCGCTCTACGGCGACCGCGGCCTGTGGGTGCGGCCGCTGGCCATGTTCGTCGAGCGAGTCGTGCGCGATGGTGTCGAGCAACCGCGTTTTGCGTGGGTCGAGGCGGGAGTGCAGGGTTCGGGGCGGTGAGCGCCCGCCAGTGGATGCCCAACTCGCTCAGGCTCGCGGCCACGAACGCACGAAACGCGCCATGAACTCGCACACCGGCATGGCCTCGAGCTGCGCGCGGTCGGTGAAGAGGCCCATCAGCTCGCCGGCACTTTCCGCGCCGTAATGCGCGCGAAACGCCGCCTCGGCCTTCTGCTGCAGCACGGCAATGCCTTGGTGGCGGCGCCGGCGAAGGCCGATCCGGTAGTC
>CBDDRG010000041.1:0-4684 GCA_965232975.1 uncultured bacterium
TCGTCATCAAGGATGTCCGCCTGCTGGCCTATGGCCCCGATCTGATCCGCACCGAGTCCAAATCCGGCACTACCCGCGATGACCTCGAGCCCGCCGATATCCCCGCCGACGGCACCGACGAGGACAGGGCCGAGGCCAAAAAGGCCCGCGACAAGGCCCGCGCCGATGCCGCCAAGGTGAAAGAGGCCAACCGCACCCGCACCCGCAGCGCGGTGCTGGCGGTCGCCGAGGCCAAGGCCCCGCCGCTGATGCTGGCCTCCGAAACCGGCCATATTCGCCTGGCCGTGCGCGCCAAGGCGCCGCCGGTGCCCGCGCCGCCGGCCGGCACCGCGCCGGTTGCTGCCGACAACAAAGCAGACCCCGCCGCGACCGCACTGCTGCCCGCCAAGGAGCGCCTGCGCGTCACCATCGGCGAACTGGTGGCTCCGAGCCAGCCGCCGCGCGCCGCGCGCAGCCGGCCGGTGGACACCGCGGTGACCATCTACCGGGGTGACAAAAAGGACGAGGTGCGGGTGCGCTGACGCGCGGGCCGGCGCGCAACCTTCAACCTGAACCCTCAACCGCAACCTTCAACCTCGATCGCACAACCTTGATTGCAACCGCGGTGCCAGAGCCCGGTGCGCCGGGTGCCACCAGCAGGAGATGACCCACCATGAGAGCTGAGCCACGCTTGTTCGCCTATTCCCTGCTGGGAATCCTGCTGTGGGTGTTGAGCGGGATGCAGGTCAGCGCCGCCGTTGGCCAGAGCGGGGCGCCGGAGGGCGTCACCGTGCTCGAAATCGGCAAGCAGCAGAGCCTCAGCGTGAGCCGGCGGATCAAGTCCGTGGCCATCGGCGCGCCCGACGTGGTGGATGTCAAGGTGCTGTCCACCACCAAGCTGTTGCTGACGCCCAAGGCGGTGGGCGACACCCGCCTGATGCTGAACTACCACGATGGCGGCGACGAGCAGCGCGAGCTGCGCGTGCTGGCGCCCGCCCTGGTCGGCACGCTGGATTCGCTCGAAGCCCACGACGCGTTCAAGGGGGCCGATGGCAAGGCCGGCACGGGCGCCGATCTCACCCACACCACCTTCGGCAGCCAGGTGCAGACCGATGTGCGCATCGTCGAGGTCAACCGCTCCAAGGTGAAGGAGATCGGCGTCCTGCTCAGCCGCGCGACCGGCGGCACCACCTCGGTGATCTCGCCGCCCGGCACCAGCAACGGCCTCGGCAGTATCGTCAGCACTACGCTGAACCAGTTGAGCGCGCTGATCGTGCCCAATTCCGAGGGCTACAACCTGGTCGTCGGCAGCGCCAGCAAGGGCTGGCTGGGCGCCATCAACGCGCTCGAAAACAGCGGCGCCGCCTATACGCTGGCCAAGCCCAGCATCGTCAGCCTGAGCGGCCAGATGGGCTCGTTCATGGCCGGCGGCGAGTTTCCGGTGCCGGTGCGCGAGGGCGTCAGCGAGGCCATCAGCATCAAGTACAAGCAGTTCGGCATCCGCCTGCGGCTGACCCCGACCGTGCTCGACAACAACCGCATCGTGCTCAAGGTCGCGCCCGAGGTCAGCGATCTGGACTTCACCACCGGGGTCACCTCGGGCGGGGTGCGGGTGCCGGGCCTACTGGTGCGGCGCAGCGACACCACGGTGATGCTCGGCGATGGCGAGAGCTTCGTCATCGCGGGTTTGGTGAGCCGCAAGACCTTCGAGAACGCCGACAAGTTTCCGGGCCTGGGCGACATCCCCATCCTCGGCTGGCTGTTCCGCTCGTCGCGCTTCGAGCGCGCCGATCAGGAGCTGCTGATGGTGGTCACGCCCCATATCGTGCAGCCGATCGCGGCGACCGAGACCCTGCCGCCGGAGCCCGGCGAGGCGCTGAAGAGCTACGACCCCGATTTCTGGGAATTCCTGAACCGGCGCGGTGGCGCCGGGGCCAGTCAGCCGTCCGCCGCCGGCTTTGCCGACTGACTGTGCCCACTGACTGTGCCGATTGACTGTGCCGATTGAACGTGCTGATTAAGGGAGCGCCATGAGCACTGCGATGATGACCAGCAAGATCACCAAATCCGCGGTGGTGGTGGTGACCCGCCGCGACGCCACCCGCCAGTGGCTGGAGCGGGCACTGATGGGCGAGGCCGAAGTGGTGGGCACCGACTCCCTGTCTGCCAAGCATGTCGCCCAGTTGCTCGAGGTCACCAACGCCCGCCTGGTGTTTGTCGAGCTGTCCCTGGACGCCGAGCAACTGACCGCCGAAAAGGCGCTGATGGAGGCGCTCAGCGTCACCAAGCCCATGCTGCCGGTGGTGGCGCTGGGGGAGGGTGATGCCCGCGAGCTGATTCTGACCGCGATTCGCTGCGGCGCCGCCGACTACGCCGTCGCCGGCAGCGACGCCGACGAGCTGCGGGCGCTGGCGCGCCAGTTGCTCGAACACCTGACTCCGCGGGTGCGGCGGGTGGATCCCAACCAGGGTGTGCGCGGCCGGCTCACGGTGGTGCTGGGCGCGCGCCCGAGCACCGGTGCCGGGCTGCTGTGCGCGCACCTGGGGCTGGCACTGCACGGCCGGGAATCGGGCCAGGAATCCCTGATCCTCGACCTGGGGCTGCTGCCCGACGATGTCTCCAAGATGCTCGACGTGGAGCCGACCTACACCTTCGCCGACATCGTGCGCAACATTCAAAGCCTGGATCGGGTGCTGATCAACACCGCCTTTCCACGCCATGGCTCGGGGGTCATGATCCTCGGGCTGGGCGAGGACGCCGGCAAGGTCGCCGAGATCACCTCGTCGGACATCTACATCGTCGTCGATGCACTGATGCATTACTTCGGCCACGTCATCATCAATCTCAGCGGCATCACCGAAACCGACTTTGTGTCCCTGTTCACGCGCCGCGCCGACCATCTGCTGCTGCTGGTCGATCAAACCGTCATCAACTGCCAGGCCAACCGGCTGCTCTACGACCGCCTGAAGGGCGGCCAGCCGGCCGGCAGCCAGTGCGGGCTGGTCATCGAAAACTATGTGCGCCAGGCCGAACCGGGCGTCGAGGCGCTGGCCCAGGGGTTCCGCCTGCCGGTGTACGGCCAGTTGCCGCTGGCCTGGGAGAGCCAGCTCGGCGGCATCAACGCGGCCAAGAGCCTGTTCGACCTGGCGCCCAAGGACCCTTACGTGGTTGCGGTTACCGAACTCGCCCGGGTCATCGACGGCGACGTCGGCGTCGTCAAGCCCAAGGGCCTGATGCAGCGCCTGCTGGGGCGCTGAGCGGACCAGCAGCGCAAGCGCAAGGAGGAGACAGTTCATGGAGTTTCGCCAGGTATCCGGGCCCTACCGGATCAAAAAGGACGTCGCCGTCGACAACCTCAAGTTCCGCCTGCACCGGCACTTGATCGAGCAGATCGAGAGCCAGGCCGATCAGGGCGGGCTGCCGCTGGACAAGGCCGACCGCAAGACGCTGACCGGGTTGATCGTCGGCATCGTCGATCGCTTCATCGAGGACAACCGGCTGGCAGTGAACCGCCAGGAGCGCGATCGCCTGATTCAGGAGATGGTCGATGAACTGCACGGTTATGGGCCGCTGGAACCCCTGCTGAAGGACGACAGCATCAGCGACATCCTGGTCAACGGGCCCAACAGCATCTATATCGAGCGCCACGGCAAGCTCGAGCCGGTCGCGCTGCGGTTCATGGACGAGCAGCATGTGCTGCGGGTGATCCAGCGCATGCTGGCGGTCACCGGCCGGCGCCTCGACGAATCCAACCCCATGGTCGATGCCCGCCTCGCCGACGGCAGCCGCATCAACTGCATCATGGCGCCGCTGGCGGTGATGGGGCCGGACGTGTCGATCCGCAAATTCCGCCGCGAGCAGATGGGCGCGTCGGAGCTGCTGTCGCTGCAGACCGTGACCGCGCCGCTGCTGGAGTTCCTGCGCCGCGCGGTGGCGGTGCGCTGCAACATCCTGGTCAGCGGCGGCACCGGCGCCGGCAAGACCACCATGCTCAATGTGATGAGCCGCTTCATCGAGCCGACGCAGCGCATCGTGGTCATCGAGGACACCTCCGAGTTGCAGCTCGACCACCCCCATGTGGTGCGCCTCGAAACCCGGCCGCCCAATGCCGAGGGCAAGGGCGAGGTCACCGCGCGGGACATCGTCAAGAACGTGCTGCGGATGCGGCCCGATCGCATCGTGCTCGGCGAGGTGCGCGGCGTCGAGGTCATGGACATGCTGCAAAGCATGAACACCGGCCACGACGGCTCGATGAGCACGCTGCACGCCAACAGCGCGCTGGACGCGCTGTCGCGGCTGGAGATGCTCGCCGAGATCGCCCAGTTCCGCGGCCAGGGCAGCAACCTGCGCACCATGATCACGACCGCCATCGACCTCGTCGTGCATGTCAGCCGCACGCCCAACGGCCAGCGCAAGGTGACCTCGGTGCTCGAAGTGCTGGAGGTGCGCGACGGCCAGTATGTGACTAACGAAATTTTCCGCCACGAACCCCTCACCAACGAGATCCGGCAGGTGGTGGCGCGCCCGGCCGGCTACAAGCTGCGCGAGCTGTATGACCAGCGCGGCTACGGAGGCTAGGCGATGGTCGTGTATGTGATCGCGGCGCTGGCGGCCTGCGCGCTGGCGGCGGGCGGTTATCTGCTGGTGCAGGGCTCCCGGCTGGCGCTGCAGGGCGACTCCCGCGCGCGCTTCCAGACCGCGATGC
>CBDDRG010000042.1:0-7348 GCA_965232975.1 uncultured bacterium
GGTGCGGCCGATGCTCCGCAGTTTGGCGGCGGTGGCGGCGCAAAGCGCCGCGGACGGCGCGCGCTTGGTCGCGCTGGGTTTGCCGGGCGAGCGCATGCAAGTCACTGGCAATATCAAATTTGATCTGGAGCTGGACGCGCGCGTGCAGCAGAGCGCCGCGCGGCTTGCTGGTGAATGGCGCGGCGCGGCGCGGCGCCCGGTGTGGCTGGCGGCGAGCACCCATCGCGGGGAGGATGAACTGATTCTGGCGGCGTTCGCGCAGGCGCGCGCGCGCGTGCCCGCGCTGCTGCTGGTGCTGGTGCCGCGCCATCCCGAGCGGTTTGGCGCCGTCGCCGCGCTATGTCGCAATGCCGGGCTCAGACTCGCTCGCCGCAGTGAAGGGGCACAGCCTGATGCGGCGTGCGCCGTGCTGCTGGGTGACACCATGGGGGAGTTGCTGGCGTTTTACGGTGCCTGCGATATCGCTTTCGTCGGTGGCAGCTTGGTGCCGGTGGGCGGCCACAATCTGATCGAACCGGCGGCCTGGGGGGTACCTGTGCTGGCCGGCCCGCACTTGCAGAATTTTACCGAGGTGGCGCGGTTGCTACAGGACGCGGGGGGGCTGGCGGTGTGCGCCGATGCCGATGCGCTCGCCGCCACCGTTATCCACCTGCTCGAAGCGCCAATGGAACGCCCGCGCCTGGCCCCCGCCGCCCATGCCGTGGCGGCGCCCAACCGGGGTGCGCTGGCGTACTTGCTGACGCTTATTGAACGGCTTTGGTCACCTTCAGGGTCGGATCGAGAGAGGCATTGAGCTGGTTGACGTCCTCGGGGCTGAGTTGCCCGGAGACGTCCTTCAACTGGAGCAGGCTGGTCAGGTAATCGTAACGGGCGTTGGCATAGCCGCGCTCGGCCTGGTAGAGATTGCGCTGGGCCACCAGGACATCGACGATATTGCGGGTGCCCACATCGTAACCGGCTTGGGTCGCCTCCAGCGCGCTCTTCGCGGAGGTGATCGCCTGCTGGCGGGCACTCACGCGCGCGGCGTTGGTGACGACCCGCTCGTACTGGGAGCGGGCCTCCTGGGTGGTGGTGCGCTGGGTGAGCAGATAGTTCTCCTGGGCCTGCGCATACTGCTGGTAGGCCTGGCGGCGCTGGGCGCTGATCAGCCCGCCAGTGAAGATCGGCGCGTTCAACCGCAGCGCAAAGGTAGTTGGACTCTCATCGGTGAAGAAGGGCTCGTTGCCAGCGCCGTCGCGGGCAAAGACGCCATCGCCATGGGTGATGGCGTGGGATAGGCTGGCCGACACCTTGGGCAGATGTTCAGCCTTTTTGGCAGCGGCGTTTTTCTCTGCGGCCGCCATCCCTTCACGCGCGGCGGCCAGCGAAAAATTGTGGGCCTGGGCAAAGGTGACCCAGGCCTCGCGGTCGAGGGGTTCCGGCTTTTTGACCGGGAAGTTGGCGGCGAGCCCGGCCAGTTCCTGATGTGGCTGCCCGGTCAGCACTTCCAGCGCCTCAAAGGCGACGTTCAACGCAACCTCGGCTTCCAGCTTGTTGACGCTGGCGTCGTCATAGACCGCCTGCGCCTCGTGGACGTCGGTGATCGCGACCAGTCCGACATCGAAGCGCTCCTTGGTCTGGTCGAGCTGGCGACCCAGGGCGCGCAGTTCCGCATTCACGCTGATCAGGTTATCGCTTGCCCGCAGCACTTCGAAATAAGCGCCGGTGACACGCAGGATAGTGGCCTGCCGATCGGCGGCAAACTGGGCTTTGGCCTGGCGATCGAGATCGTAACCCTGCTTGAAGGTGAACCAGGCGGGCAGGTTGAACAGCGGTTGGGTCAACGCGATTTGATAGGTTTCACCCTCCGTGTCGGTGCGGCCGATGTTGGAAACCGCAATGCCCGGGCCCAACGTGCGCGAGGCATCGGTGCGGCCATCGCCGTCGCTGTATTCGGCGCTCGCCGTGATGTTGGGCAGCAGGCCGGCGCGCGCCAGCGGAATGGCTTCCTGGCCGGCCTTGTAGGCGGCCGCGGCGGCGCGCAGTTGCGGGTCGTTGGTGAGCGCAAGCTGGTAGATATCCGCAAGCGTGTCGGCGGCAAAGCTAGCGGTTGGCGAGGTGGCAAGGAGCGCGCAGCAGAGCGCGCCGGACACTGCTTTTAATGTTGTTTTTATGCGCGACGGAACGGTCTTCTGCATTGGTCGAAACCCCCGGAACGGAATGATACAGATCGGAAATTGGCGCCGGGAGTGTAACAGATAGCGCTAATAAGGATAGTTGCTTTGTGGGCCCCAAGTGCGAACAACTCCAGCCCCAACACAATAACCAAAAGCCCCGCAATAGCGGGGCTTTTGGTGGTGCATTTACAACCACAACCGACCCATCACGCCACCTCAAACAACCCCGCCGCGCCCATGCCGCCGCCCACGCACATGGTAATGACGACGTATTTCTCGCCGCGGCGCTTGCCCTCGCGCAGCGCGTGGCCGACCATGCGCGCGCCACTCATGCCGTAGGGGTGGCCGATGGAGATGGCGCCGCCGTTGATGTTCAGGCGTTCGTCGGGGATGCCCAGCCGGTCGCGGCAGTAGATCACCTGCACCGCGAAGGCTTCGTTCAGCTCCCACACGCCGATGTCGTCCATCTTCAGGCCATGCTGTTTCAGCAGCTTCGGGATAGCGAACACCGGGCCGATACCCATTTCATCGGGCTCGCAGCCGGCGACGGCGATGCCGCGGTAGATGCCGAGCGGTTGCAGGCCGCGCTGGGAGGCGGTCTTGCTGTCCATCAGCACGCAGGCGGCGGCGCCGTCGGAGAGCTGGCTGGCGTTGCCGGCGGTGATGGTGCCGCCGTCGATGACGGGTTTCAGACTGGCGAGACCCGCGGCGGTGGTGCTCGGGCGATTGCCCTCGTCCTGCTTCAATGTGCGCGCGACCAGATTGACGGTCTTGGTGGTGAGATCCGGCACCGCCATCTGGGTGTTCACCTCGATGATCTCGTCGGCGAAGATGCCGGCGTCCTGCGCGGCGGCGGTGCGGAGTTGCGATTGCAGGCTGTATTCGTCCTGGCGCTCGCGGCTGATGTTATAGCGGCTGGCCACCACCTCGGCGGTTTGCAGCATCGCCATGTAGATATCCTTGTGCATCTTGACCAGGCTCGGGTCCTGGCCGCGAAAGCGGTTCTGGTGCTCGTTCTGCACCAGGCTGATCTGCTCGATGCCGGCCCCCACCGCGGTGGTCATGCCATCGTGCACGATCTGCTTGGCGGCGGTGGCGATGGCCATCAGGCCCGATGAGCACTGGCGATCCATGCTCATGCCGCTGACGGTGACCGGCAGGCCGGCGCGCAGGCCCGCGAGGCGGCCGATGTTGTAGCCCGTGGTGCCCTGTTGCAGCGCGCAGCCCATCAGCACGTCATCGACTTCGGCGGGATCGACGCCGGCGCGCTCGATCGCCGCGCGGATCGCCATCGCGCCCAGGGTCGGGCCTTCGGTGTTGTTGAAAATACCGCGATAGGCTTTGCCAATCGGGGTGCGGGCGCTGGATACGATCACTGCTTCTCTCATGGTTTTGCTCCTGTCTCGATATTGCCGCGGGAAGGGCGGCGGCCCGCGCGGTGCGGCCGCCGCAAGCGGCCTACTGATGGCTTTTCTTGAAGAATTTCTGGATCTGCTGGCCGGCGTTGGTCATCACGCGCTGGCCCGTTTCGTCGCTGATCCTGGCCCAATTGGCGATTATGTTTTCCGGCGTCTGCTCGGCGGGGTGCAGAAAGATGCCGTCGGTTTCGTAGATGCGGGTGCTGGCGTAACCACCGGCGCCGGCGCACAGGATGAAGCGGGTGGGCGCCTCGTCGTGGCACAGCGTCAACAGCCCGGCGGTGACCGCCTCCGGCGTCATCATGTCGGCGACGCGCTGATCCTGCATGATGTCCTCGGTCATCCGGGTCAACGCGGCGGGCGCCAGGCAGTTGACCTTGATGTTGTACTTTTCGCCTTCCAGCACCAGCGCGTTCATCAGGCCGACCACGGCCATCTTGGCGGCGGCGTAGTTGGACTGACCGAAGTTGCCGTACAGACCGCTCCCGGAGGTGGTCATCACCACGCGGCCGTAGACCTGCTCCTTCATGATGTCCCACACCGCCTTGGTGCAATAGGCGGAGCCGAGCAGATGGACGTCGACGACGCTGTCGAAATCGTCGATGGTCATCTTGGTCAGCGTCTTGTCGCGCAGGATGCCGGCATTGTTGATGAGCACATCGACCCGCCCCCACTTGCTCATGGTGTCGGCAACCATGGCCTGCACTTCGTCGTACTTGGCGACATTGGCGCCGTTGGCGATGGCCTCGCCGCCGCGCTCCTTGATCAGCGCGACCACTTGCTGCGCGGCCGCGCTGGACTGGCCGGCGCCGTGGCGGTCGCCGCCGAGATCGTTGACCACGACCTTGGCGCCGCGCGCGGCGAGCGCCAGCGCGTGGGAGCGGCCGAGGCCGTTGCCGGCACCGGTGACTATGGCCACACGGCCATCAAAACGTACGCTCATGACAGTTTCCTCGTATTTGCGGTTAGAGTTTTTGGCACAGCCGCCAGCTTACTTGGCAAACACCATGGTCAGCCACTCCGCGATCAGCGCCGGCTTGGCTTCATTTTCGATGTCGATGGTGACTTCCAGCTTGAACAGATACTGGCCGGGCCTTTTTTCGGAGGCTTCGAGCACCTTGGCGCGCGCGCGAATGCGGCTGCCGCCCTTGACCGGCTGTAGAAAGCGCACCTTGTCGATGCCGTAGTTGCCACCCATGGTGCGGTTGGGCACGTCGACGCCGACGCCGTTGTTCAGGAAATACGCCAGCATCGACAGCGTCAGAAAGCCGTGCGCGATGGTGCCGCCGAACGGCGACTGCGCCGCCCTTACCGGATCGACGTGAATGAACTGGTGATCCTTGGTGACATCGGCAAAGTCGTTGACGCGCTGCTGGTCGATGAGGAACCAGTCCGAGGTGCCGGCGTCCTGGCCGATGTGGGCGGCGAGGTTCTGGGTGTCGATCCTGATGGTCATGCGTTGGCTCCGTGGGATTTGAAGGATGGGAGTGCGGCGGCCGGCTCAATAACCGGACAGCTCCGCATAGCGACGCAAATGGTAGCGCTCATCGCCGAACAGGTGCTGCACCACGCGCGCCCGCTTCATGAAAAAGCCGATGTCGAACTCGTCGGTCATGCCGACGCCGCCGTGCAGCTGCACCGCTTCGTTGGTGGCGAGTTCGGCGACCGCGCTGGCCTTGGCCTTGGCGATGCTGACCAGCGCCAGCGCCTCGGGGCTGTCGGCGTCGAGCGCCTGCAGCGCTTTGAGCACTACGGACTTGACCAGCTCGATCTCGCTGAACAGATGCGCGACCCGGTGCTGCAACGCCTGAAAGCTGCCGATGGCGACGCCGAACTGCTTGCGGTCTTTCAGGTATTGCACGGTGCGCGCGAACACTTCCTCGGCGATGCCCTGCAACTCGGCGGCGGCGTGGGCGCCACCGATCGCCAGCGTCCGTTCAACCGCTGCACCGACGCCGCCCTCCTCGCCCAGCACGCTGTCGGCGCCCAGGGCCACATTGTTGAAATGCACCAGCGCCCAGTTGCGGCTGTCCGCCATCACGACCGGCTCGATGGTGACGCCGGCCTGGCGTGCGTCCATCACAAACAGCGAAATACCGGCCAATTCACCGGCGCTGCCCGCGGTGCGCGCGGCGACGATCAACTGGTCGGCACAGTGGCCGTCGGCGACAAACTGTTTGCTGCCGGCGAGCACGAAGCCCGTCCCGGCGCGCCGCGCCGTCATCGCCACCGCTGCGGCACCGGCGTGGCGCGGGCGCTCATCGACGGCGAACGCAAACAGCGTTTGTCCCTCGACAATGGCCGGCAGCAGGACTTTCTGCTGCGCCTCGGTGCCGGCCAGTGCAATCGCGGTGGCGCCGAGAACGGCGGTCGCGTACAGCGGCGACGCACTCAGCGTGCGGCCGCTCTCGATCATGATCTGGCCCATGCCGACCTGACCGAAACCCAGACCGCCCATGGCTTCCGGAATCAGGATGCCGGGCCAGCCGAGTTCGCTGATCTGCCGCCACAGCGGGCGCGAGAAGCCGAGCGGATCGCGGTCGTCGCGCAGCTTGCGCAGGGCCGCGACCGGCGCGTGCTCCTGCAGCAAGCCGCGCGCGGAGTCGCGCAGCATCTGTTGTTCTTCGTTCAATACCAGTGCCATGGGCTGCCCCTGCGTGTGCGTCGAAGCGGTTGGGTCATCGCGTGTGGGTCAAACGCCGGCGGCGGGGCGCCGGCGCTGGTGGTTCGGCTTGGTCGAGCGGGCGCTCCGGAATCGGCGCCTTGGGAGCCAGTCAGCCCAGCCCGAGAATGCGCTTGCTGATGATGTTGAGCTGAACCTCGGAGGTGCCGCCCTCGATGGTGTTGCCCTTGGTGCGCAGCCACTGGGTCGCGATGATGCCGTCGCGAAAGGCCTCGCCCTCCCAGGCCAGCGCCGCCATGCCGTGGATGCCGACCAGCAGTTCGTGGCGGCGCTTGTTGATCTCGGTGCCGGCGTACTTGAGCATCGACGAGGCCGCGCCGGTGCCCTGCCCGGCAGTCGCCTCGTCGTTGATGCGCTCGGCGGTGAGCTCGAAGGCGCGGGAATCGATCTCCCAGCGCGCGATATCCGTGCGCAAGACGTCGTCGCCGAGCACGCCGTCGCTGCTGCCCACCGCGTCGAGCGCGTAGGCGTGCAGCGTCTTGGTGCTGGCCGAGGTCTGGCCCAGGTTGCCGATCATCTCGCGCTCGTGGGTCAGCAGGTATTTGGCGTAGTCCCAGCCCTTGTTGATCTGGCCGACGACCTGGCTTTTCTCGACCCGGACATTATCGAAGAAGGTCTCGCAGAACGGCGATTTGCCCGAGATCAGGCGGATCGGCTTGATGCTGACGCCGGGGGTGGTCATGTCGAACAGCACCAGGCTGATGCCCTCGTGCTTGGCCGCGTTGGGGTCGGTGCGCACCAGCGCGAACATCCAGTCGGCGCGGTCGGCGTAGGAGGTCCAGATCTTCTGGCCATTGACGATGAAATGGTCGCCCTTATCCGCGGCGCGGGTTTGCAGGCCGGCCAGGTCGGAGCCGAAATTGGGCTCGCTGTAGCCCTGGCACCACCAGATCCTGCCGTTGACGATGTTGGGGATGTGCTGGCGCTTCAGCGCCTCGGAGCCGTATTTGAGCAGCGCCGGGCCGATCATCGACAGGCCCATGCTGAACAGCGGCACGCGGGCATCGATGCGGAACATCTCCTCGCGCAGGATCTTGGTCCCCTCCTTGCCGAGGCCGCCGCCGCCGTACTCGGCCGGCCAGTCGGACGCG
>CBDDRG010000043.1:0-14979 GCA_965232975.1 uncultured bacterium
AGAGTATTTGATCCACCAGCCGTATTTGGGCGGAGTCTGCTTCCAGTGTCCGCCAGTCGGGCGGCGAGCTGGCAATCCCACTCCGCCAACGCATCGGCAAGGATTGCCCGATGACGATCGGCTTCCCATAGGGCTGCCGCGAGCTTGTTGAGCTGCTTCATACCTGAGCCAGCACGATGCCGGTCTGCCTTGCGGTTGTCACCACCGGCCGTACATCCGCTTGCTGGCGGCTGGTGAAAACGACATCGATGCGCTGTTCTTCAAGCGCGCGGTATAAGCGGGATATGAAGTAGGTGCGCTGTTTGACCAATTCCGTCGGGGCGAGGGACAGGGGCGTTTCGATGAGCAAATCAATGTCGCCGCCGCGACGACGGTCGTCAACCCGCGAGCCGAACAGGAATATCCGGGTGCCGGGTGCAAATACGTCGCGGGCAGCCTGGGCGATGGCTTCTCGCTCCACTGAGCTCAGGCGCACGGCCCCGTCGCTCGAAGGTCGCCAACGCGCGCTCGTTGTCGCTTGGTCATTGGGAGCTCTGCTCAGCCGATAGCCGCGCGTGTAGCGCGGTAGAGAAGCAAACCATGGGCGTTGCGCAGTGCCCACCTTGTCATTGCGCGCGTAGCGAGAAAGCAATCCATTCGGGTTTGCTCGGGTGGCGGGGGTTGGCATCTGGCTCTGGTATTCCGGTTGCCACCCATGGATCGCCGCGCTGCGCTCGCGATGACGGTGCTGTCATTGCGAGGCGCGCAGCAACGAAGCAATCCATTCGGTACTCGATCGGGCAGCGGGATTGGCATTTGGCGCTGGTGTTTCAGTTGCCGCCCGATGGATCGCCGCGCTGCGCTCGCGATGACGATGCTGTCATTGCGAGGCGCGCAGCAACGAAGCAATCCATTCGGTGCTCGATGGGGCAGCAGAGGTTGGCATCTGGTGTTTCGGTTGTCGCCCCATGGATCGCCGCGCTGCGCTCGCGATGACGACCGTCGCAGACCTCGGCCGCTGCGTGGATCGCCACGGCCTGCGGCGCTCGCGATGACGGTGCCTATGCGGAGGTGCGCAATTAGTCCGCATCGAGTAACGACGCGATCGCCGCAGCGAAGGCGCGGAAATCCTCCACGCCCGTATAGGTCAACGTGTGGACGATGGCCCAGTCGATCGACTGGTAGCTATGCACCACGATATTCCGGAAGCCGACGGCCGCTCGTAGGCGTTTGCTCAATGGTTCGGATATGAGCGATTGCGTGGCCAGTGCGGCGAGGGCTTCGCCCATGGTTCTGGGCGCCGGTGCCTCGGTATCGGCAAGCAGGTGCATGGCGATGTCCACGCATGTTTGCACGGCACGGGTGAGGTTCAGGCTGAGGATGTCCTGCCGGTCGAGGTCAAGCTGCAATTCTTCCGGCGTGACTGCGCGGCGCTGTTCGATGCGGGTGACGCAGCGCCTCAGGGCCTCGATTTTTTCCGCCAGTATCAGCCGATCCATGCGCTGCGCCGCTCCCGCAGGAGACGCTCCACATAAGGTAGAAAATCGGCGGCATCGGTGACCATGCGCGCGGTGAGTTCGCTGTAGGCGCGGCGGTCGCGACAGAACAGGAGCCGCCCCTTGGTCAGGGCTTCGCGTGTCACCAGTACCCCGGAGGTGTGCAGATCCAGCAGATCGACGGGCCGCCCGGTGAGTTCGGCGAGGCGGGCGATCAGCGCGCTCTTGCGCTCCGCGCTGAGCGGCTCGGTCGCGAGCACCGCGACATCCAGATCGCTGGCCGGGCCGGCGCGATCCATGGCGACGGAGCCAAACAAGACGGCGAAGCGGAGGTCTTCATCGCTGGCGAGAGCCCGGGCGATGGCGTCGAGATCGGCGGGAGGCGCTGCGTTTTTCATGAGCCGAGTATAGCCGCGAAGCCGCTGGCGAGGCAGGTCGAGGGCCGGGTGGGCGCGGGGGTGCCCGGCGGCTGGACTGCCCGTTCGTCGTTTGAGCCCGCACCCTGCTCGTACTGAGCCGGTCATGGGATAAGCGGGCGGAATCCCCGCCTTTCGACTGCTCGCTGTGCTCGCGCTCAGGGCGAGCGAGCGTGGCGGCGCAGGTAGCATCGACAGCGCAGTCATCGCCCAGCAAGCGGCCCGAAGAGGTGGCCATGCTGTCATTGCGAGCGCAGCGCGGCAATCCAAGGGGCGTGCGTGTTCGCTGGTTGGTAATGGATCGCCACGCTGCGCTCGCGATGACGGCGCTGTCATTGCGAGGCGCGCAGCAACGAAGCAATCCATTCGGTGCTTGCGCCGGCAGCGGAGGTTGGTATCCGACGCTGGTGTTTCGGTTGCCGCCCCGTGGATCGCCACGCTGCGCTCGCGATGACGGCGCTGTCATTGCGAGGCGCGCAGCAACGAAGCAATCCATTCGTGCTCGATGGGGCAGCAAGGGGTTGGCGCCTGGTGTTTTGGTTGTCGCCCGTGGATCGCCACGCTGCGCTCGCGATGACGATGCTGTCATTGCGAGGCGCGCAGCAACGAAGCAATCCATGGGTGTGGCACTGTCTGCCGATCGGGCACGCTACCGCCCTACGATCACCTTTTGAGGTCTCGCAAGGTCGAGCATGTGCGCCGTCATGGCAGCGCTGGGCTCCTGCCCGCGGCCCGGGTTATTGCCGACGCCGGGACGTGCCTCAACCAGTGGCGACAACCCTCTTCAAACCGCTGGCTTCAGCCGCTGGCAGTCCGCAACTGATGCTCGGGTATCGCCAGGCGCTGATCCTGGCCCAGCATGTTGAGCAGCACGATGACGCGCGCGGTGCCATCGTGCGCGGCAAACACGGCCTCGAGCCCGACAAAGGGGCCGTCGGTTATCCGCAGTTTCTGCCCGGGTTGCCATTCCTGCGCCCCGACCGGAATCCCGCTGGCGTCGGGGTCGCGGGCCAGCAGCGCCTCCACGAACCCTTCGGGCACGGGAGGTATTTGCAGGCCAAAACGCGTCAGCCCGATGACACCCTGGGTAGAGCGAATGGGCGCGACATTGTCCTCGCCCATTTTCAGGCGGGCGAATAGATAGTTGGGAAACAGCGTGCAGGTGATCTGGGTGTAACGGCCGCGCACCAGGCGCCGCTCGCGAGCCAGTGGCAGATGGCATTGGAAGCCCTGGCGCAGCAGGTGCGTCAAGGCCTTCTGCTCTTGCCGTGGCTTGGTGTGGATGGGGTACCAGCGGGGCATCAGCAGTGTTCCGCCAACAAACCCGCCGGGGCGACGGCCACCGGGATACGGCCGGGGAACACTGGCCGCCGACGTTGCAAGGCGGGGGAGAGTGCGCGCGCATTTGGGGCGCCGGGGCGGGCAGCGGGGGCGATGCTGGTGCCCTGGTGTTGGGCTACGATCTGGCCGCGAGCCATCTGGCGCGCCTGCGCAGTGACTCCTCGGGGTGTTTTAGCCAGCATCGCGCGAGTTCCAGTTGTCCGCGAAAGTCATTCGCATTGTGCATCTATTCTCAACTTGCAGCTATACATTAAACGATTGTGTTGAGAAATGCATCTTCCAGACCAACAAATTGCGCCGGTTATTTCTTTGGCGACTACCACCCTTGGCGATAGGTCCGGTCGATAGACGTGAATTGGGACTGCTGTTGCCCGGTGATCACGCCGGTTACCGCGCCTGTCGGGTTGATCCGCACCTGTCTCCTGGGATCGTGCGGGTGACCAATATAAATCCGGTTGATGAATGACAGGTAACCGATGGATCACCGATTGCAAAAAAAGGCCGTCGCATCCTTCGGTCTACACCTGCTTTGGCAAGGCCGCAAAAGACGGCACAAGTTCAATCGACCGGCGAATCTTAGCAGCCCGGTTCCTGTTGCAGTAAGCGGATTGTTCGCAAAAGTACGTGCGAGATTGCCGGTTAGTCGTAGCCATGGGGGTTTTGCGCCTGCCAGCGCCAGGTATCGCGGCACATGTCCTCGATGCTGCGCGTGGCGCGCCAGCCGAGCATTTCGTGGGCGAGACTGGGGTCGGCGTAATAGATCGGCACGTCCCCCGCACGCCCCGCCACGGTGCGGTACGGTATCTGCCGCCCGCTCGCGGCGGCAAACGCGCGCACCATGTCGAGCACGCTGCAACCCCGGCCGGTGCCGAGATTTAACGCCAGCACGCCGGGGCGCGTGGCGAGCACGCGCAGCGCCGCGAGGTGACCCGCCGCCAGGTCGAGGACGTGGATGTAGTCGCGCACCCCGGTGCCGTCTGCGGTCGGGTAGTCGCCGCCGAACACCTGTAGTTCCGCCAGGCGGCCGACGGCGACCTGGGCGACGAAGGGCATCAGGTTGTTGGGAATACCGCGCGGGTCTTCGCCGATCAGGCCGCTGGCGTGGGCGCCCGCGGGGTTGAAATAGCGCAGCAGCGCGATGCGCCACTCCGGGTCGGCCGCGGCCAGGTCTGCACCAATCTGTTCCACCATCAATTTCGAGCGGGCATAGGGGCTGGTGGGGTTGAGTGGGCAGGCCTCGGTGACCGGCACTTCGGTGGGGTCGCCGTAGACGGTCGCCGATGAGCTGAACACGAAGGTCTTGACGCCGAATTCGGCCATCACTTCCAGCAGGGCGACGCTGCCGGCGACATTGGTGTGGTAGTAGTCGAGGGGCTTTTGCACCGATTCGCCGACCGCCTTGAGCCCGGCGAAATGGATCACGGCGTCGATTCGGTGAGCGCTGAACAACCGCCGCAGCGCGCTGCGGTCGCGCACATCGCCGGTCGCCACGGTGACGGCGCGCCCCGCGAGCTGTTCGACCCGGCGCAGGGCTGCCGGCTTGCTGTTGCTGAAATTGTCCAGCACCACCAGGTCGTAGCCGGCTTCCAGCAGCGCCAGGCAGGTGTGTGCGCCGATGTAGCCCGCACCGCCGGTCACCAGAATAGTCATCACTTGCTCCTTTGCCGTTTGCCGTCATTCCGCTCGCGCAACTGACTGCTTGGGTCGGCGCGGTGCCGATCCGTTTGGGTTTGCAAGAGGCGCACCATCCGCAACCGGCGGTGGTGGTTGAAAGTGTCCCCCGGTGCGGCTGAGGCCGGTCAGTCAGCCATTTGCCCGAGCCGCTGGCCCATCCGCACGCCGCTTGCCGCGCCGAGTTTTTGCTCCCAGGCCACTCCGGGTGGCAACAGCACTACGACCGTCGAGCCGAGCTTGAAGCGGCCGAGTTCTGCCCCCTTCGTCAAGGTGGGGCCGCGGCCGTCGAAATCGTGCCGGGCCGGGGTCGCTGGCGAGTACCGGGTTTGCCACACGGTCTCAATGCCCGCGACCACCATCGCGCCCACCAGCACCACTGCCATCGGCCCGGTGGGGGTTTCAAACAGGCATACCAGCCGCTCGTTGCGGGCGAACAGGTCGGGGATGTGGCGCGTCGTTACCTGGTTGACGGAGAACAAGCGACCGGGGATGTAGCGGGTCGCCACCAGCTTGCCGGCCATCGGCATATGCACCCGGTGGTAGTCCCGCGGCGCCAGATAAATGGTTGCGAAGCTCCCATTGATAAAGGGCGCGCAGAGGTCATCCCCCGCCAGTAACGCGGCGAGCCGATATTGGTGGTTCTTGGCCTGGATCAGGCGGTCGCCGTCGATGACGCCAAGCTGGCTGATGCTGCCGTCGGCGGGGCAGGCGATGCCGCGCGGCGTGGCGTCGATGGCGCGCGCGCCCGGCTTCAGCGCGCGCGTGAAGAAGTCGTTGAAATGGGCGTAGGAATGAATCTCGGCCCGTTCCGCCTCGGACATGTCCACGCCGTACCTGGCGATGAAGGCGCGGATCAGCGCGTTCTTGAGCCAGGGCGTGCGGGCCTCGGCGAGCCACCCCAGCCAGCGCGACAGCAGATGTTGCGGCACGATCCTCTGAAACGCAGCAAAGGCGCCGCCGTCGCGATCACTGCTCACCAGCGGGTCTCGGTGGGCGTGTCGGTGCGGTTGCCCCAGTCCGACCAGGAGCCGTGGTAGCCCCTGATGCGGGGGTAGCCCAGCAACCGCGCCACCAGATAGGTAAAGGCGGAGCGGTGATGGCTCTGGCAGTGGGTGGCGATGGCCTTGTCCGGGGTGAGCCCCAATCCCGCCAGAATCTCGGCCACATCGGCGCGGATGCGCAGGTTGCGCGTGCGATCCATCAGTTCCGTCCACTCGCAGTGAATGGCGCCGGGGATGTGGCCGCCTTTGCGCGCAAACACCTGGGCGCCTTCGTACTCGTCGCGGCTGCGGGCGTCCCAGACCGCAAAGCCATCTGTGCCGAGCCGGGCGAGGATGTCCTCAGCCTCGGCAATGGGTTCTGGGTTCAGCCGGACATGGACATCGGTACTTTGGCGCGCCGGCGTGGCGGACGTAAGCGGGTGGCCCTCGGCCCGCCAGGCCACCATGCCGCCGTTCAGATAGGACCACCGCGTATGACCGATGACATCGAGCGTCCAGATCAGGCGCCCGGCCCAGCCGCCGCCCTCGTCGTCGTAGGCGATGACCTGGGTGTCGGGCGTAAGACCGAGACGCGAGAACATCGCGTTCAGGCGTTGAATGGGGGGTAGACGGCCTGCCGCCGGGGGTTCGCCGGACATCAGCTCGCCCGGGCTGACGTGCACTGCACCGGGAATATGGGCGCGGGGATAGAGGGCATCGCTGCACAGATCGACGATCAGTAGACGCTCATCGCCGAGCAACGGCTCAAGTTGGGCAGGTTCGAGCAGGCGGGGAAGTCGGAGTGATGGCTGGTCGGCCACGGTGCCGCTCCTTGGGTACAGGGCGCGCATTGTAGCCATATTCTGCCGGGTGGTCGTAGGTCCCCACCAGCGAGCTTGACGTGGATTACCTTTGGCGCACCGCATCCTCCTTGCGCACGCTGTCCACGGTGCAATCGAAAGCGCCATCGCCCAGGGTTACCGCCAGTTTGTCCGCCGGTTCGAGAGTGGCGCTGTGGCGCACCACCCGGCCCTCGCGATCGCGGACGATCGCATAGCCGCGCGCCAGCGTGTTGAGCGGGCTGACCGCTTGCAGCAGTGCCGAGGCAGCGCTCAAATCCTTGTGCCGCGTGGCAATGATGTGCTGGATGCCGGCCGTGGCCCGGCTGCCGAGGTGAGCCAGCGCCCGCGCGCACCGGTCGATGCGCAGTTGCGGGTGAACCCGGTGTTGGCGCGCGCTGGCCCGCTCAAGGCGGGCGCGCCGTTCCCGCAGCTGCGCGGCCATGGCCCGGGTGAGCCGGAGCTCCAGATGATCGAGATGCTGGCTCTGGCGCGCAAGCGTCTCGCGGGGGTGGCGCAGGCGTTTGTGCAGGGCGTGGAGCTGGCGCGCCAGGGTTTGCAGCCGCCGCTGCATATGCTGCGTGAGCCAGCGCTCGCTGGTGGCAAAGGCGGCGGCGAGCTCCAGGCCGTCGGGCGTCGCCAGCTCGGCGGCCGCCGAGGGCGTGGGCGCGCGCAGGTCGGCGACCAGATCGGCGATGGTGATATCGGTTTCATGGCCGACCCCGCAGATCACCGGAATGGCACTGGCGGCGATGGCGCGGGCGACGCGCTCCTCGTTGAACGGCCACAGGTCTTCGAGCGAGCCGCCGCCGCGGCTCAGGATCAGCACATCGCAGTCGGCGCGCCGGTTGGCCGCGGTCAGCGCCGCGACGATCTGATCCGCCGCTTCGGCGCCCTGCACCAGCGTGGGAAACACCAGGATCGGCAACGCCGGAAAGCGCCGTGCGAGCACCTGGAGAATATCGCGCAACGCGGCCCCGCTCGGTGAAGTGATAACACCGAGCCGGCGGGGAAAGCGCGGCAGCGGGCGCTTGCGCGCCAGCGCGAACAGCCCCTCGGCCTGAAGTTTCGCCTTGAGCTCGTCGAACCGCCGCTGCAATGCGCCGAACCCGGCCGGCTCCATGTGCTCGACGATCAGCTGATAGTCGCCGCGGTTTTCGTACAGCCCGATACGGCCGCGCACTACCACCTGCTGGCCATTCTGCGGTGCGAACCCCACCGGCTGGTTGCGCTGGCGGAACATCGCGCAGCGCACCTGGGCCCGATCGTCTTTCAGCGTGAAATACCAGTGGCCGGACGAGGGGCGCGCCAGATTGGTCAGCTCGCCCTCGACCCACAGCAGCGGAAACTGGGTCTCCAGCAATTGCCGCACGCGCCGGTTCAGTTGGCTGACACTGAGCACCTGGCGCTCGGGGGCGGTGGCGACGAGGCTTTTCATGGCGGCATTGTAGGGGAACGCAGACCGGGGAACAGAGTTCGGGGAATCGGGAGCAACGGCGTGGCGAGGGGCTGTGGCCTGGCGTCATTGCGAGCGCAGCGCAGCAATCCAGTCGGCACACGAAATCAAAAAGTTATGGATCGCGCGGCGCCTCGCGCCTCACGCCTCACGCCTCACGCCTCACGACGACGCAATAGATCAGCGCTTCCTTTACCGGCTGGGGGGCGGTCGATATACTAGGCCGCCTCCGATCTTCGACACGGGTTCACCGGCCGCCATGTTGCGCATAGCCCAGGAAGCGCTCACCTTCGACGATGTTCTGCTGGTGCCGCGATATTCATCGGTGGTTGCCACCGACGTCTGTCTGCGCACCCAACTGACCCGCACTATTCGTCTCAACATTCCCCTCGTCTCCGCCGCGATGGACACGGTGACCGAATCCCGCCTCGCCATCGCGCTGGCGCAGGAGGGCGGCATCGGCATCATCCACAAGAGCATGACCATCGAGCAGCAGGCGCTCGAAGTGCGCGCGGTCAAGAAGTTCGAGAGCGGCGTGGTCAAGGATCCCATCACCATCGATGCCGATGCCTCCATCCGCCAGCTCATCGGCCTGACCCGCGAACACAACATCTCCGGCGTGCCGGTGTTGCAGGGCGGCGAGCTGGTCGGCATCGTGACCCGCCGCGATGTGCGCTTCGAAACCAACCTTGATGCTCCGGTGGCATCGGTGATGACGCCCAGAAAGCGCCTGGTCACCGTGCGCGAGGGCGCCGAAGCCGAGCACGTCAAAAGCCTGCTGCACAAGTATCGCATCGAGAAAATTCTCGTCGTCAATGAGGCTTTCGATCTGCGCGGGCTGATCACCGTCAAGGACATCGACAAGGCCGAGCGCTACCCCAATGCCTGCAAGGACGACCAGGGTCGGCTGCGCGTCGGCGCCTCGGTCGGCACCGGCGCGGACACCGACGAGCGCGTCGCCGTGCTCGCCGCCGCGGGTGTCGATGTGCTGGTGGTCGATACCGCCCACGGCCACTCGCTGAACGTGCTGAACCGGGTGCGCTGGATCAAGCAGAATTTCCCTGCGGTGCAGGTCATCGGCGGCAACATAGCTTCGGCCGAAGCCGCGCTGGCGCTCGCCGCAGCCGGCGCCGACGGAGTCAAGGTCGGCATCGGCCCCGGTTCCATCTGCACCACCCGCATCGTCACCGGCGTCGGCGTGCCCCAGGTCACGGCCATTGCCGAAGTGGCGCGCGCGCTGGCCGGTAGCGATATCCCGGTGATCGCCGATGGCGGCGTGCGCTTCTCCGGCGATGTCGCCAAGGCTGTCGCCGCCGGCGCCCACTGCATCATGGTCGGCTCGCTGCTGGCGGGCACCGAGGTGGCGCCGGGCGAGATCGAGCTGTACCAGGGGCGCACCTACAAGGCCTACCGCGGCATGGGCTCGCTGGGCGCGATGGCCAAGACCCAGGGCTCCAGCGACCGCTATTTTCAGGATGCCAGCGCCGGCAGCGAAAAGCTGGTGCCCGAAGGCATCGAGGGCCGCGTACCCTACAAGGGGCCGGTATCGGCGATCATCCATCAGCTGATGGGCGGGCTGCGCTCGGCGATGGGCTATACCGGTTGCGCCGACATGGGCGCGATGCGCACCCAGCCCGAATTTGTGCGCGTGACCAGTGCCGGTGTCGGCGAGAGCCACGTGCACGATGTCGGCATCACCAAGGAGGCGCCCAATTACCCGGTGAGCGGGCGCTGATCGGGGCTCGCCCAGATTTTGTGCGCAGCGCGTACCGACGCCTGCCGGACACCGCACTGGGGCCACTTGGCCCCTCGTTTTTTATGGGGGCGCCTGTTATGAAGGTCGCTCAGATGTGGTAATGCCACTTTCCGCCATTGCGCAGAAGCGGCCGCTGGTACAGCAATCAGGCAGACGGTACGACAGATCAGGTAATCCGATGACCAGCGACATCCTCGAAGGCAATCTCGAACTCAATAATGCCGACATCCACGGCGAGCGCATCCTGATTCTCGACTTCGGCTCCCAGTACACCCAGCTCATCGCCCGCCGCGTGCGCGAGGTCGGCGTCTACTCCGAAATTCGCGCCTGGGACATGCCGGCGCAGGAGCTGCGCGACTTCGCGCCCAGCGGCATCATCCTGTCCGGCGGCCCCGAATCCGTCACCCTGGGCGAACCGCCACGCGCGCCCACGCTGGTGTTCGAACTCGGCGTGCCGGTGCTCGGCATCTGCTACGGCATGCAGACCATGGCCGCGCAACTGGGTGGCGTGGTGGCGTCATCCGATCTGCGCGAGTTTGGCTACGCCCAAATTCGCGCCCAGGGCGACAGCCGTCTGCTGCACGATATTCGCGATCATGCGGATGCGAATCAAGGCGCACTGCTCGATGTGTGGATGAGCCACGGCGACCAGGTGGTCGCGCTGCCGCCGGGCTTTCGCACCGTGGCGGCGACCGATACCTGCGCCATCGCCGGCATGGACGACGAGAGCCGTCGCTTCTACGGGCTGCAATTTCACCCCGAAGTCACCCACACGCTGCAGGGCAAGCGCATCTTCGCGCACTTTGTGCGGGAGATCTGCGGCTGCGTGCCGCGGTGGACGCCCGCCAATATCATCGCCGACGCCATCGCGCGGGTGCGCGCGCAAGTCGGTGGTGACGGCGTATTGCTCGGCCTGTCCGGTGGTGTCGATTCCTCGGTGGTCGCCGCGCTGCTGCACCGCGCCATCGGCGCCCAGCTCACCTGTGTGTTCGTCGACAACGGCCTGTTGCGCAAGCACGAGGGCGATCAGGTCATGGCCATGTTCGCCAGCAACATGGGCGTGCGCGTGCTGCGCGTCGACGCCGAGGCCGAGTTTTTGAGTCGCCTCAAGGGCGAGGCCGACCCCGAGCGCAAGCGCAAGATCATCGGCAACTGTTTTATCGACATCTTCGACGCCGAAGCCGCCCGCCTCAGCGCCGTGCGCTGGCTGGCCCAGGGCACCATCTACCCCGATGTCATCGAGTCCGCCGGCGCCAACACCGGTAAGGCTCACGTCATCAAATCCCACCACAATGTCGGCGGCCTGCCCGCGCACATGCAGCTGGCGCTGGTCGAGCCGCTGCGCGAACTGTTCAAGGACGAGGTGCGCGCCATCGGCCTCGAACTCGGCCTGCCCCATGACATGGTCTACCGCCACCCCTTCCCCGGCCCCGGCCTCGGCGTGCGCATCCTCGGCGAGGTCACCAAAACCGCCGCCGACCTGCTGCGCGAAGCCGACGCCATTTTCATCGACGAACTGCGCGCCGCCGGCCTCTATCACCAGGTGAGCCAGGCCTTTGCAGTGTTCCTGCCGGTGAAATCCGTCGGTGTCGTCGGCGATGCGCGCCGCTATGCCCATGTCATCGCGCTGCGCGCGGTGGAGACCATCGATTTCATGACCGCGCGCTGGGCGCATCTGCCCTACGACTTCATCGAGCGCGTCTCCAACCGCATCGTCAACGAAATCGACGGCGTGTCCCGCGTGGTCTACGACGTGTCGAGCAAGCCGCCGGCGACGATTGAGTGGGAGTGAGCGGAATCCGAAGCGGCAAGAATTTATTCAGCAGCGCTATCAGTGGCTTGTTGGCTTTTGACGATGACTTCGGCCCACGCCGGATGCCACGGAAGCAGCGAGCGGCACTGAGTGAGCAGATCGAGGCTCTACCCGCGGAAGCGCCGCGCGCCCTGCTCGCGACCGGCAAGCTGGTCGGGGACAGGTTCAGACCTGCCTTTCCGGCTCCTGCGAGAGCGACCAGAACCTCTGCCCCGCCTCCCGCAAATCCCTAGACCAGGCCCTACAGAAGCTCTCCATCCCGCACCAGCCCGCCCCGATCACCCCTGGAGAAAAAAACCCGCCGTCACAGCGCATGCCTGATCCAAAAAGGGGACATCTCTATCGGGGGAGAAAAGGGGACATTTGTATTTGGGTTTGGCAGGTGCGGGTTGCGGCCTTAGCCGGCAAGCAGTTTCTTGATCTGCCCACGGGTGAACGGCCAGCCGCGCTCACGGCCGTCGGCGGTCGCTATCACCGGGATGCGGGTGCCGTAAAGATGCTGCAACCCGCTGTCGCCGGTAATACAGATTTCCCGCAGTTGCCAACCCAGTTCCGCGGTGAGCGGCTTCAGCAACGTCTTCGCCCGGTCGCACAGGTGGCAACCGGTGCCGGTGTACAGCGTCAGTACAGATTTCACGGCAGTCATAGGGTTAGTTCTCGCGATGACGCCGGGTGATAAACCAGCATTGGTGAATGCGCGGGTGGCGGGCGAAGTCCGGATCCAGCGACGCGGCGCTGAAAGCTTCCAGCGCATAGGCTTCGGCAACGCCTGTGGCCAGTTTGAAGCGGTGAAAATTGGTCGAAAAAATCAGTTGCCCGCCGGGCGCAAGCAGCGCCATGGCCCGGTCGATAAGCTGGGCGTGATCGCGCTGCACATCGAGCACCCCGGTCATTTTTTTGGAGTTGGAGAACGTCGGCGGGTCGAGCAGGATCAGATCGAACCGGCTGCGTTCAGCGCCCTGGGCGAGCCACTCCACGCAGTCGGCGCGCAGCAGGCGGTGGCGATTGGCGTCGAGGCCATTGAGCTCCAGGTTGCGCGCCGCCCAATCCAGATACATGTTCGACAGGTCCAGGCTCAGGGTCTCGCGGGCGCCGCCCAGCGCGGCCTGCACCGTGGCGGTGGCGGTATAGCAGAACAGGTTCAGCAAGCGCTTGCCGCTGGCCAGCGCGGCGATCCGGCGCCGCAGCGGGCGGTGGTCGAGAAACAGGCCGGTGTCCAGGTAGTCGGCCAGATTGACCTCAAAGGTGGCCTTGCCCTCGCGCACCAGAAACACGCCGCGACCGGTGCCGCTGCTGCGCTGATATTGGTCGCTGCCGCGCTGGCGGCGCCGCTGTTTGAAGAAGACATGGCCGGCGGCCGGCGCCAGCACCGTGGCGACAGCGGCGCGCACGTCGTCCATGTGGCGGTCGGCGGCCGCGGCGCTGATGGTCGCGGGGGGCGCATATTCCTGCACATGAACCGCCTCGCCGTAGCAATCGATGGCGGCGGCGTATTCCGGCAGATCGGCGTCGTAGAGGCGGTAGCAATCGACCTGTTCCCGCTGGCGCCAGGCCACCAGCCGGCGCTGGTTTTTGCGCAGGCGGTTGGCGAGCATGGCCGCGCCGGGGCTGAGTTCGCGGGCGACTGCTGGCGCGGCGGGTGGTGGCCGGGGGGAGTTAGCCGCCGCCTCCGGCCGGTGCAGTGCGAACAGCAGCAACTGGCTCGGAATGGGGCCGTTGAACAGTTGATAGCGCTTGTGGGCGCGGAGCCCGAGGGCAAAGCCCAACTCCTCGCTGCCGGTAAACACCGCTGCCTGCCAGCCGGGAAATTCCCGTTTCAGCATCGCGCCGAGCTGCTGATACAGGCCGCGCAATTCGTCCACTTGGCCGAGGCGGGTGCCATAGGGCGGGTTGGTGATGACCAGTCCAGTGGTTGCCGCAGCGGCGTTGGCGGCGGCCGCTGTGGTGAACGGATTGCGGTGGTCGGCGATGGCGCGTCGCTCCACGCCGATATGCCCCGCCAACCCGGCCTGCTCGATGTTCGCGACACTAGCCGCCAGGGCGCGCGTGTCCAGATCAAAGCCGAGGAGGGGGGGCAGACCGCGCGCCAGCCCGGCGGCTTTGCGCGCCGCGGCCTCCGCGACCAGCGCTTGCCACAAGGTGGCGTCGTAGCCACTCCAGGCCATAAAACCGAAGCGATGGCGCGCGAGGCCGGGCGCAATATCGGCCGCCATCAGTGCCGCCTCAATCAATAGCGTGCCGCTGCCGCACAGCGGGTCGAGCAGTGGCCCACCGACAGCGGCGATCTCTGGCCAGCGCGCGCGCAGCAGCAGCGCGGCGGCCAGATTTTCCTTCAGGGGCGCCGTGACATTGCCGACGCGATAACCCCGGCGATGCAGGCTCTCGCCGGCCAGATCCAGGCTCAACGTGATGCGGCCATGGGCCAAGCGCGCATTGACGCGGATAGCGGGGTCTTGCAGATCGACGCTGGGGCGTTCGCCGTGGCGAATCTGAAAGTGATCGACGATGGCATCCTTCACGCGCTGGGCGCCGAAGGTGGTGTGGTTGATGCTTGGGCTGGTGCCGACAAAATCCACCGCCAGGGTGGCGTGGACGCCAAAGTGCTCGCTCCAGGGCACCTCGAGGGCGCCGTGATAAAGGTCGTCGGCATTTTCGACCGGGAAGCGCGCCAGCGGCAGCAGTACGCGATTGGCTAGCCGCGACCACAAGCAGATCCGATAGCCCAGGGCGCTGTCGCCTTTACATTCGACACCGGCCGCGGTTTCCCCCACGCAAGCCGCGCCCAGCGCCTCGAGCTCGCGTGCGAGCAGGGTTTCCAAGCCTTTCGGGCAGGTGACGAACCAGGTTTGCGGAGCAGCTGGAAGTGGCTGTTCAGTGGCGCTTGACATGGGTGATGATGCCTTTAATTACCTGAAGGTATTAATGCGGCCTCCGGATAGACTAATAAAATCCTCGACAGGTCGAGGCGCTATTTGTTGAACTCGATCGGCAATACCCGCAGGACAGCATTGAGCAGGGAGCCAAGCATATCGCCGTCAGCCAGTTGGCCGACGCCCTCGGAACAGGAGCCAGATCTCGCATGAAAAGACAGAAGAGAGACAGCAACCACCGCGCTTTCGTCAAAGGCTATCAAATCGGTTTGGATGGCCGCGCTAGCGACCACTGTCCCCATGTGGACGGCACCCCGCTCAGTCGGGAGTGGATCAGGGGCTGGCAGGAAGGCCGCGAC
>CBDDRG010000044.1:0-13415 GCA_965232975.1 uncultured bacterium
GGGTGGTGGCAGTGCCGTTGCGGCGGTGGAGCCTCAGCGGGAGGCGGCGGCGATCGCGGCCCGTCGGGATGGTCTGACGGCGCAGCGCGAGCGGGCGATTGCCGCGTTGCGGCGCTGGCTCGGCGACGCCGCCGACGCCCCCCTCGCGGGCGCGCTACCGGCGTTGCCGATCATCGCCGACGCCTTGCGCCACGGGCTGCACCGGCATCCGGAGCTCGCGGCGTATGCCGCCAAAGCCGAGGTGCTCGCCGCCGCCGTCGACGAAGCCAAGGCTGCGAAAACGCCGGACTGGGCGCTTGAGACGACCTATCAGCACCGCGCTGCGCCCTTCAGCGACATGCTGAGCGTGCAGCTGAGTTTCGATCTGCCGCTGTTCGCGGATGCTCGCCAGAACCCGCAGATTGCCGCCCGCCGCGCCGAGCAAATGGCGCTCGCCGCCGAACGCGACGCCGCCTTTCGCGAACACAGTGCGATGCTGGAGGCGGGTCTTGCCGACTATCGGCGGCTGACCCGGGCCGTCGCCCGTCAGCGCGAGGTGCTGCTGCCGCTGGCGCAGCACAAAGTGGCGTTGGCTACCGCCGCCTGGAGTGGCGTCAAGGCCGATCTGACGGAGGTGATAACGGCGCGGCGGGAGCGCATCGATGCGGAGCTCGCCGCCATCGCCCTCGATGGCGAGCGCGCCCAGGTCGCGGCGCGCCTGTACTTCAGTTATGCCGCGCCGGGTGCGGACGGCGATCTGGGCGGCGGGGCGCCGACCAATGTCGAGGGCGGTACCCCCTGGGCGATGGCCGCTGGCGCAACTCCCGCGGGGGTGCAGCCATGAACATGCCGAAGCTGCGCCCAGCCATGGTCATTATCGCGCTGCTCGCGCTCGCCGCTGCGCTGGGCTGGTGGTTGCGCGGGGCGGCCTTGCCGACGCCGTCGCGGGAGATGTCGCGGCCGCCGCTACCCGCCCCCGCGGCTGCCGAGCCTGAGGTGCTGTACTGGTACGACCCCATGTATCCGCAGCAGCACTTCGACAAACCGGGCAAATCGCCCTTCATGGATATGGATCTGGTACCCCGTTACGCCGCCAAGAGTGAGCAGCCGGGCGCGGCGGCCGGGGTCATGACGATCGACCCGGCGCTGACCCAGAACCTGGGTATGCGCGTGAGCAGCGTGGTGCGTGTGTCCGTGGCGACGCAGATCGAGGCCAGCGGCCTGATCGGCTTCGACGAGCGGGCGGTGACTGTGTTGCAAAGCCGCGCCGCCGGTTTTGTCGAACGCGTCTGGGCGCTGGCGCCAGGCGATGTGATCGCCGCCGGCCAGCCGCTGGTGCAGTTGCTGATCCCCGCCTGGGCGGTGGCCCAGCGGGAATTTCTCGCCGTGCGCGCGATCGGTGATCCGGCGCTGACCGCGGCCGCGCGCCAGCGCCTGCAACTGCTGGGCATGAGTTCCGCGGATATCAGTGCGCTGGAGCGCAACGGCGTCGCCCGCTCCGAGTTCAGGTTGGTCGCGCCCGCGGCCGGTGTGGTGCAGAGCCTGGATGCGCGCGCCGGCATGGCGGTCGAGGCGGGTGCCGCAATCGCACGCATCAACGGGCTGACACAGGTATGGCTCGAAGTCGCGGTGCCGGAAGCCCAGGCTGGCGCGGTCGCGGTGGGCGCGCGCGCGACGGTGCGCCTGACGGCGTGGCCGGAGCGGTGCTTCACCGGCCGGGTCGCGGCCATTCTGCCGACGCTCGATGACGCCACCCGCAGCCTGCGGGTGCGGGTGGAATTGCCGAACCCGTCGGGCGAGTTGCGGCCGGGTTTGTCCGCCCAGGTCGAGCTGCGCAGCGAGTCCACCGCCACCGCGCTGGCGGTGCCGACGGCGGCGGTGATCCGCACCGGCAAGCGCACCCTGGTGATGGTGGCAGAGGCGGGCGGGCGCTATCGGCCGGTCGCAGTCGAGGTCGGCCGCGAAACGGGTGGGCAGACCTTCGTCGCCCGCGGCCTGGCCGAGGGTCAGCAGGTCGTGGTTAGCGGGCAATTCCTGCTCGATTCCGAGGCCAGCCTGCGCGGTATCACCGGGGTTTCGCCCGCACAGCCGAGCGAGTCCGCGGGCGGTGGCCGATGATCGCCCGGCTGATCCAGTGGTCGATCGCCAATCGCCTGCTGGTGCTGCTGGCGACGCTCGGCATCGCGCTGGCGGGCGTGTGGGCGGTCGCGACCACACCGATCGACGCGCTGCCGGATCTGTCGGATGTGCAGGTGATCATTCGCACCAGCTACGCCGGCCAGGCGCCGCAGACCGTCGAGGACCAGGTCACCTATCCGCTGGCGACGACGATGCTGTCGGTGCCGGGCGCGCACACGGTGCGCGGCTTCTCGTTTTTTGGCGACAGCTTCGTCTATGTGCTGTTCGCGGACGGCACCGACCTGTACTGGGCGCGCTCGCGGGTGCTCGAATACCTGAACCAGGTGCAGGGCCGTTTGCCGGCCGCCGCGCGCACGGCGCTGGGGCCCGATGCGACCGGTGTGGGCTGGATTTATCAGTACGCGCTGATCGACCGCAGCGGCCGCCACGACATCGCCGAGCTGCGCGCGCTGCAGGACTGGTTGCTCAAGTTCGAGCTGAAAACCCTGCCCAATGTCGCCGAGGTGGCAACCATCGGCGGCATGGTTCAGGAGTACCAGGTGGTGCTCGATCCGGTCAGGCTGGCGAATCTGGGTATCACGCAAGCGCAGGTGCGGAGCGCCATCGCCGCCGCCAATCAGCAGACTGGCGGCGCGGTGGTCGAACTCGGCGAGGCCGAGTTCATGGTGCGCGCCAGTGGCTATCTGAAGGACATTGGCGATTTTCGCGCGATCCCGCTGGCGCTGGTCGGGGGCGTGCCGGTCACGCTGGGTGCGGTCGCGCATATCCAGATCGGGCCACAACTGCGCCGCGGCCTCGGCGAGCTGGACGGCGAGGGCGAGGCGGTGGGCGGCGTGGTGATTCTGCGCGCGGGCAAGAATGCCCGCGCGACGTTGGCGGCGGTGCACGCCAAGGTCGCCGAACTGCGCGCCAGCCTGCCGCCCGGTGTCGATCTGGTCAGCACCTACGACCGCAGTCTGCTGATCGACCGCGCGGTCGCGAACCTGACCGGCAAGTTGATCGAGGAGTTCGTGGTTGTCGCCCTGGTGTGCGCGCTGTTTCTCGGCCACCTGCGGTCATCGCTGGTGGCCATCGTCGCGCTGCCGCTGGGCGTGCTGATCGCGTTCATCGTGATGCGGGTGCAGGGTATCAATGCCAACATCATGTCCCTGGGTGGTATCGCGATCGCCATTGGCGCCATGGTGGACGCGGCGGTGGTGATGATCGAGAACGCCCACAAGAAGGTCGAGGCCTGGCGGCGCGAGCATCCCGACGCCGAACTACGGGGCGATGTCCACTGGCAGCTGATGGCGACGGCGGCCAGCGAAGTGGGGCCGGCGCTGTTCTTTTCGCTGCTCATCATCACGCTGTCGTTTGTGCCTATCTTCGCGCTGGAGGCGCAGGAGGGGCGCCTGTTCGGCCCGCTGGCGTTTACCAAGACCTATGCCATGGCGGCGGCGGCCGGGCTGTTGGTGACGCTGATTCCGGTGCTGATGGGCTACTGGATTCGCGGCCGGCTGCCGGACGAAGCCCGCAACCCGCTCAATCGGGGGCTGATTCGCTGCTACCGACCCCTGCTGGACGCTGTGCTGCGCTGGCCGAAAACGACGCTGGCGGTCGCCGCGCTGGTGTTGCTGACCGGGCTCTGGCCACTTAGCCGGCTTGGGGGAGAGTTTCTGCCGCCCCTCGATGAAGGCGACCTGCTGTACATGCCGAGTGCGTTGCCCGGCCTGCCGGCACACAAGGCGGCGGAGCTGTTGCAGCAGACCGACCGCCTGATTCGCACCGTGCCGGAAGTGGCGCGGGTGTTCGGCAAGGCCGGGCGCTCGGACAGCGCCACCGACCCGGCGCCGCTGGAGATGTTCGAGACCACGATCCAGTTCAAACCGCGCGACCAGTGGCGGCCGGGGCTGACCCCGGCACAACTCGTCGCGGAGCTCGATCGCGCGGTGCAGGGGCCGGGGCTGACCAATATCTGGATTCCGCCGGTCCGCAACCGCATCGACATGCTGGCGACGGGCATCAAGAGTCCGGTGGGCGTGAAGATAGCCGGCCCCGATCTGGCCGCCATCGAGCGGGTCGCGGGCGCGGTGGAGACGGTCGCCAAGACCGTGCCCGGGGTGTCCTCGGCGCTGGCCGAGCGACTGGGCGGCGGCCGCTATGTCGATATCGATATCGACCGGCAGGCGGCGGCGCGCCACGGCCTCAATGTCGCGGACGTGCAGGCGGTAGTGGCCGGGCTGATCGGTGGCGAAGCGGTCGGCGAGATGGTGGTGGGGCGGGCGCGCTACCCCATCAGCCTGCGCTACCCGCGGGAGTGGCGCGATACCCTCGACAGCCTCAACTCGCTGCCGATCACGACGCCGGGGGGTAGTCAGATCACGCTGGGCACCGTCGCGCGGATCGCCGTCAACGCCGGCCCGACCATGCTCAGAAGTGAAAACGCGCGTCCCAGCGGCTGGGTTTATATCGACGTGCGCGGACGCGATCTGGCGGCGGTCGTCGCCGATCTGCGCACGGCGGTCGCGAAAAACGTGAAGCTCGAACCCGGCGTGAGCCTCGCGTACTCCGGCCAGTTCGAGTTCATGCAGCGCGCCAATGCGCGTCTGGCCTGGGTGGTGCCGGCGACCCTGCTGGTCATTCTGGTGCTGCTGTATGTCACCGTGGGTCGCCTCGACGAGGCGCTGCTGATCATGGCCACGCTGCCGTTCGCGCTCACCGGTGGGGTCTGGTTTCTGTACCTGCTGGGCTACAACCTGTCGGTCGCCACCGGGGTCGGCTTTATCGCGCTGGCGGGGGTGGCGGCGGAGTTTGGGGTGATCATGCTGATCTATCTGCAACCGGCGTGGCGTGCCAGCGTCGCCGCCGGCGAGGGTACGGACGCCGCGCTGCTGGCCGCGATCCGCGCCGGCGCCGCGCTGCGGGTGCGGCCCAAGGCCATGACCGTGGCGGTGATTGTCGCAGGTTTGCTGCCGATCCTGTTCGGCAGCGGCACCGGTTCCGAAGTGATGAGCCGCATCGCCGCGCCCATGGTGGGCGGCATGATCACCGCGCCGCTGCTGTCGCTGCTGGTGATCCCGGCCGGCTATCTGCTGCTGCAACGGCGGGCGTTGCGTCGCCGTCAGGAGGCGGTGGGTAGGGGTTCCTGAACCAGCACGCCGGCGGCGATGAGTTCGCCGATCTGGCGGTCGTCGAAGGCGAGCAGTTGACTCAGCACTTCGCGGTTGTGCTCGCCCAGGTAGGGCGCGTGCAGCTCCAGATCGTTGGCGAATGCGGAAAACCGCAGCGGCATGCCGGGCATGTCGAAGCTGCCGGCGCCCCGGTCGGTCACCGTGCGCACCGTCCCGCGCCCGCGCATGTGGGGGTGGGCCATGACCTGCTTGATGGACAGGATGGGCGCGACCGGGATGTGGTGCTCGCCGAGCAGGGCAATGGTGGCCGCATCACTCTGCTGCGCCTGCAGCCAGTCCTCGATGATGCGGGTGAGTTCCGGCTGGTGGGCGCCGCGGGTGGCGTCGTCGACGAAGCGCGGGTCGTCGATCAATTCGGGCTTGCCCATCACCCGGCAGAATTCCGGCCAGCGTTGCAGGATCGCGATCAGCACCAGATAGCCATCCTTGCCCTTGAACACGCCGAGGGGCGCGACCACGGTGTGGTGTTTGCCCGGCAACACGGGATCGATGGCGCCATCGGTGGCGCTGATCAGGCCGACGTTCATTTCGTGGCAGTGAAAGTAGCAGTCGAGCAGCGACACATCGATGAATTGCCCGCCACCGCCAGTGGCGCGGTGGTAGAGCGCGGCGTTGATCGCGGCGAGGGCATGGGCGCCGGTCGCGGTATCGCCAATGGCGGCCATCGGGATGTAGGGGCCGTTTGCCTTGTCGCCGATCATGCTGGTGATGCCGGCGTAGGCTTGACCGATGAAATCGTAGCCGGGCAGCGTCGCCAGCGGGCCGTCCTGGCCGAAGGTGGACACGGAGCACATGATTGCGTTCGGATTCAGCGCCTGCACCCGCTCCCAGCCGAAACCCAGACGGCCGATGACGCCCGGCGCGAAGTTCTCGAGCACGACATCGATCTTGGTGATCAACTCGCTGACGATGGCCTGGCCCTGCGCCGTCTTCAGGTTGACGCAGACGCTCTTCTTGCCGCGGTTCTGCTGGATGAAGTAGATCCCGCGGCCGTTTTTCTTGAGGCCGACCTGGCGGATCTGCTCGCCGTGGGGTGCGAGTTCGAGCTTGATGATCTCGGCGCCCATCTCGGCCATCATCCGGGTGACGCTGGGGCCGGCGACGTGCTGGGAGAAATCCAGCACCCGGATGCCATCGAGGATATGTTTCTTGTTCATGCGCCTGCCTCTGGTCGTTATGGTTATGGCCGTGTCGCGCGAGCATCCGGGGTGGTTGGAGGGTTATCCGGGCAGATACAGCCCGCCGTTGACATGCAGCGTCTGGCCGGTGACGTAGGAGGATTCCTCGGAGCAGAAGAACGCGACGGCACCGGCGATCTCCTCCGGTTTGCCGGAGCGGCCGGCCGGGATCTGCGCGAACATCTTGTCGAATTCGCTGTCAGGCAGCACGCCGCGCAGACGCTCGTGCCAGATCATGCCCGGCGCGATCACGTTGGCGGTGACGCCGTGTCTGGCGAGATCGAGCGCGATCGAACGGGTGTAGCCGCTGACGCCGGCCTTGGCCGCCGCATAGGGCCCCTGGCCGACCCCCGGATGGAACGCGTACATCGATGCAAAGTTGACGATGCGCCCGAAGCCGCGATCGACCATGGCCTTGCTGAACGCGCGGGTCAGGTAAAAGGTGCCGTGCATGTTCACCCGCAGCACGCGCTCCCAGGTTTTCGAGTCCAGTTCCCAGGGCTTGGAGTTGCCCTGGATGCCGGCGTTGTTGATCAGATAGGCCACCGGCGTGCCCTGCACCGACAGCATGGTGGCGAGGTCGTCAACCTGACTCTCCTTGGTCACATCCAGCGGGTAGAAAGTGAAGGCCTGCTGCTCGTCGGCCGAGAGTTCCTCGCTGCGCCAGGCGTCGAGATCCTCGCCCCGGCGATCGGTGCCGATGACCGGAATGCCGGCGGCGATAAGGCGCTTGACGATGGCGGTGCCGAGACCGCCGATGGCGCCGGTCACCAGTGCATGTCCTCGGTTCATTGTGGTGCCCCCAGATTGTTAGTTGTCGCCGCAGTTGAGCAGAAAAGGCCGCGCTGTGGCAAGCCGGTTTGTAAGCCCCAAGTCGTAATGTCCCCTTTGTGCCAAGTGCAAACGCCCCTTTTGGTTGCCGAGGGGTTGCTGGTGGACGCAGGGATTGAAGCGGAAATCTTTTTTGGTGATAGCATCCGCGTGCGCTCACCCAAATCGAGAATCCGCCATGAAAAAATCTATGCTCGCCGTATTTCTCTTATCCGCATTGACGGGTTCTACGGCCTTTGCGGGGGTGGCCGCCCCCCTCTACAGCCTGATTCCCGCTACCACTACTGGCAGTGCAAGCAAAACCGAAACCCAAGCCTATGTCGGTCTGAACTGGACCATCGGTGGTGGCGCCATACCGGCATTGGTTCTTGGCGTGTTCAGGGCCAAGGTCGATGCCGACGGTGATACCACCGGCGGCAACCTGGCTTTCCACGTCAATCTCGCAGGCGGCATCAAGCCGGGCAAGCTCAAGCTTAGCTACCTCGATGGCAAGGAGGATCTGCAGGGCGAGCTCGGGATTGGCTATGACTTCCTGAAAGGCGCGCCGCTACTCGGCGTTGGACTGAATGCGCCGTACCTCGGCGCAGGCGTGGATGCCTATGCAGGACTCGGGTTTTTGCCTTATGCCACCCTGCATAGTCAGGGCAAGTTCGACAAACCGAATCGGACCCGGACTCCGGCGCAGTGCGTGGTGGATAACGTCAATGGCATATATTCCGACCCCGCGTGCACCACCACATCGATCGACTAACAAATTCAACACAGCCTGCACTACGCGACGTGACTCGGAAGCGATGCATGCAGCGTCGACGACTCCTCAAGATCGTCGGCGCTTTCTTTTTGGGACAGGCATTTGATGTTTCGCCGCTCTGGGCGGCGACCAAGCCCTCGTCACGTGAGCGGGCTACCTTTGCCGCCTTTATCGATGTTCTGTTGCCACGCGATGCCTTGTCCGGCTCGGCGACCGAGTTGCGGGTGGATGAGCAGCTGTGGGCGCTCGCCGAGACTGAAGCGCGTTTTCGCCGCTTGCTTGAACTGGGTTGCCAGTGGCTGAACATGACCGGTGGGCCGCCATTTGCCGAGCTTTCTGCCCGGCAACAGAATGCGGTCGTCGAGTGGATGTCCACCTCGGACTGGGATCAGGTACCGCGCCGTTTTTATGAGCTGGTGCGCCAGACGGCTGTCGAGGTCTATTACAGCGATCCGGCGGCCTGGCACGGCTTGCCGATTAATCGGCCGCCACAGCCTCTGGGCTACCCGCCGCCGTGGCGGTAAATCGCTTTGATGCCGTGGTCATCGGCTCGGGCGCGGGTGGCGCGGCCGCCGCATGGCGCTTGTGCGAGCAGGGCTTGCACGTTCTGCTTCTGGAAGCCGGCCCGAGGTTCGACCCGGCGCGCGATTACGCATTAAGCCAGCCGGACTGGGAACGACGTCGGTTTCCTGAGCTGCCCGGGAGCCAGGGCAGATTCAGCATTGCCCAACTCGACCATCTCGATCCAGTCGATGCGGAGCTGCGCTCCTGGAACCGCGTGATTGGGCCGCTGGTGCGCGGCGAGACCAGACAATCGATGGGACCGGGCTATCAGCATGTTCAGGGCGTGGGCGGCAGCACCCTGGGTTTCGTCGGCGAATCCCACCGGATGCATCCGGACGCCATGAAGCTGCGCAGCCGGCATGGTGCGGGTTGCGACTGGCCCATGGACTACGCCGACCTGGAACCGTATTACGTGCTCTGCGAAAACCTCATCGGCGTCGCCGGCGCGCCCGCTCAGGATGCACGCTGGCGCAGCGCCTCCCTTCCGCTGCCCGCTCACCCGCTCAGTCCGCCCGCGCAACGGTTGGTAGCGGCCGGGAACCAATTGGGGATGCGCTGGCAATCCAACTCCCGGGCTGCGCTCTCGGTGGCCTATGACGGCCGTCGGGCCTGCAATTACTGCGGTAACTGCAATCGGGGCTGCCCAATCGGCGACAAGGGGTCGGCCGATGTCACCTTTATCCGCAAGGGCCTGGCGAGCGGCCGCCTGACGCTCAAACCGGCGTGTCCCGTCGCGAGCATAAGCGCGTTAGCCAGCGGGCGGATAGCGACTCTGGACTACCTGGAGGACAAAACCGTTAGGCGCATCGAGACACCGATTCTCGTTCTGGCAGCGGGAGCCGTACAAAGCCCGCGTTTGCTGTTGAACAGCCACAGCCGACACCACCGCAAGGGGCTGGCCAACGGTTCGGGGCAGGTCGGGCGCAATTTCATGGAAACGCTTTCCTGGAACAGCACCGGGCTTGTGCCCGGACTGACCCAAAGCCATGCGGGGTTACAGTCCGACGCCATCTGCTGGGACTTCAACGCACCGGATGCCATTCCGGGCGTGACCGGCGGTTGCCGCTTGAGTTCCAGCACGCAGGAGGTCGGCTTAACCGGGCCGATCGCCTATGCCTCGCGGGTTGTCGGCGGATTTGGCAAACAACTCAAGGATGGGGTTCGGGCCACCATCGGCAGTGCCCTGTCGGTTGGCGCCATCGGCGAGTTTCTGCCCAACGGGGAGACCTTCGTCGATCTCGATCCGCAGCAGAAAGACCGGCTTGGCATGCCGCTGCCGCGCCTGCATTCACACCTGGGCCACCAGGAAATCAAGCGCTTGAAATTCATGGCAGGCCAGGCGCGTCGCTTGTTGAAAGCGGCGGGGGCAACTGAATTGGTCGAGGAATTTGGCGCCTGGGACCTCTTTTCGGCGACTCACGTCTTCGGCACCTGCCGCATGGGGAACGATCCCGTTACCTCCGTCGTCGATGCCCGCTGCCGCAGCCACGAGCACCCCAATCTGTACATTGCGGATGCCAGCGTCTTTCCGTCGAGCGGCGGGGGCGAGTCGCCATCGTTGACCATTCATGCACTGGCCGTGCGGGCCGCCGATGGCATCGCGAGCGGATCCGTATTGCCGCCGTCCCGCCGGAGTGGCTGAACGGCGGCCAAGGAGGAGGTCGAGCGCCGCGCCACAGAACGCGAAGCGGCTGAGCGCGCCGCTGCAACCTGAGGCGGATGCCTGTGGTGTGCGCGTAACGGCAGAAAGGACAAGCTCGCCTGATTCGCCGACTACGCGCACCTAACAGTCCTGACCCCATAACCTCAGGCGTCATCCACGCTGCGCTTGATCGGCGATGGGTGCAATCCGAGGCTCGCGGGGCGGCTATAATCCCGCCCCGGCCGAAACCGGCGTCCGGCGCATCGAGGTTGAATCAGTCATGGGAATCAAGGCAATTCTGTGGGACTTTGGCGGCGTGCTGACGACCTCGCCCTTCGAGGCATTCAATCGCTTCGAGGCGCAGCGCGGGCTGCCCAGGGATTTCATTCGCCGTATCAATGCCACTAACCCCGATACCAATGCCTGGGCCAGGTTTGAGGCGAGCCAGATCGGTTTGGATGAATTCGACCAGGCCTTTCTCGCCGAATCGACGGCGGCAGGTCATCCGCTGCCGGGTGCTGAAGTGGTTGCGCTGCTGGGTGGAGATGTGCGCCCACGCATGGTCGAGGTGCTGAAACGCTGTAAGCAGCATTACCAGGTCGCGTGCCTGACCAACAACGTGCGCGCCGGCAAGGGCCCCGGCATGGCCGCGTCGGTTGATCGGGAAGCTGACGTCAGGGCGGTGATGAGCCTGTTTGACCATGTGTTGCAATCGAGCAGGGAGGGCATGCGCAAACCGGATCCGGCGTTCTATTTGCTGGCCTGCGAGCGCTTGCAGGTGGAGCCGGCCGAGGTGTTGTTCATGGACGACCTGGGCGTCAACCTGAAGCCGGCCAAGGCGCTCGGCATGACGACCATCAAGGTTATCTCGGAGCAGCAGATAATCGATGATCTCGGGACTGTGCTCGGAATAGCCTTTTAAGAGCCTGTTCAAGCTCTCGCTGAAGGGTGCATCGCGGCGTTAAAAATGGCCGCAAAATGCTCCCGCACGCCGTGCGTTTTTTCGATCAGTTTTGCCTTGCGCCGTACCCTTGACCAGAGCTCGAACAGGCGTCAAAGGCGCTTGGCGAAACCGTTGCTGAGCTGAGTGGGGATTCGTTCGAGCAGTAGTCAGGTGCCCCCGTTGCGACTGGCAGTGCGGGCTTGAAAATTGCGGTCATTATCCATTCATGCCCGAATTGGATGCGCCGATCGCCGGCGCAGGGTGGCTGGTAAAGAGGGAAAGCGGGGTGATTTTTTAGGCTCAATCTGGTGTATTTATAGTAAAAATCCGCTTTACAAAATCTAATTGTCACTTTTTTTCTTGTACTATACTGAGCCAGGGCGACACAACTAGGCCACATTGTGAGGGCTCCAGAGGGGTTTACACTGGGGTGTCGGCTGGCGGGATGGCAGTTCAGGTGCGGTTACACTCGGCATTACAGGCGCTTTTGGGGCGCCGTGCTCGTACGTCAACTTGGTGATGTTTGGAGGAAGGACGCGATGATCTCGATCAACAACAAATGGAAGAAGGGTTCAGCTGTGCTGGCATGTTCGCTGGGCTTAGGCCTGCCGGTGTGTCTGCAAGCCGATACGGTGACCCTGGCAGGATCCGCGCCCACGCTGGCGGTGGGTTCCGTGACTGGCGCCAGTGGATTGCTGGGTGGCGGTGGCGACGGCCTTCTGGGCCTGGGTCTGCTGGGTGGCAGTGGCGATGGCCTGCTCGGTCTGGGCCTGCTGGGTGGCAGCGGCGACGGTCTGCTGGGTGGTCTGCTGGGCAGCGACGGTCTGCTGGGTGGTCTGCTGGGCAGCGACGGTCTGCTGGGTGGTCTGCTGGGCAGCGACGGCCTGCTGGGCGGCTTGCTAGGCGGCGACGGCGACGGCCTGCTCGGTCTGGGCCTGCTGGGTGGCGACGGTGACGGCCTGCTTGGTCTGGGCCTGCTGGGTGGCGACGGCGACGGCCTGCTCGGTCTGGGCCTACTGGGTGGTGACGATCTGCTGGGTGGTCTGCTGGGCAGCGACGGCCTGCTGGGCGGCTTGCTTGGCGGCGATGGCGACGGCCTGCTGGGTGGTCTGCTGGGCGGTAGCGGCGGTCTGCTGGGTGGTTTGCTCGGCGGTGATGGCGACGGCCTGCTCGGTCTGGGCCTGCTGGGTGGCGACGACGACCTGCTGGGTGGTCTGCTGGGCAGCGACGGCCTGCTGGGCGGCTTGCTGAGCGGCTTGCTGGGCGGTGATGACGACGGTCTGGTGGGCGGCTTGCTGGGTGATGGCGACGGTCTGCTGGGCGGCAACGGCAATGGCCTGCTGGGCGGCCTGGGTCTGGTGGACAGTGACAATGGTGACGGTGGTCTGCTGGGCAGCGACGGCCTGCTCGATCTCGTGGGCAGCGATGGCCTGCTCAATGAACTGGTCGGCGGTGTGTTGGAGGCGCTCAATCTCGCGGAGGTGCTGCCGAATCTGACCCAGTCCTTGGGTCTGGACAGCCTGGTAATGGAGACGGTGTTTGGCTACTATCCCGATGGATCGTATGTCAATGGATCGCGTGGCGTGTTGCCCGCGGTATCGCATGGCGTGCTCCAGCCACTGCTCGCGGGGATATACGGGCTTCCAGCAAGCCTTGGCCTTGAGATCCCGCTCCAACAGATCCTGCAGCCTACGGTGGACGGGCTGACCGGTACCTTGGGGGCAACCGAGAACTTCCTTTTTAGTCTGTTGTTCCTCGAATAGATTCGACTCCTCGTTTCCAGTCAAAAAAAACATGGGGGCTATGCCCCCATGTTTTTTTGTGGGTGGAGCTTTTCCTTGAGCGGCCTTGTCCGGGCGACGGGTGCCTGTCTCAACGACCCCGAATAATCTCCAGGCGCGCCCTTGAAATCTGCATCGGCGCCCCTATTGTCCAGATTCGCCAGGCGCTGCTGACAGCCGGAGGCGTTTTTAGCGGGGGGCACTTGAATTGGCGTCGGGTGTCCCCACACTGGGTGTGGCCTCGGGCAGCTTCCCGAGCTGCGACTTAAATTGAGAACAAGTGGAGCATGACTGAGATGAAGATCCGTCCCTTAAATGACCGCGTTATCGTCCGCCGCAAGGAAGATGAAAAGAAGACCGCCGGCGGCATTCTACTGCCGGGTGCGGCGGCCAAAGAAAAAACCAGTCAGGGTGTGGTGGTAGCTGTCGGCGACGGC
>CBDDRG010000045.1:0-8664 GCA_965232975.1 uncultured bacterium
TGATACGCCCACTGCCAGCTGTACTGAAATTTGGCCTCGTCTGGCGGCTCGTAGTTGGCGGTATCCAGGTAGTGCACGCCGGGCTGCAGGCTGGCATCCATGATTGTCAGATCCTGATAGCGCAGTGCGACATTGTTCACCAGCGCGGGTTTTTCGCGTTTGATCAGTGCGACCAGAGCCGGAACATCATCTGCGTCCACCTCCGCCGTTGTGATCCCCGCGTCGGGGTGCTTGGCGCGGATCTGCGCGGCGATTTTCTTGCACTTGGCCTCGGTGCGACTCGCCAGCAGAATTTCGGAAAATACTGCCGGCACCTGCGCGCACTTATGGGCGACAACGCCGCCGACGCCGCCGGCGCCGATGATCAGGGCTTTGGCCATGGTTTTCCTCCGTTGCCTGTGCTGGGGTTGCTGGTAATTGCGGGCCGGATCGGCGCGTGAAATAGCCTCAGCGTTCGAAAATAGCCTCAGCGTTCGAAATAAGTGTAGCCGCGCAGGCTCTCGGAAAAGGCGCCGAGCACCTGCTGGCGACCCGCGACGCTGATGCGGCGCTCGCGCACGGCCTGCTCGGCGACGGCGCGGAAGCGCTCGTATAGCTTCTTGGGGTCGTACTCCACATAGCTCAGCACATCGGCGATGCTGTCGCCGTGCAGCTCGTGGACGAAGTCGAAGCTGCCGTCGTCATTGATGCGCACATTGGCGACGTTGGTGTCGCCGAACAGGTTGTGCAGATCGCCCAGCGTCTCCTGATAGGCGCCGACCAGAAACACGCCCAGGTAGTATTCCTCGCCCTCTTGCAGCGGATGCACCGACAAGGTATTGCGCGCGCCCTCGGGGTGGGCGAACAGGTCGAGCTTGCCGTCGCAGTCGCAGGTCAGGTCGGCGATGATGGCCTCCCGCGTCGGCTGCTCGCCGAGGCGATGGATGGGCATCACCGGGAACACCTGGTTGATCGCCCAGGCATCCGGCAGCGACTGGAACACGCTGAAATTGCCGTAGTAAATGTCGGCGATCATGGTTTGCAAGTCTTCCAGCTCGGCCGGGATGCGGTCGAGCGTGGGCAACAGCGCGGCGATGGTTTGCAGCACTTGCAGGTAGATATTCTCGGCCAGCGAGCGGGTGCGCAGATTGACCTCATCGCGCAGAAACAGCTCCTGAATCTGGCCGCGGTAATAGACCGCATCGTTGTAGGCCTCCTGCACTTTTTTCGGCGTGATATTGGCCAGCGTCTCCCACAGGTTGACCATCTGTTCGTGGCTGTCTTCGGGCAGCGCCACCGGCACTTTCGAGGCCTCGAAGATGCTGGCATCGAGAATGTTGAAGATCAGGATGGACGTATAGGCGACCGTCGCGCGTCCGGATTCGGTGACGATGACCGGGTGCGGCACGTCGTGGGGGTCGAGCGCCGCGGCCAGCGCCTCGACGATATCGACGCAATACTCCTGCAGGCTGTAGTTGCGGCTGTGGGCATCGTTGCTGCGCGAGCCGTCGTAGTCCACCGCGAGGCCGCCGCCGAGGTCGAGATAACCCAGCGGAGCGCCCTCGCCGATGATGTCGATGTAGTAGCGGCAGGCTTCGAGCACGCCGGCGCGGATGTCGCGGATGTTGGGAATCTGCGAGCCCAGGTGGAAGTGCAGCAGTTGCAGGCAGTGCAGCAGGCCCGCCGCCTTCAGGTCGTCGATGGCCTGGATGATTTGCGTGGTGGTCAGCCCGAACAGGCTGCGCTCGCCGCTGTCGTTGCTCCAGTGGCCATCGACCTTGGTCATCAGCTTCAGGCGCATGCCGATCATCGGCTCGATGCCGAGCACGCGACTGCGCTCGATGATGATGGGCACCTCGGTCAGCGTCTCGATGACGAATACGCACTTGATGCCGAGCTGGCGCGCGCGCAGGCCGAGATCGATGAATTCCGAATCCTTGTAGCCGTTGCAGATGATCAAGGCGTCGGGGTCGCTCAGGTGGGCGAGCGCAATGATCAGCTCGGCCTTGCTGCCGGCCTCGAAGCCGTGGTGATAGGTGCGGCCAAAGCGCGCGATCTCCTCCACCACATGGCACTGCTGGTTGACCTTGATCGGGAACACGCCGCGATAGTGGTTGCGGTAGCCGGACTGGCGGATGGCGTCGGCGAAGGCTTCGTTGAGGTGGCGAATACCGGCGTCGAGCACGTTTTCGACGCGCAGCAGCAGCGGCACGTCGAGGTCGCGCTGGCGCAGCTCGTCGATAATTTCCAGCAGCGATACATCGACCGGATTGCCGTGGCCGTTGCCATTGTGCTGGCTGCGCGCGCGCAGCGTCACCTCACCGGCATCCGAAATATGAAAATAATCGGCGCCCCAGTCCTGAATGCCGTAGTGTTTGACGGCTTGGGCGATGGACCAGGGTGGCGTCGAGGCTATGTTCAAGCGGGGCTCTCCGGGTGCTGGGGTTGCGAACCAGGCGCTGGACACTGGCCCGGTCGATGATCGGAAAGTTGGTGAGGCGAACACTGGCAATGCGTAAAAGGGGCGCGATTTTGCCTGTTTGCCCCGCCAATGCAAGTGCCCCGGCGGCGGCTAATGGGCATCCGCCTGTTGCCGTCCCCGGAGCGGATGCATTATACAGGTGACCTGCCATGCCATCCCCCCACTGCCATTCCCCCGCCAGACCAAACTTGCCGCACCGTTTCGGCCCGCAAATATCCAGTTCGCAACCATAGGAAGCAATGATGACAGCGCCAAGACAGCACCGGCACGAGACCCGGGTATCAGTCGATCCGGCCTGGATCGACTACAACGGCCATATGAATCTGGCCTACTATGTGCTTGCCTTCGATAAGGCGACCGATGATTTCTACGACGGTCTCGGCATTGGTCTCGATTATCGCCGCGTCACCAACAGTTCCATGTTTACGCTGGCGATCAATGTCGATTATCTGCGCGAAGTCTTTGCCGGGGACCATCTGCGCATCACCACCCAGTTGCTCGCCTGTGATGACAAGCGCCTGCGCTACTTCCACGAAATGTACCAGGGCGACGGTGGCACCCCGGTTGCCACCAACGAGTGCCTGGCTATACATGTGGACATGAGCTCCCGGCGCAGCGCGCCGTTCCCGGCCACTACCCGCGCGCGTCTCGACGCCGCCTGGAATCTGCACCGCCAATTGCCGGTACCGGCGCGCGCCGGGCGGGTACTGGGGGTGGTTTGACTGCCCCCTTGGGGCACTCCGGTACTGCCGGCGCTATCCGCGCCGCGATGTGCTTGATACTCTTCCGGCCGGCGTAAATGGAACCCGAGTTCAGTGAACCGCCGCCTCCCGGCCGGCAATCAGCAGCCGGTTCTACCCCAGGCTTTGTTTCGCCGCCGCAGCGAGGGTATGCGCGTATGACACCCGAACCAGTTCTTGTGCGATTGCTGGAGCAGCATATCGAACAGGTTAGGCTGTGGAGAAATAGTGCCGATGTTTCAAAGTACATGTACACGTCCAAGGAGATCACCGCGGACGAACAACGAGCCTGGTTCAAAAAGATTGAAAGGGATCCCTCGGTTATTTATTGGGTCATCACCGCTGGTGAACAACTCCTCGGGGTGGCTAACCTGTTCGCCATCAGAGGCGAGCCTTACAACTCATGCTCCTGGGCATTCTATCTTGGAGATACGAAGATCAGAGGCGCAAAGATCGGCTCTAAAGTCGAATTCCAGGTTATCGAACATGTGTTTAACGACCTCAAGCTCGACAAGCTCAACTGCGAGGTGCTGTCATCAAACGAGGTGGTGATTAATATGCACGAAGGCTTCGGATTTCGGCGGGAGGGTTATTTTAGAAAGCACGTAAGCAAAGATAATGCGCGACACGACGTTGTTGGCCTTGCCTTGTTGCGTGAAGAATGGAGTCAAGTGCGGGGCGAGATACACAAAAGGATTTACGATGCATCTCTTTAACATATGGTCGCGGATAACACTGAATATTTCGCGCTAAATCAGCAGGTCGAGTAGAACCATATGCACAAAATTCACCGAGACTGTTCGGTTTGTGGCGCCGACCGCTTGGAGGAAGTAACCATTCAGCCGATAGGGGCCATTGCAGGCATCGGAGACATCGATTACCAACACCATATTGTCATCTGTAAAGACTGCGGTTTGGTGTTCGCATCGCCGATCTTGGACGAAGCGACCTACAATGCTTACTACACGAGTTTTTCTAACTACGAAAACCCGCAATCGGGTGGCGTCAACTCCAATGAGGACAAAGCAAAATTCGAGCGTATGTACGCATTTATTGCGGAGCGCTTCGAGCCTGGATTTAAAGGTCGCGTTCTCGATATTGGGTGCAGCGTAGCTTACGGCTTGTATCTTTTCAAACAACAAGGATGGGATGTAGTCGGTCTCGATCCCAGCGAACGGTGTAAGGACTTATCAAAACAGTTATATGACGTCGACGTAATCACGGGCCTTTTCAGCAACGATGTCCTCGAACAGGAATCGGGTTTTGACGTCGTAATTTTATCCCATGTGCTTGAACACCTGGTTGCTCCTGAATCGATCGTGTTACAGCTTCGCAAGCTGTTGACACCGAATGGAAAAATATATATCGAGGTCCCTAACCTACTTCAGCCATTTGTACCCATGGGCTACTTCACGTTCGAACATTTGAATTATTTTACGCCGCGAACGTTGACTGGGTTGATGGCGAGATGTGGGTTCAGTCCGGATCATGTTGCAACTTTTGATAATTCGGCTGGAATCCATCCGTTTTATCCGGTCATTGCTTCAACCTGGGGCCTGAGCGCCACTGCCGCACCCGCGCCGATCAGCGATTACAGCGCCGGGCGCGCCGCCGTCGCCAGCTGTTGCGCGCAATCGGCGAGCACCGTCAAACGGTTATCGGAAAAAATCGAACAAATTATTCAGGCTACTCCACCCGGGCGGCTCGCGCTCTGGGGTGGGGGGATACACACCAGCCAGCTGCTCTCGTTGACGGCGTTATCGCGGGCGAAAATTGCGCACATCTATGACAATGACCCCAAAAAAATAGGCAACAATATCGCCAATATTCCGATTGTCGGGTTTAGCGGTGACGCCGAACTTGAACGACAGGCGATCGATGCGATCATTATTTCGTCCTGTGCGAGTGAGCAGTATATTTATCGGCAGATCTCTTTTCTCGAAAAGAGCGGAATCCGGGTTCACAGGCTGTATAGCGCCTGATGGTGATCCCGGAGTTCAGTGCTCGGCGTCGAGGCGCAGTTGCGGCGCGATAACCTGGATTAACGCTTTCCCCTACCCGTTCTCGGGGTTTTGTCCGGCCGCACGGCCGGCGGGGGCGCGTTCGCGGCGCGCGGTGGCGCACCGTCTGCTCCAACACGCAAGGGCTGACGCAAGGGCTGCGGCGTCAGGCGCTCCAGCAGGTCGGCGACTTGGCGCAGGCGCTCCGCGGCCGTGGTCATCGGCAACAGAAAGCGCAGCTCGCGCGAACCATGCAGGCGGTAGACATGACTCTGGCGCTGGATCAGCTCGACCAGGGCGAGGGGTTCCACCACCGTGGTGGCGGCGAATTCGACCAGACCGCCGTTCGGCCCCGCCTCCACGCGCGCGATGCCCAGGCGCTCGGCGTGCAGGCGCAAGCGGGTGACCTCGACCAGCTGTTTCAACTGCGGGGGCAGCAGGCCGAAACGGTCGATCATCTCCACCTGCAATTCGTGGAGCTGATCCTCGTCGCGGGCGCTGGCGAGGCGCTTGTACAAGATCAAACGCGCATGGATGTCGGGCAGGTAGTCGGCCGGGATCAGTGCCGGGATATTGAGTTTGATCTCGACACCCTTGGCCGCCGTGATGTCCATGTCGGGCATGCGGCCGGCGCGTAGCGCCGCCACGGCGCGCTCCAGCAGCTCCATGTACAGCGCAAAGCCGATGCTGTGGATGTGACCGCTCTGTTCGTCGCCGAGCAGTTCGCCAGCGCCGCGAATCTCCAGATCGTGGGTCGCCAGCGTGAACCCCGAGCCCAGCTCGTCAGCCATGGCAATGGCGTCGAGCCGCTTCTGGGCGTCGCTCGTCATTTCGGCCGCCGTCGGCGGAGTCAGCAGATAGGCGTAGGCCTGGTGGTGGGAGCGGCCGACGCGGCCGCGCAACTGGTGCAACTGGGCGAGGCCGAGCTTGTCGGCGCGCTCGATGATGATGGTGTTCGCGCTCGGCACGTCGATGCCGGTCTCGATGATGGTCGTGCACATCAGCACGTTGAAGCGCTGGTGGTAGAAGTCCGCCATCACCCGCTCCAGATCGCGCTCGCGCATCTGGCCATGGGCGATTTCGACGCGCACCTCGGGAATCAGCTCGGCGAGTTCGCGGGCCGCGCGCGCGATGGTCTTGACTTCGTTGTGCAGGTAGTAGACCTGGCCGCCGCGTAGAATTTCCCGCAGGATCGCCTCGTGAATGAGTTGCTGATCGTGGGCGCGCACAAAGGTCTTCACCGCCAGGCGCCGCGCCGGCGGCGTCGCGATGATCGACAGATCGCGCACGCCGCCCATGGCCATGTTCAGCGTGCGCGGAATCGGTGTCGCGGTCAGCGTCAGGATGTCTACTTCGGCGCGCAGCGCCTTCAGTTTTTCCTTTTGGGCGACGCCGAAGCGGTGTTCCTCATCGATGATCAGCAGCCCCAGATTGTGGTAGCGGATCGCGCTATTGAGCAGCTTGTGGGTGCCGATGAGGATATCCACGGTGCCGCTCGCGACGCGCGCGAAGATGTCCTCGTGCTCTTTGGCGCTGCGAAAGCGCGATACCGCCTCGATGCGCACCGGCCAGTTGGCGAAGCGGTCGCGAAAATTGTCGAAGTGCTGCTGTGCCAGCAAGGTGGTCGGCACCAGCACCACCACCTGCTTGCTGTTGGATACGGCGATGAAGGCCGCCCGCATCGCGACTTCGGTCTTGCCGAAGCCGACGTCGCCGCACACCAGGCGATCCATCGGCTGCGCGCCCAGCATATCCCGGCGCACGGCGTCGATGGCGTCGAGCTGGTCCGGTGTTTCCTCGAACGGGAAGTCGGCGCAAAACGTGCGGTAGTCATCCTCCGGGTCGCGATAGGCGAAGCCCTGGCGGGCGGCTCGGCGGGCGTGGATATCTAGCAGCTCGGCGGCGGCGTCGAGAATCTGGCGCGCGGCCTTGTCTTTCGCCTTCTGCCAGTGCTCGCTGCCGAGGCGGTGCAGCGGGGCGGATTCCTGGTCACCGCCGCTGTAGCGGCTGATCAAATGCAGATTGGCGACCGGGACGTAGAGCTTGGTGGCGTCGGCATATTCCAGCGTGAGGAATTCCTGGGGTTCACCGTCCAGGGTGATGGTCTGCAAGCCCAAATAGCGGCCGATGCCGTGATCGATATGGACCACCGGCGCGCCCAGGCGCAGTTCGGTCAAATTCTTGACCACCAGTTCGGCGGTGTCGCGCTCGCGGGCGCGGCGCCGGCGCTGCAATATCTGGCGGCCGAACAGCTCGCTCTCGCTGATGATCCACAGCGGTGGCTCGGTCAGCGCCAGACCCTGCTCCAGCGGGTAGATGGCGATCGCGAGGGCCGCGCTGCCGGCGCTGAAGTCGCGCCAACCGTCAACGGTCTGCGGGCGCAGGCCGCCGCGGCCGAGCAGATCGAGCAGCACCTCCCTGCGCCCGGCGGATTCGGCGCAAATCAAGGTGCGCCGACGCGGGTCGCGCAGCTGGCTTTGCAATTTCGCCAGCGGGTTCGCAGCTTTGGCATCGACACCCACGTCGGGCAATGCCTGGGTTTGGTAGTTGTGGTGTGCCAGCGCCGGCGCCAGTTGCGCCTCGGTCAGCTCGATGCGCGGGAACTTTTTGAAGGCGCCGAACAGCTCGTCCTCGGCCAGAAACAGCGCGCGCGGCGGCAGCAGTGGCCGGCGCGCATCGACGCCGTGCTGATCGTAACGATGCTGCGCCTCGCGCCAGAATTCAGCGACCGCGGCCCGCACTCCGTCTTCGGTGAACACCAGCGTATTCGCGGGCAGATACTCGAACAGCGTCGCACACTGGGCAAAAAACAGTGGCAGATAGTATTCGATGCCACCGGGCGCGGCGCCTGCGCGCACATCGAGATAGAGCGGGCAGCGCTTGGGATCGCCGTCGAAGCGTTCGACCCAGGCGTCGGCGAAGGTTTTGATGGCGGCCTTGTCGAGGGGAAATTCCCGCGCCGGCAGCACTTCGACCGTCTGCTGTTTGGCCAGCGTGCGCTGGGTCTCGGGGTCGAAGGTACGCAGTGTGTCGATCTGGTCGTCGAACAGGTCGATGCGCAGCGGCAGCGCCGCGCCCATGGGGTAGATGTCCACCAGCGCCCCGCGCACCGCGAACTCGCCGTGCTCGTACACGGTATCGACGCAGCGATAGCCGGCGAGATCGAGCTGGTGGCGCAGGCTGGTGATGTCGAGCCGTTCCCCAACCCGGTACACGCAGCTGTGTGCGGCGATGAACGCGGGCGGTGGCAGCCGGTGCAGCAGCGTGGTCACCGGCACCACCAGCATGCCCCGGTGCAGGTGGGGCAACCGATACAGTGCGGCGACGCGGGCCGAGACGATGTCCTGGTGGGGGGAGTACAGATCGTAAGGCAGGGTTTCGCGGTCAGGAAAGTGCAGCACCGGCAGATCGGTGGCGGCCACGCCGCCCACGCCGTTGCCGGCAAAGAACTGTAGCTCGCCCT
>CBDDRG010000046.1:0-27417 GCA_965232975.1 uncultured bacterium
CACTGGGCGCTCGCCGACTACCTGCAACGCGCCGCCCGCCATATCGCCTCCGCGACCGATGTCGAACAGGCCTATGCCGTGGGGCGCGCCGCCGTCGACTACGCGGTCGCCGGCAAGACTGCGGTGATGGTCACCATCGAGCGCAGCAAGGGCAAAAAATACCGGTGGCATCTGGGCGAAGCGCCGCTCGCCAAAGTCGCCAACGTCGAGAAAAAAATGCCGCGCAACTTCATCACCCGCAACGGCTTCGGCATCACCGATGCCGCCCGCGCCTATTTGCAACCGCTGATTGCGGGCGAGGACTACCCACCCTACAAAAACGGCGTACCGCAGTACGCGCGCCTCAAGAACAGGCTGGTGCGCAAAAAATTGAATACGGAGTTTGCAATCTGATGGCCGGCGGAGGCCAGCGGAGGCCAGCCGCCAACCCAGCCCGCGAGCTGACGCCGGCTACCCGCATACCGACCTCGCTCGCGAACTCCGGCAATCGACAAGTGGGGCGGAAGAAATAGGCCTCAGGAGCTCAACAGTTCCCGCACCCTGGCTTCCAGATCCTTGAGGCCCGCGGCACGGCCTTCCGCTAGCGCCGCGTCGGCGTCCCGGCCGTCGATGAAGCGGCTCTTGAGTGCGAACAGCGCGCCGACGCGGTTACTGCTGCCGCAATGCACCAGCACGGGTTTGCCGTGGGCGCTCAGCGCTGCGTGCAGTTGACTGGCCGCGGCTGGAGTGAGGTCCCCTGCCCCCGCAAGCGGAACATTCAGGTAGTCCAGACCGAGCTGGATCGCGGTGCCGCGCTCGTCCCAGGGGATTTCGCGCTCGGGGCGCAGATTGATGACCGTGCGCAGGCCCGCCGCCGCCATCTCCGCAAATTGCTCGGCAGTTGGTTGGCCGGCGGCCCACAGGCCGGGGGCGATTTCGCGGGCGTTGGCGACGGGGATTTTTCGCAGCGGCATGTCATGTCTTCCAGTGTGAACGGGCGGAGGGAGTCAACATCGTGGTGGAGAGACGCGACGCAGCGGTCTCTGTCAGGCGTAATCGCCGAGCATACCGACAAGATCATCGGCGTGCTCTTCTTCCATGGCCAGGATCTCTTCGACCATGCGGCGGGTGGTGGAATCCCGGTTGCCCAGGTACTGGGCGAATTCGCGGTAGGAGTCGATGGCGATGCGTTCCGCCACCAGGTTTTCGCGGATCATGTCGACCAGGTTATCGCCTACGACATATTCGGAATGACTGCGCGCGGCCAGCCCTTCGGGGGAGAAATTGGGCTCGCCACCGAGCTGGACGATGCGCGCGGCGATCAGATCGGCGTGTCGTTGCTCTTCATTGGCGTGCACCAGAAACTCACCCGCCACGCTGTCGGCGTTGATGCCCGTGGCCATGAAATGGTGGCGCTTGTAGCGCAGCACACAGATGAGCTCCGTCGCCAGCGCCTGGTTGAGCACATCGATGACGACGGTGCGATCGGCGCCGTAGCCATCGGTAATGGCGCCCTGCTCCATATGCTTGCGCGCACGCTCGCGCAGGGTTGTTACATCGGTCAGGAAGGAATTCGATGAAGTCATGATTGTCGCTCCGGGTTGATTGATTTGCCGCAGGCCAGATTGGCGGGAATCGCGATGTCCATCATCTGGGGGTTGGCCAATTTGAGCCCGCGCATGAACTCAATGTACTGGTCGCGCGATTTGCCGGCCAACCGGGGATTGTGGCGCTTTTCCTCGCCGATCGTGGATACCGTCCAGCCCTTGTAATCGTGGGCGGGGTAGAGCAGCGTCGCCTCTGGCAGTTTGAATAGCCGTTCGACAATGGAATCCCAGGATTTCTCCGGACTGCCGTTCTGAAAATCGGTGCGGCCGCTGCCACGGATCAACAGCACATCGCCGGTGAACACGGCTTGCGGCTGCACGGGATTCAGCACGAAGCTGAAGGATTCATCGGTGTGCCCGGGCGTGTAGAGCGCCTGCAGCCTGATGCCATCGACGTCGATGAAATCGCCATCGCGGACGTGGGCGGATACGCATTCGGCCCGCGTGAACTCGCCCATCAGCGTGATACAGCCCGTCGCATCGCGCAGATCGCCAAGGCCGGTGACGTGATCGGCATGAGTGTGGGTGTCGATCGCGCGCACCAGACGCAGGCCGAGCTGGTCGATGGCAGTGAGGTACTGGGCGACCTGATCCTTGACCGGGTCGATGATAAGTGCGTCACGGCCGGCGCCCGACGCGATCAGGTAGGTGTAAGTGCTGGAAACGGCATCATAAAACTGGCGGAATAACATGGGTCGGTCTCCTCGGTGCTGCTGTGACGGCGATAACTCGCGGTGCCTGGGAGCGGAGTCGGCGTGCACCGCACTGAAATTCCGGATGTCGCCGCGCCGCGACCGGTTCACCACCCTGCAACCAACATTAGACACACCTAATCAAGAACGCAAGGATCGCGGCGGAACCGGCCGGCAACTGACGGCGCGCCGTCAATTTCGGCACAACAACCCATTCAGCTCTCCGGCCAGTTACTCATCCAAAATCCCGATACCGGGCGAAGCCACCCAAAGCGTCGGCGACCGCCCGACAGGTGATAGCTCCGGCGTGGGTATTCACGCCGCGGGCGAAGCCAGGGTCGGCGCGCACCGCCGCCAGGCCGCCGTCGGCAAGTTTCAGGACATAGGGCAGGGTCGCCCGGGTGAGGGCGAGGGTGGCCAGGCGCGGGTAGGCGCCCGGCATGTTGGTCACGCAATAGTGAATGACGCCGTGGCGGGTAAACACCGGATTGCGGTGGCTAGTCGGGCGCGACGTCGCGATGCAGCCGCCCTGATCGATGCTGACATCGACGACCACCGACCCCGGCTGCATCTGCCGCACCATGGCCTCGGTAACCACATGGGGGGCGCGCGCGCCGACGCACAATACCGCGCCGACGACCAGATCGGCGTCCGCCACTTCGGCGGCGACGGTGGCCGGCGTCGAGAGCACATAGCGCAAATCGGCCGACACCTGCCGTTGCAGCTCGCGGCCATGCTGTGGATCGAGCCCTATCACGGTGACCTCTGCCCCCATCCCGGCGGCGACCTGGGCGGCATGGCGACCCACCACGCCGTCGCCGATGATCACAGCCTTGCCGAAGCGCTCCCCCAGCACCCATGCCAGCATCATGCCCTTGCCGCCGTTTCCGCGCGCCAAGTAATAGTTGCCGACCACCACCGCCATGTCGCCGGCGATCGCGCTCATCGGGGCCAGCAGCGGCAGCTTGCCGCTGCCATCGGTGACGGTCTCGTAGGCAATCGCCGTGGTGCCGCGCGCGAGCAGGGTGTCGGTGAGCGCGGGATCGGCGCCGGCCAAATGAAAGTAGGTGAAAACGACTTGGGAGGCGAGCTGGGAGTATTCCGCCGCCAGGGGCTCTTTGACCTTCAACACCAGATCGCAAGCCCACGCGGCGGCGGCGCTCACCAACTCCGCGCCCGCGCTCGCGTAGGCGGCGTCACTGAACCCCGAGCCGACGCCAGCGTCGGCCTCAATACATACCCGGTGCCCAGCTGCGGTGAGCGCTGCGGCACCCGCCGGGGTCAGCGCAACCCGAAATTCACCGCCGAGCAACTCTTTGGGTATGCCTATGTTCATGCGCTTGCACCTCGGAACCTGTCGGACTTGAGACTGACTGTCCTACTGCGGAAAAAGCCGGACTTGGTCATATTTTGGGCAAATTTTTGTTGAGTAATCCCATTACTCGCCGCGAACTTGCGCAAAATCTGCCTCGCAAAGACCTGCGCGGCGGCAAACTGCGGCGGTCGCGCGCGCTGGGTGGTATCGCCGGACAGGATAGCGACAGCGGACCGCGCCCGCTGCGCCAAGCGCACCAGCGCTTCGACACCGACGCTTGCTCGGTGCCGAAGTACAGGTCGGACAGATGCAGGATCATGGGGCGACGCTCGCTGTGGTTGGCGTCACTGGCGTCAGCAATAACAGCGGCTCAGGTGCGACGCGAAACACCAGCGGCGCCGTCTCCCAGCAGATTTCGCCGTCGAGCGCCACCTTGTAGCGCCGCCGCGCACTGCGCGACGACTGTACGCGGAGCCGCTGCAACGCAAAGGTATCGATCTGATCGGCGTCGCCCAGATGGCCGAGCGCGCCGCGCAGCATCAGGCCCAGCAGCGCCGCCGTGCCGATGGGTTTGAGGACTATCGCCACCAGACGCCCCGCCCCGATCCGATCGGCTTCATTGATTCCGATCTGGCGCAATTGCAACGGATTGTTGCCGACAAACAGCGTCGGCGTGCGCACCTGGCGGGTCTGGCCATCCAGCTCCACTGCCAGATGAAACTGCCGATGTTCGCCCAGCAGACTGATCACGCCCGCGCACAGGGCGACCAACCGGCTGCGACCAAAGCGCTGCTTGAAGGCCTCGCGATCTTCCAGCAGTTGCGGATACAGCCCCAGACTGGCGTTGACCAGAAACACGCGGTCGTTCAGCAGCCCGACCTGCACCGGCTGCACGCTGGCGGTCAGCAGCGCCGCCGTGGCCTCCCGCGTGTCCTGCGGGATGCCGTGGGTGCGGCCGAAATAGTTGAAGGTGCCCTGCGGCAACACCCCGAACGGGCGCCCGCAGCCGAGGGCCGCCTGGGCGACCGCGTTGATGGTGCCATCGCCACCGGCGGCGACGACAGTGCCCCGATGATGATGCGCCAGCTGGACCGCGCGTTTGGCAAGCGCCGGGACTTCGGCGCCGGATTGTGCGGGTAGTATTTCGTAGCGGCGCCCCGCGCCGTCGAGCTCCGCGCAGATGACGGCTGCGGTCTGCGCCGCGTCATTGTGTCCGGCCCCGGCGTTGAGGACGATGAAGAACGCACCCTCAGGCATAGCTCCCTCTGCTTCAGATCACCTCGGCGAGATCGCCCTTGTCTTCGAGCCAGCTTTTGCGATCGCCGGCGCGCTTTTTGGCGAGCAGCATGTCGAGCAGTTGATCGGTGTCGTCGCCCGCGCTGACGCGCAGTTGCACCAGGCGGCGGGTGTCGGGCGCCATCGTGGTCTCGCGCAGTTGCAGCGGGTTCATCTCGCCCAGGCCCTTGAAGCGGGTGATCTGCGGCTTGCCTTTTTTCTTTTCGGCCTCCAGGCGGTTCAGGATGCCCTGCTTCTCGCCCTCGTCGAGCGCGTAGAACACCTCCTGGCCGAGATCGATGCGGAACAGCGGCGGGGTCGCGATATAGACGTGACCCGCCGCCACCAGCGCGCGGAAGTGGCGCACGAACAGCGCACACAACAGCGTCCCGATATGGGCGCCGTCGGAATCGGCGTCGGCGAGAATGCAGATCTTGTGGTAGCGCAGGCCTTCGAGATCCGTGCAGCCGGGGTCGATGCCGAGCGCGACGGCGATGTCGTGGACCTCCTGCGAGGCCAGAATCTCCTGGCTCGCGACCTCCCAGGCGTTCAGGATCTTGCCGCGTAGCGGCATGATCGCCTGGAACTCGCGGTTGCGCGCCTGTTTCGCCGAGCCGCCGGCGGAATCGCCCTCGACCAGAAACAGCTCGCCGCGCTGCGGTTCGCTGCTGGCGCAGTCGGCGAGCTTGCCAGGCAGCGCGGGGCCGCTGGTGACTTTTTTGCGCGCGACCACCTTACTCGCGCGCAGGCGGCGCTGGGCGTTGCCGATGCAGAGTTCGGCCAGGCTCTCGGCGGCGTCAGTGTGCTGGTTCAGCCACAGGCTGAACGCATCCTTGACGATGCCGGACACGAACGCGGCGGCCTCGCGCGATGCCAGCCGCTCCTTGGTCTGGCCCGAGAACTGGGGTTCGCCGAGCTTGCATGAAAGCACATGGCAGCAGCGCTCCCAGACGTCGTCAGGCGCGAGCCGGATGCCGCGCGGCAACAGGTTGCGGAACTCGCAGAATTCGCGCAGCGCCTCCAAAAGCCCGGTGCGCAGGCCGTTGACATGGGTGCCGCCCAGCACCGTCGGGATCAGGTTGACGTAGCTCTCCTGAATCAGCTCGCCGCCCTCCGGCAGCCACTGCACGGCCCAGTCGACGGCGGCGTCGGTCGCGGCGAAACTGCCGGTAAAGGGTTCGGCGGGCAGCACCGGCAGATCGCCTACTGCGCCCACCAGGTAATCGCGCAGGCCGTCTTGATAGCACCAGTCATCGCGCTCGCCGCTGGCTTCGTCGAGCAGGCTCACCGCGAGGCCCGGGCACAGCACGGCCTTGGCGCGCAGCACATGGCGCAGGCGATGCAGCGAGAACCTGACGGTGTCGAAATAGCGCGGGTCGGGCAGGAAATGCACGCGGGTGCCGGTGCTGCGTTTCGCGCAGGTGTCCACCGCGACGAGCTCGGACGTCTTGTCGCCGCCGGCGAAACTCATCGCCCAGACCTTGCCGTCGCGGCGGATATCGACCCTGAGCCAGCTCGCCAGCGCGTTCACGACCGACACGCCGACGCCGTGCAGACCGCCGGAGAAGCGGTAGTTCTTGCCGGAGAACTTGCCGCCGGCGTGCAGCCGGGTCAGGATCAGTTCGACGCCGGAGACGCCCTGCTCCGGGTGGATGTCCACCGGCATGCCGCGGCCGTCGTCGCTGACGGCGACGGAGCCGTCGCGGTACAGCACCACGTCGATGAGGCGCGCATGGCCCATGAGCGCCTCATCGACACTGTTGTCGATGACCTCCTGGGCCAGGTGATTGGGCCGCGTGGTGTCGGTATACATGCCCGGGCGCTTGCGCACCGGGTCCAGTCCGGTCAGTACTTCGATAGCGCCGGCGTTGTAGTCCGTCATCGGGGAGCGTGCAGTGGCTGGATGATGGAACTGGTGCTGGCGTGGGGGCCACGGGTGAAGAAGTCCATCATGGCCGGCAGAAAGCGGGCATAACCCTGGAAGCCGTGATCGCCACCCGCTTCCACCGTCACCCTGCAGCCCTGGTAGTAGGCGACGGCCTGGCGATAGTCGAGTACCTCGTCGCCGGTCTGCACCAGCGCCCAGATATTTTCGGGGTGCGCCAGCGCGGGCACCGCGTAATCGCGCAACTGATCCAGATGCGCCTGCGTGAACCGGCACTTTTCACCGCTGTGGTAGTTGGTTTGCTCGCCGAGCAAGTGATCCGCGCCGCGCCAGGGCGCCACCGCCGGATTGATGACTACGGCCCGACAGCGGTACTTTTCGGCGAGCCAGGTGGCGTAGAACCCGCCCATGGAGCTGCCCACCAGCCAGACCGGGGCGGCGGTGATGGCCGCCATCGCCCCTTCGAGCGCGGCCATCGCGTGCTGCGGAAAGGGGCTCAGGAACGGGCACACGAAGGCGATCTTCGGATGCTGGCGCGCGAGCCAGGTGGCGGTGGTCTGGGCCTTGCTGGATTCGGGAGAACTGTTGAAACCGTGGATGTAAAGCATTGACGCCATGGGCCGGCTTCCACTGCAAACGCTTAACGCCGACAGGCTCCTAGGCCGTTTGGCCTTTCAAATAAATATTCCGATAGACATAGTTGGTCGCCTCGACGAAGCCGTCGATGCTACCGCAATCAAACCGCCGACCGCGGAATTTCAGTGCGACCACCTTGCCCATGCTCGCCTGCTTGGCCAGAGCGTCGGTGATCTGGATTTCGCCGTTTTTACCCGGCGGCGTGTCGCGAAGTATGTCGAAGATTTCCGGGGTGAGGATATAGCGACCGATAATGGCCAGATTGGAGGGCGCATCGGCAGGCGCGGGCTTCTCCACCATCGCGGTGACGCGATACAGGTCGGGGTCAATGAGATCACCCGCAATGACCCCAAACTTGGATACCTCCGCCGGCGCCACCGCTTCAATCGCGACCACGCTGCAGCCGGTGCGCTCATACACCCCGACGAGCTGCGCCATCACTCCCGGCCCCTCGGTGATACAGAGGTCATCGGCCAGAATCACCCCGAAGGGTTGAGCGCCGACCAGCAATTCCGCGGTCAGGATGGCGTGGCCGAGGCCGCGCATCTGGGACTGGCGGGTCGATGAGAATTTGCCGCGACAGATGACTTGGCGAATGCTGGCCAGAGAGCTCTCCTTGGCGGTGCCGGCGATCTGATGCTCAAGCTCGTAGCTGATGTCGAAATGGTCGTGGATGGTGCGTTTCCCGCGCCCGGTGACAAAGCCAATTTCATCGAGACCGGCGTCCAGCGCCTCCTCCACCCCGTATTGCACCAGGGGTTTGTTGACGACCGGCAGCATCTCCTTGGGCATCGCCTTGGTGGCGGGGAGAAAACGGGTACCATAACCGGCAACGGGGAAAATGCACTTTTTGATCATCTGGGCCTCCTGCTCATGGGCGTGCCGAGTTGGCGAACCCGGGGATATTACTATCGGGATTCGACCGAGGATAGGGCGGCGCACTTTGCGGGCGCGTCCGACCCGGCGTGCCGATCGGCGCTATGGGGCCTCGCGTTAAACTGGACTTCCCCCTGCGGACGGCTAAAATGGCGCGTCCTTTTTCAGCCCGCTCGTTTCAGCCCGCTCATCCCCAGACGGCAGCGATCCGCCACCGCGAGATGCACTCTTGACTGATGCCAACCCCCGCCACCAGGGCAGCTTCACCCGCGACGAGTTGCTGGCGTGCGCGCACGGCACCCTGTTCGGACCCGGCGGCGCGCGCCTGCCGACGCCAGACATGCTGATGATGGATCGCGTCACCCACATCAGCAGCAGCGGAGGCCGCTACGGCAAGGGCGAAATCATCGCCGAACTGGATATCCGCCCCGACCTGTGGTTTTTCGGCTGTCACTTCGTCGGCGATCCGGTAATGCCCGGCTGCCTGGGCCTCGATGCCCTGTGGCAGCTGACCGGGTTTTTCCTGACCTGGCGGGGCAATGAAGGCCGCGGGCGGGCATTGGGTTCCGGCGAGGTCAAGTTCTTCGGCCAAGTGCTGCCCACGGCCGCCAAAGTGACCTATAGACTGGACGTATCGCGGGTTATCGAACGCAAGCTGGTGATGGCCATCACTGACGGCGCAGTCGCCGTCGACGGCCGCGAAATCTATACCGCCAAGGATTTGCGGGTTGGGCTGTTCTCCTCAACTGACAATTTTTAGGTTGTTTCAGTACAATGCCAGCCACTACACGCTGATCCCCAGCGTCATCTCGCCGTACGCACGACCCCATCTGTCGAGAAATACCCGTTCGGGCTGCCCCGAACCAGCAAGAGGCTTGCTTCCATGAGACGCGCCGTGATCACCGGAATGGGCATCACCTCCTGTCTGGGTAGCGACCTGGCCACGGTGGTCGAGTCGCTGCGCAGCGGCCGCTCCGGCATCCGCCCCAAGGCGGATTACCGGGAGATGGGGCTAAAAAGTCAGATCGCCGGGCAGATCGACCTCGACCCCCAGTCGCTTATCGAGCGCAAGCACTACCGCTTCATGAGCACGGCCGCCGCCTACGGATATGTGGCGATGCAGCAGGCGGTGGCGGACTCCGGCTTGACGCCGGATCAGGTGTCCAATATCCGCACCGGCATCATCATGGGGTCTGGCGGCATCTCCGGCGAGAAATTCGTCGAATCCGTCGACACGCTGCGGCAGAAGGGCGTGCGCCGCATGGGGCCCTACCGGGTCACCCAGATCATGAGCAGCACCGTCGCCGCCTGTCTGGCCACGCCCTTTCAAATCAAAGGCTTGAATATCTCTATTTCGTCGGCTTGCGCAACCAGCACGCATTGCATCGGGGCCGCCGTGGAACAGATCCAGCTCGGCAAACAGGACGTCCTGTTCGCTGGCGGGGCGGAGGAGGAACACTGGTCGATGGTCAGCATGTTCGACGCCATGGGCGCGCTGTCGTCCAATTTCAACGCCACACCCGAGCTGGCATCGCGGCCCTACGATACCAAACGCGACGGCTTTGTGATGTCCTGCGGCGGCGGCTGTTTCGTGGTTGAGGAGCTTGAGCACGCGCTGCGGCGCGGAGCTCGCATCCACGCCGAGATCGTCGGCTACGGCGCCACCTCCGATGGCTTCGACATGGTTGCGCCCTCGGGCGAAGGCGCCGTCCGCTGCATGCGCCAGGCGCTGGCCACGGTCGATGGCGACATCCACTACATCAACACCCACGGCACCAGCACGCCGGTGGGCGACGTCAAGGAGATCGGGGCGATCCGCGAGGTGTTCGGCACTCGCACGCCGCCCATCTCCTCGACCAAGTCCCTGTCCGGACACTCCCTCGGCGCTGCCGGTGTCCACGAAGCGCTGTTCAGTATCCTGATGATGCAGCATGACTTTATCGCCGCCTCCGCGAACATCGATGAGCTCGATCCCGAGGTCGCCGACATGCCCATCGCCACCCGTCGCATCGACAACGTCAAGCTGGAGCGGGTGATGTCCAACAGTTTCGGCTTTGGCGGCACCAATGCCACCCTGGTGCTGCAACGCTACCGCGGCTGATCCCTCCGCCTCCCCCGACCCGCGCCACTGGCAGCAGTGGCCGCTCCCGAAGTTTTTTATGGACATCAAATACAACGTCAAGTCGGCCGAGCGCGTCCTCGACCTCATCGAGGCCTATGGCGACGCCCGCCAACCCATGAGCCTGAGTGTGCTCGCCAAGCGCATCGGCATTCCGGTCAGCAGCTGCCACGGCCTGGTCAGAACGCTACAGCAGCGCGGCTATCTCTACTCGGTCGGCGCGAGCCGTCAGGTCTATCCCACCAAGCGGCTCTTCCGCGTTGCCGAAGCGATCAACGCCAACGACCCGATTCTCGACTGGCTGCTGCCCGAGCTCGAAGCATTGCGCGAACTGAGCGGAGAGACCGTAATCCTCGGCAAAGCCCAGGATTACTCCGTCATCTATCTCGAAGTCCTGGAAGGCTCGTCGACGATTCGCTACAGCGCTGCGGCGGGCGAACACAAACCTCTCTATTCGAGCGCCATCGGCAAGGCGCTGTTGAGCATGTGCGCCCCGGCCGCCCTCGCCCAGACCCTGGCCGAACTGCCGCTCACCGCCATTACCGCCAACACCATCACCGACCGCCACCAGCTTGAACTGGATCTCGCCGCTGCCCGCCAGCGCGGCTTCAGCATCACCCGTGGTGAAAACGTCGCCGACGTGATGGCCATTGCCATTGCCGTGGCAACCGCCAATGACACCCTGGGCATCGCCCTCGCCGGCCCCCTGCCGCGCATGGAGACGAGCCTCGAACGCCTCAGCAGCGCCCTGCTGGCGCTGCGCGATCGCCTCGCGGCGAGCAAAACCCTGCGGGGAGAGCGCTATTGAGCGCATCGCCCTGGCTATTGGTGCGCATCGACCGCGCGGTGCTCTATGTCACCCTCAACCGACCGCACAAGCACAATGCGCTGAATAGCGAAACGCTGGCGGCGCTGCGCGACACCTTCATCCGCCATGCCGTTGATGACACCCTGATTGCCGCCGTGCTGACCGGCGCAGGGACGCAGAGCTTTGCCGCCGGCGGCGATCTGGTGGAATTCGACAGCATCCGCACGCCCGCGCAAATCCTCGCCATGCGCGCGCTGGCCAAGGCCGCGCTGGACAGCGTGCGCAGCTTTCCGGTGCCGGTGATCGCCGCCCTCAACGGTCACGCTCGCGGCGGCGCGGCCGAACTCACCGTCGCCTGCGATCTGCGCATCAGTGCCCGGCATGCCTGTATCGGCTTCGTGCAGCGCCAGCTCGCCATCACCCCGGCCTGGGGTGGCGGCGCCGATCTGATGCGCCTGCTCGGCCCCGCGCGCGGCCTGCGCCTGCTCGCCACCGGTGAACTCGTCGATGCAGAACATGCGCTTGGCCTCGGCCTGGTGGACGCCATCGCCGCGCCCGACCAACCGTTGAACGAATTTGTCGAAGCCTTTATCGCTCCCTTCCGCGAACTGACCCCGCTGGTCGCCCGCGCCGGTAAAGCGCTGAGTCTGGCCGCCAAGCTCGGCGCCAGCCGCAGCGAACTCGACACCATCGAAGAGCAATCCCTGCTCGCGACCTGGGCTCACGCCGACCACTGGGCCGCAGTCGCCCGCGTCTTCAAGCCCGGCCGCTGACGCCTGCTCGACCCCATGCCCGCGGCGTCGCGCCGACCCGAATCCCCGCTTCTAGTGGTTGTCAACCACAAACTATTGTGTCTACCGAAAATCGGGGGTACTTTATCTAGCGATGGTTGCGGCTTTGGATTACGCAGCTAGCAGGTTCCACCGATCACCATCGCGAGGAGCGCACTATGACTACCTCAACTCCCAACCCCGAGTGCCCCGCCGACAACGTCATTGACCTATTCACCCGCCGCCCCTACGCCGAGCGTTACGACCGCCGCTTCATCCGCCTCGCCCCGGAACATGACCGTTTCGAAATGCTTTACTCCAATACCGCCCACCCCAAACGCGTGTTCAGCACCCGCATCCTGTGCTGGGGGCTGCGCGAAAACGGCGAAATCGTCGGCCTAGTGCCCTGGCTCGATCAAATCGTCCCCTGTCCCGAGATTCAGGATCCGCTAAACGGGCAGTGGGAGGGTTATTTCGACCCCGGCAGCGACGAGGTTTTTTACGAGGCGCCCATCCACAAGGCACTGGAACTGGAGACCGCCGCCGAGTACTACGATTACGTCTGCGAAAACGACGGCGACATCGTGCAGGAGATACCGGACGTCATCGGCACCCACGCCGTGTTCTCCGGCGACGGCTTCAAAACCCTGAAGCTGAAGGAGGTGGTCAGTTGGCGCCTGCTTTGTGACGGCACCATTCAGGGCATGGTCGCAGACGCAGAAAAAATCGTCTCCACCCCGGTACTCCCCGGCGACGACAGCCTGTTCGCCGCCGGGCAAGAGCCGGAATTTCGCTACTACTTTCAACATCATATCGCCAACAAGATCAAGGCGAGGGATCCCGATGCCATGGCCGCCATCGCCATTCTCGCCGAGCCCTGACGCCAGCTCGCCGCCACCCCAATCGCTCCGAAAACCCGCGCTAGCGCGGGTTTTCGTCGTGTCGCCCCTTGGCCTCACCCCTTAACGCTTGCGCACAAAGTACACAAAGCTGTCGCCGCTCGCCGCCGTCGCCACTAACTCATGCCCCAGAAAGCGGCAGAACCGCGGAATGTCGCGGGCGGTCGAGGGATCAGTGGCGATGATCTTGATGACCTGTCCGCTGGCCAGCTCGCGCACGGCGCCATGCAGCAACATCACCGGCTCCGGGCACAGCAGGCCAGAAGTGTCCAGCAGACGATCATGGGCTGGGGTCATCGGGCGTCGGCGGGTCTGATCTTGGCGAAGAAGGCGCGAATATCGCCAACCAGGGCTGCGGGCTGTTCGAGCGCCGCGAAGTGGCCGCCCGACCCCATCTCGCTCCAGTGCACGATGTTGTAGTGGCGCTCGGCCCAGGCGCGTTTGGGGTTGCAGAGGTCGTTGAAGCGGGCATAGCCCGTGGGCGTTTCGACACGGCTCTCGGGTGGGCTGAAGCGACCCGACGCCATGGTCTCCTGATACAGCCGGATCGCGCTTGGCATTGACCCCGTCGTCCAGTAAATCATGATGTTGGTGAGCAATTCGTCCAGGCTGACAACAGTGTCGAAGCGGCCTTGGTGGTCGACCCAGGCGTTGAACGCGGTCGCAATCCAGGCCGCCAGACCCAAGGGTGAATCGTTGAGCGCGTAGCCGAGTTGATCGGGCTGGCTGCCCTGGATCAGCGCGTAGCCCATGCCGGTGGTGACATAGCGAGTGCGCAGCGACATGGTGCCGGGCACGATGTCCATTTCCTGCGCCTCCACCGGGTCGTCGGTGCCGCTGCTCGGCAGCACGTTGAGATGGACACCGCACACCTGATCGGGCGCGGTCAGCGCGGCATAAACGCTGGCAAAGGCGCCCCAGTCGCCACCCTGGACGCCGTAGCGCGCATAACCGAGCTGCGCCATCAACCTGGTGAAATAGCCCGCGACCTTCTTGATGTCGCAACCGGGCGCGTCCGGTGCCTGCGACCAGCCGTAACCGGGCAGCGAGGGGCACACCACATGAAAGGCATCCTCGGCGCGGCCGCCGTGGGCGACCGGGTCGATCAAGGGCGCGATGATCTTGTGAAATTCGAACACCGAGCCCGGCCAGCCGTGGCTGATCAACAGCGGCAGCGCGTCCGGGTGCGGCGAGCGGGCGTGGATATAGTGGATATTCAAATCATCCACTTGCGCGATGAATTGGGGGAAGCGATTGAGCACGGCCTCCCAGCGGCGCCAGTCGTAGCCGTGGCGCCAGTGGCTGACGAGTTCGCGCATGAAATCGATATCGGCGCCCAGTCGCCAGCCACTGCCCGGCAGCGCGTGGGGAAAGCGGGCGCGCGCCAAACGCTCTTGCAAATCGGCCAGATCGCTGTCGGGCACCTGCACCTTGAACGGTGTGGTCATGGCGGCATACCTCAGTGTGGTTTTAATTGTGCGGGCACGGGCTTGGCCGGGGGTTTGCGAAAGCGTAGCGTCATGCGGTCGCTCTCACCGATGGCAAGGTATTTGGCGCGATCCCGATCACCCAGGGCCAGGGTGGGCGGCAAGGTCCAGACCCCCTCTGGGTAGTTCTTGACGTCTTTGGGGTTAGCGTTGATTTCGCTGCGCCCATCGAGCACAAAGCCGGCGTCCCGCGCCAGGGAGATTACATAGTCTTCCGTCACATAACCGGTCTTGATCATCGCCGCGACGCTGGTGCCCGGCTTGGCGCGGTGCTCGACCACACCGAGCACGCCACCCGGCTTAAGCACGGCAAAAAACAGCTCGAACGCCGCCGCGGCGCTGTCCGCGCTCATCCAATTGTGGACGTTGCGAAAGGTCAGCACCCGGTCGGCGGTGCCCGCGCGCACGATCAGAAGCTGATCGCCAGGATCGAAATCAGCAAGAATGGCGGTGCCGTAAAGCGCCGGGTTGGCGGCCAGCTTATCGGCAAATGCGGTTCTCGACTTGATGAAATAGGGATTGGTGGCGTCGCGCGCAAAGTGCGCAGCATAGTACTTACCCGGCCGCAAAAAGGGCGCCAGAATTTCGGTGTACCAACCCTGCCCGGGCCAGATTTCAACCACCGTCATGGTCGGCTGCACATCAAAAAACATCAGCGTTTGCGCCGGGTGGCGGTAGCGGTCGCGGGCCGCGAACTCGGGCGTGCGCTGGGCGCTGCCAATCACGCTCGCAAGCGTCGCCGGGGGTGGCGCGGCGGCGAGGCCATTGCCGGCCAATGCCAGCACCAACAGGCCGATCATCAGCCGGCACGGGCTCACGGCTTGGCTCCCGGCCGCGCCGCGGCGGCGGCGAGTCTGGCGTTGACGCTGGCCACCTTCTGTTCGAGGGTCTGGTCGCGGTCGCTGCGCGTGCCGAGCTTCAGCGTCGAGGAGATGCGCACCCGGCCGAGCTGGTGCACCCGTTCATGACAGGCCTTGATCGCGGCCATGACCGCGTCCCAGTCACCTTCGAGATTGGTGCCGTAGGCGTGCATCACGGCCTTGATGCCGCGCGCGCGGAAAATCTGCTGGCATTCCGCCACGTCGGCCGATACCGAGATATCGCCGCCCATCGGAATCAGACAAAAATCGACGTGCACTTTCATGTTTTCCACCTCAAAAGCTCAGCAATTCAGGGTTTCAATCGGCGCGGATCGGGGTTGATTATGTAAGCCGCGCCCGTCGATTGCCAGAACCCCGCTACCGCCACTGTCCGCCGGCGGGTATGCTGCCGGCGCTGCGCACTTTGCCGACTTTATCGCCAACATCGCCAACACCCCTGCTCAGGATCGACGCCATGACCTTCTCCGCCCTGCTGCAACCGCTGGATCTCGGTTTCACCCAGCTCAACAGCCGAATCATGATGGGCTCGATGCACTCCGGTATCGAATTGCTCGACAAGCCCTTCGAGCGCCTGGCTGCCTTTTACGGCGAGCGCGCCCGCGGCGGCGCGGCGCTGATCGTCACCGGCGGCTATGCGCCCAACGAGACCGGGCGTATCGAGGAGGGCGGGCCGATCTTCCACACCGCCGCCGACGTACCCGACCACCGCATCATCACCCACCGGGTGCACGCCGAGGGCGGCAAGATTCTGTTGCAAATCCTGCACACCGGCCGCTACGCCAAGGACGCCAGCATCGTCGGCTTTTCGGATATCCGCTCGCCCATCAACAAGCGCGTGCCGCGCGTGCTAAGCACCGCCGAGATCGACAGCTACATCGACGATTACGCTCACGCCGCCGAACTGGCGCGCGCCGCCGGCTACGACGGCGTCGAGGTCATGGGCTCCGAGGGCTATCTGATCAATCAGGCGCTGGTGCCGCGTACCAACAACCGCACCGACGAGTGGGGCGGCGATTTCGCCCGGCGCATGCGGTTTCCGGTCGAGATCGTGCGCCGCATCCGCGCCCGCGTCGGCGTGGATTTCATCGTCATGTACCGCATTTCAGCCATTGATCTGGTCGAGGGCGGCAACACCGGCGCCGAAACCGTGCAGCTCGCACAAGCGCTGGAACAGGCCGGCGTGACCCTGTTCAACACCGGCATCGGCTGGCACGAGGCGCGCATTCCCACCATCGCTTACATGGTGCCGCGCGGCGCCTGGCGCTTCGCGGTGCGCAACATCACCGTCAACGTGACGGTGCCGGTGGTGGCGTCGAACCGCATCAACACGCCCGAAATAGCTGCTGACATCATCGCCAGCGGCGACGCCGCCATGGTGTCGCTGGCGCGGCCGATGCTGTCCGACCCCGAGTTCGTCAACAAGGTGCGCGCCGGGCGCGCGACCGAGATCAACACTTGCATCGGCTGCAATCAGGCCTGCCTCGACTTCATTTTCAAGGGTAAGGTCACCAGCTGCCTGGTCAACCCGCGCGCGGCGCGGGAGTACGACTACCCGGCCGTCGTCACCACCTCCCGCGCGAAGCGAATCTGGGTGAGCGGCCCCGGCGCGGCCGGTCTCGCGCCCGCCACGACTGCCGCCGCGCGCGGGCATGCAGTGACTCTAGACGAAGCGGAAGCGGATATCGGCGGCCAGCTCAACCTGGCCAAGAAAGTGCCGGACAAAACCGAGTTCTACGAGCTGCTGCGCTACTACCGCAGCCAGTTGGCGCGCCACGACGTCGAGGTGCGCATGAACACTCGCGTCACTGCCGCCGAACTCCAGCGCGCCGGTTTTGACGACATCATCATCGCCGCCGGCATTCTGCCGCGCATTCCGGATCTGGACGGCATCGATCACCCGTCAGTCATCACCTATCCCGACCTGGTCAGCGGCCGCGTTCAGGCCGGCCGCCGGGTCGCCATTCTCGGCGCCGGCGGCATCGGCTTCGACGTCGCGGTGCTGCTGACCCATGGCAGCGGCGACAAGGCGCCCGCGACCGACGCCTTTCTGCGCAAGTGGGGCGTGGATACCACGATGACCACACCCGGCTGCCTGGCGCCGGGCGGCCCGCAGTTCCCTGCGCCTGCCCACGAGATCCATATGTTCCAGCGCAGCCGCGGCGCCATGGGACGCAGTATGGGCATGACCACCGGTTGGGCCATTCGCGCGGAGCTGGAACTGAGCGGCGTGCGCTTCGTCGCGGGCGTGGAATACCGGCGCATCGACGACGCCGGACTGCACTACCGGCTGGACGGCGAGGACCAGGTGCTGGCGGTCGACAGCGTCGTGCTGTGCACCGGCCAGGAATCCCGGCAAGCGCTGCACCGCGAGCTGGCCGCGCTCGGCATCCCGGCGCAAATCATCGGCGGCGCGCTCGCAGCGAGGGAGCTGGATGCGCTGCGCGCGATCGACCAGGGCACCCAGGTAGCGCAAGCGCTATGAGGGATACGTGGGCTTCCGGTCCGCCGCCTGCGCTAGACACTTGCAGACACGCCGGTATAACCTGACCTCAACTTTCGCCCCCAAAATCCCCGCCCGGAACCCCCTCCGGCAAATCAGATAGGAGTATCGCGATGGACGTAGGCATGGCCCTGATCTTCCAGGGCACCGATCACAACCACACCGACAAGCACGTTTACGACAATGAGCTGCGCCTCGGCAACCTCGCCGAACCTCTCGGTTTCCAGTCCATCTGGGGTATCGAACACCACTTCACCGATTACACCATGTGTCCCGATGTCACCCAGTTCCTGTCCTACTGGGCCGGGCGCAACCCCAATATCGGGCTCGGCTCCATGGTGATAGTGCTGCCCTGGCACGACCCCATGCGCGTCGCCGAAGAGATCGCCATGCTCGACAACATGTCCGACGGGCGCATGATTCTCGGCATTGGGCGCGGGCTCGGGCGCGTCGAATTCGACGGCTTTGGCCGCGACATGAACATCAGCCGCGAATATTTCACCGAATCCGCACAGATGATTCTGGAAGGCCTCGAAACCGGCGTCTGTGAATTCGACGGCAAACACATCAAGCAGATTCGCCGCGAGATCCGCCCGCGGCCGTTCAAGACCTTCCGCGGCCGCACCTACGCCGCCGCCGTATCGCCCGAATCCTCCAAGATCATGGCCGAACTCGGCATCGGCATCCTCATCATTCCGCAAAAACCCTGGGAACACGTCGATCGCGAACTCGCCGATTACCGCGCCATTTTCAAACAAATCAATGGTGTCGAGGCGCCGGCACCGATCCTCGCCGGCTGGACCCTGTGTCACAAAGACGCCGACCGCGCCGAGGAACTCGCATATCAGTACATCGGCGGCTACTACCGCACCGTGGTCCGCCACTATGAGATGGCCGGCGACCACCTCAAAACCACCAAGGGCTACGAAACCTATGCCGCGATGCAGGATCACGTCAGCAAAAACATCGAGGACGTGGTCAGGTTTTTCATGAGCATCCAAGTTTGGGGCACCCCCGAAAAATGCTATGAGACCATCAAGGAGTTCACCCAGCGCACGGGGTCCGGGGCCTACAACGGGGTGTTCAGCTACGCCGGCATGCCCTATGAACAGGCCGAGAGCAGCCTGCGTCTATTCGCCAAGGAAGTGCTCCCGGAAGTGCGCAAACTCCCCGGCCGGGCGCTGCTCAACGTGGCCTGAGCGCCAACGCGCAGCAACACCGCACGGCAAAACGCCGCCGCCAGGACTGGCGCGGCGTTTTGCCGTTTGTGGAAGAATCGCATCACCCGTTAAAGCCGCGGTTTTTGCTCGGCCGGGGCACGGGGTGCTACAATGCGGCCTCTCGCGCAAGCGTCGAACAGCTGACGCGGGAATTGCAACGGGGGCGCTCTGGATTCGACGCCGGTTACAAAACCCGCGGTGCATGCCGAGATGGCGATAAATCTCGTAAATCAAAAATCGCAAACCTTAGTTGCCAACGACGACAACTACGCACTCGCTGCTTAATACCCAGTAGGGTGCCGTCTGACTGGAGCCGTGCTTGTGCGTCCAGCCCCCAGGCGTCATATCTCACAAGATCGCGATGAAGCTCGACCGGGGCCGACTCGTTAAAACCTAACCGGGATCGCCCGTCGCAGGCCCTGTTGGCCGGGCAGCGCCGGGTTAAACAGAGTAGACCGACTAAGCATGTAGAGCCAACGGCAGAGGACTGACGGACGCGGGTTCGACTCCCGCCGCCTCCACCAATCAGAAGGGCCTGGATAGTCTCCAGGCCCTTTTTCTTTGCGCCAATCCCCGCGGGGCGCGGGGTTGCGGTCATTCGTGCTGCGGGTAGCCATCTGCCGAAACGCCCGGAATCGGCCACTTTCTTAGCCAGAGCCGTCTCTTTTTTCGGTTTGCCCTGCGGGTAGTCGCGGCGTTCACCGAGATCTACGTCACGGCAGAGGACGACGCCATCGAGGAAAATCCGCTCCCACCAGATTTGTGCATCCGGCCAGAAAGTTGAAGCTGCACCTGTGTGATGCTCGCGTGATAGCATCATGGTCACATACGGGGAGAGCACCCATGCGCACGGTCGTCGGCATCCGCTCGGATAAACGCGCCCGCCGGGCTTCCGGCCACAGCGAAGCGCCCGCGCCCACGGTCTGGTTCGCGTCGTGGCGTCAGATGGCCGGCGTGCTATCGGACGAGAACCGGGCGCTGCTGCGCCTGATGCAGGACAAGCAGCCGCGCACGGTACTGGAGCTGGCCGAACTTTCCGGCCGCGCCGCCAGCAATCTGTCGCGCACGCTGCGCAACCTGGAGGGCTACGGCCTGGTCAAGCTGCACCGCAGCCCCGACACCCGCGCCGTGCGTCCAGAGGCGCTGGCCACCGAATTTCTCGTGGTGCTGGACTGATCTGCCCAGCGCCACACTGAAAGAAGAACCACAGGAACGACACATGGCCAACGGCAAAGACAAGAACAACGGCGGCAACCTCGGCTTCGAGGCCGAACTGTTCAAGGCCGCCGACAAGCTGCGCGGCAACATGGAACCCAGCGACTACAAGCACGTCGCGCTGGGGCTGATCTTCCTCAAGTACATCTCCGACGCCTTCGAGGCGCGCCATGCCGAGTTGCTCACGGAAAGCGCGCAGGCCGCAGAGGACAAGGACGAATACCTCGCCGACAACATCTTCTGGGTGCCGAAAGACGCGCGCTGGTCGCACCTGAAGGCCAACGCCAAGCGCCCCGAAATCGGCACCCTCATCGACGACGCCATGCGCGCCATCGAGAAGGACAACGAATCCTTGAAGGGCGTGCTGCCCAAGGACTACGCCCGCCCGGCGCTGAACAAGGTGATGCTGGGCGAGCTGATCGACCTGATCTCCGGTATCGGACTGCTCCCCTCTCCCCTCGCGGGAGAGGGGTCGGGGGAGAGGGGTAGGTCGTACGACGTGCTTGGCCGCGTCTACGAATACTTCCTCAGCCAGTTCGCCGGTGCCGAGGGCAAGCGCGGCGGCGAGTTCTACACGCCGCGCTCGGTGGTGCAGGTGCTGGTGCAAATGCTCGAACCCTACTCTGGCCGCGTCTACGACCCCTGCTGCGGCAGCGGCGGCATGTTCGTACAGAGCGAACAATTCGTGCTGGAACACGGCGGGCGCATCGGCGACATCGCCATCTACGGCCAGGAGAGCAACTACACCACCTGGCGCCTGGCCAAGATGAACCTCGCCGTGCGCGGCATCGACTCCGACATCCGCTGGAACAACGAGGGCAGCTTCCACAAGGACGAACTGCGCGACCTGCGCTTCGACCACATCCTGGCCAACCCGCCCTTCAACATCTCCGACTGGGGCGGCGACCGCCTGCGCGACGACCCGCGCTGGACCTTCGGCGTGCCGCCCGCAGGCAATGCCAACTACGCCTGGCTGCAGCATATCTATTGGCACCTCGCCCCCTTCGGCACCGCCGGCGTGGTGCTCGCCAACGGCTCCATGAGCTCCAACCAGAGCGGCGAAGGCGACATCCGCCGCGCCATAGTCGAGGCCGACGCCGTGGACTGCATGGTGGCGTTGCCGGGACAGTTGTTCTATTCCACCCAGATCCCCGCCTGCCTGTGGTTCCTGGCCCGCGACCGGTCTAATGGAAAGCTGGGCAACGGCAAGCGCGGCAAGGAGACGCTACGCGACCGGCGCGGCGAAGTCCTGTTCATCGACGCCCGCAACCTGGGCGCGCTGGTGGACCGCACCCGGCGTGAACTCAGCGAGGCGGACATCCAGAAGATCGCCGATACCTATCACTTGTGGCGTGGTGAGTCTCTTTATCGTCATTCCCGCGAAAGCGGGAATCCAGTGATTTATGAAGACACCCCCGGCTTCTGCAAATCCGCGACGCTGGACGAAATCCGCAAGCACGGCCACGTGCTCACCCCGGGCCGCTACGTGGGCGCCGAAGCTGCCGAGGACGATGGCGAGCCCTTTGCCGACAAGATGCGGCGCCTCAGCGCCCAGTGGCGCGAGCAGCAGCGGGAAGCGGCGCGGCTGGACGCGGCAATCGAGGCCAACCTGAAGGAACTTGGGTATGGCGTATGAACATACCGATAGAAGAATCATCATCATCGCCGGCCCCAACGGGGCGGGCAAAACCACCTTCGCCCGGTCCTTTTTACCGGCCGAGGCACATCTGCCGCGGTTCATCAATGCTGACTTGATTGCCGCCGGCCTTGCGCCATTCGCGCCGGAAACCGCCGCGATCAGGGCTGCTCGCCTGATGCTGGAAGAAATCGGGCAGTGCGCGCGGCGCCGCGAAAGTTTCGCCTTCGAAACCACGCTGTCCGGCCTGGCCTATCTTCGCCACATTCGGCAATGGCGGGCACAGGGCTATCGAGTCAGCCTGTATTTCCTGGCGCTGCCTGACGCTGAAATCGCCATCGCCCGCGTGGCGGCGCGCGTGCACCAGGGCGGGCACGACATTCCGGAACCGGTCATTCGCCGGCGGTTCGCCTCTGGTCTGCGCAATTTCCGCGAACATTACCAACAGGCCGTGGACGACTGGGCCTTGTACGACAACGCCGGCAACATGCCGGTCATGCTGGAATGGAGGGAAAACCAATGACGCAACAGGACCTTTCCAAAGCCAGGAACCCGGACCTGCGCGCCTCGCTCGCCGCCATGCAGCGCGCCGCGGAGTTGGCACGCAAGACAGCCATCCAGACCAATACGGAAATCGTCATCGTCCAGAACGGCAAACTGGTGCGCATCAGCGCCGAACAGTTGCGGGCGCAGCAGGCGGGCGCATGACGCCAACCGATCAGCCGCGCGCTGACTGCGGCGCAGGCTCGAGGGCGCCGCCCACGTCGAATCCCCCGTAGGGGCGCAATTCATTGCGCCCAACACACGCCACGATGAATCCGGGCGCGATGAATCGCTCCCCTACCGGGATATCCCCGGCTTCTGCAAATCCGCCACCCTGGACGACATCCGCAAGCACGGCCATGTGCTCACCCCCGGCCGCTATGTCGGCGCCGAAGCCGCCGAGGACGACGGCGAAGCCTTTGTTGACAAGATGCAGCGGCTCGCCGCGCAGTGGCGCGAGCAGCAGGCGGAAGCGGCGCGGCTGGATGCCGCCATTGCCGATAACCTGAAGGCGCTGGGGTTTTGATGGGGCGGCTATTTACAGAAAAAGCCATAACTGTTAATAATGAGCGGTGCTATTCACGCCGCCGAAAACAACAGGGGGAACCATGCAGCGGGGCCTGACCGGGGACTACCGGGTGACGAGCGTTGCGAACGAGACCGTGCGCGCCTTCGTGCCCCACCCGCTGCCGCCGGTACCACCCGTCCACATCACCCCCGATCGCCAGCGCCTGCTGGAGCGGGCCCTGCTGGCCTGCGGCCGGCTCGATGCCATCACCGCCCTGCTGCCCGACCCCGATCTGTTCCTCTACTCCTACGTCCGGCGCGAGGCCGTGCTCTCCAGCCAGATCGAAGGCACCCAGTCGTCGCTCTCCGACCTGCTGCTGTTCGAGCTCGACGAGGTGCCCGGTGCGCCCTTCGACGACGTGGTGGAGGTCTCCAACTATGTCGCCGCGCTCGAACATGGCCTGCAGCGGCTGCGCGAGGGCTTCCCCCTGAGCAACCGCCTGCTGCGCGAAGTCCACGGCAAGCTGCTCGCACGCGGGCGGGGCGCCGACAAGCAGCCGGGCGAATTCCGTCGCAGCCAGAACTGGATCGGCGGCACCCGCCCCGGCAATGCCCAACACGTGCCCCCGCCATCGCACGAAGTCGAAGCCTGCATGGCCGCACTGGAGCGCTTCCTGCACGCACCGGATGCCCCGGGCGCATTGCTGAAGGCCGCGCTCGCCCACGTGCAGTTCGAGACCATCCACCCCTTCCTGGACGGCAACGGCCGGGTCGGCCGGCTGCTCATCGCGCTGGTCCTGCATCACGAAGGCGTGCTGCGCCAGCCCCTGCTCTACCTCTCGCTCTACCTCAAGCAGCACCGCGCCGAGTACTACCGGCTGCTCGACGCCGTGCGCCTCACCGGCGGTTGGGAGGCCTGGCTCGACTTCTTCCTCGAAGGCGTCGAGCAGACCGCCGCCGGCGCCGTGGACACCGCCCACCGCCTGCTCGCCCTGTTTCACGACGATGCCGCCCGCGTGCAGGCACTGGGCCGCGCCGCCGCCAATGCCCTGCGGGTCTTCGACGCCCTGCGCCGCCGCCCGCTGGCCCGCATCGACGCCCTGGCCGCGCAGATCGGCATTGCCTACCCCACCGCCGCCCGCGCCATCGACGCCCTGCAACGGCTCGGCATCGTGCGCGAGATCACCGGCCGCAAGCGCGAGCGCGTGTTCGCCTACAGCGCCTACCTAGCGATCCTCAACGAAGGAGCGGAGCGGCCATGATTACCAGGGCAAGGGGGCGATGGATCTGCTACGAACGGTACAAAGAGACGGCGCGGCTGGATGCGGCGATCGAGGCGAATCTGAAGGAGCTTGGGTATGGCGGGTGAGTGGACTGAAACACGCGTAGGAAACTTGCTGTCGTTCGCGAATGGCCGTTCCGGTCCCGAACGCGCAGATGGATTGCCTTATCCCGTTTACGGGTCGAACGGGATAATTGGCTGCGCGAATGAGGCGAACTCAGATCCGGGCACGATCATCATTGGCAGAGTAGGAAGCTACTGCGGCTCTCTTTATCAGAGCCCTCAGAAATGCTGGGTGACTGATAACGCGGTACGCGCAGTTGCGAAAAATGGCAACGTTCCACGATTCTTATATTACCTGCTCGGCACACTCGCCCTAAACAATAGGCGCGCTGGCTCCGGCCAACCTTTGCTGAATCAGGACATTCTAAGCAGCATTCCTGCTTCAGTCCCAGAGCTTCCCGAACAACGCGCCATCGCCCACATCCTCGGCACGCTGGACGACAAGATCGAACTCAACCGCCGCCGCAACCAGACCCTGGAGGCCATGGCCCGCGCCCTGTTCCAGGACTGGTTCGTCGACTTCGGCCCCGTCCGCGCCAAGATGGAAGGCCAAGAACCCTACCTCCCCGCCGACCTCTGGCAGCGCTTCCCCGACCGGCTGGATGATGAGGGCAAGCCGGAAGGGTGGCGCTATCGCCCCGTAGGGGATTTCGCTGAACTCAAAGGGGGCAAGCAACTCGAGAGAGAGAAGATCGCTCCAGCAGGGCCAGTTCCCGTATTTGGCGGAGCAGGTGTCATGGGATATACGGACAGCCATAATGCGGATGGGTTAGTAATCGCTGTGGGCAGGGTTGGCGCCTATTGCGGACGGTTCTTTTCGCATCGGGGTAAAGCTTGGATAAACAACAACGCTTCACTGATACGCCAGACCGATGACGAACTGGCGGAGTGGCTCTATCTCTCGCTACGCCACGCAAATATCGAAGTCATAAAAAAGGGCGCTGCCCAGCCATTTGTTTCTAATGGCGACATTGCAAAGTTGCCTCTCATGTGGCCGGGTGGTGAATTGGTTGGAGCGTTCACGGGCATCGTAGCCCCCGTACAAGAGGAAATGGATCAGCACGATGCCGAATCCCGCACACTCGCCCAACTCGGCGACACCCTGCTGCCCAAACTCATCTCCGGCGAGCTGCGCATCGCCGATGCCGAGACGTTCATGGAGCGCGTCGCATGACCACTCCGGCGCAGATCGATCTCTGGCGTCAGGCGCGCTCCGAGCACCAGCGCCTAGAATTCAAGGAGGCCAAGAATCAATTCGATTTCGGCCGGTTGCAGCAGTACTGCGTGGCGCTGGCCAATGAGGGCGGCGGTATGTTGCTGTTGGGCGTGGCGGACAGGCCACCGCGGCCCATCGTGGGTAGCCAGGCGTTCGCTGACACGGTGAAGGCCGCGCAGGATCTGTTCCAGGCGATTGGTTTTCGTGTCGATGTGGAAGCCATTGCGCATCCGGACGGTCGCGTGGTGGTGTTCCACATTCCATCGCGCCCGCGCGGCACGGCCTACCACCTCGATGGCCAGTATCTGATGCGCGCCGGTGAGGCGCTGGTGCCGATGAGTGAGGACCAGCTGCGGCGCATATTCGCCGAGGGCGAGCCTGACTGGCTGGAGGAACATTCCGTGGTGGGGCTGGAGGCACAGCAGGTCGTGGACCTGCTGGATGTACAAACCTTCTTCGAACTGCTGAAGCTGCCTTACCCCACCGACCGGGGCGGTGTGATCGACCGCCTGATGCGCGAACGCCTGATCGACGCCCAAGGGGGCGCGTATGGCATCCGGCGCCTGGGTGCGCTGCTGTTGGCGCGGCGCCTGGACGATTTTCCGGACATTGCCCGCAAGGCTCCACGCGTGGTGGTGTATTCGGGCACGTCCAAGCTGGAGACCCGGCTCGATCAGGTGGGCTCCAAGGGCTACGCCGTGGGCTTTCAGGGGCTGGTGCAGTTCGTGATGAACCAGTTGCCCCAGAACGAGGTGATCGAAGACGCCCTGCGCAAGGCCGTCAAGCTGGTGCCCGAGGTCGTGATTCGTGAGTTGACCGCGAACGCGCTCATCCACCAGGACTTCGGCGTCAGCGGGGCTTCGGTGATGATCGAAATCTACGCGAACCGTGTGGAGCTATCGAACCCCGGCGATCCCATCGTGCCGGTGGAGCGCTTCATCGACGGCTACCAGTCGCGCAATGAACGATTGGCCGATTTGATGCGCCGCTTCGGCATCTGCGAGGAGAAGAGCAGCGGCATCGATCGGGTGGTGCAGGCGACCGAGGTCTATCAGTTGCCCGCACCGGAGTTCCGGGCCGCGCATCGTCGCACCGTTGTGAACCTGTACGGCCCGAAGCCTTTCGAGGAGATGGACCGTAACGACCGGGTACGCGCCTGCTTCCAGCATTGTGCGTTGAAGTGGGTGATGTCCGAGAAGATGACCAACCAGTCGCTCCGGGAGCGTTTTCGCCTGGGTGAAGACAAGGCGGCCATCGCCTCGCAGATCATCGCCGCCGCGACCGAGGCAGGGCTGATCAAGCCCGACGAGAGTGTGGGCAAGTCGCGCAAATTCGCCCGCTACCTGCCGTTCTGGGCCTGAGGCTTATTTAAAGGTTTGCCATGAAACGAGGCCGAAGAAAAAATAAAGCCAAATACAATCAATGGCTTACTTATTTAAGCGATTGCCTGCCCGAGCGTCCGGATGAGACGGCGGCTGATACAGCCAGCGACGGGATGAAATGCAGTCGCAAATTCCCCATAGCCTCTCAGGCCAAGGCATGACCCGCATCCCCGTCAACCCCGAGCGGCTGACCTGGGCGCGCGAGCGCGCCGGGCTGGATGCGCTCGCGCTGGCGGGGCGCTTTCCCAAGCTCAGCGAGTGGGAGGCCGGGAAACTGCAACCCACGCTCCGCCAACTGGAAGACTTCGAGCACAGCACCACGCGGCAGGACGCACCCGTACAGGTGCCCGCGTGAGCTCGCCCTACACCCTGCCCTGCACCCTCACCCCGGCCATCGTGGCCCAGGTGGCGCGCATCGCGGAGGCAATAGGGCGGCTAACGGCACGCCTGGAGGCCAGCGAGGGTCTGCGTCTGCGGCGCATCAACCTATTTCCGGCAGTTGACAGTGCACAAACCGGCTACAAGCTAGACTGGGAGCCAGTTTCAACGGATTTATCGAGGTCACCCAATGGGTGAAGCAAAAAGGCGTCAACTTGCTGTCCAAACGCAGGCACTGGAGGCCAT
>CBDDRG010000047.1:0-9326 GCA_965232975.1 uncultured bacterium
AATTCGGGCGCCGAGGCGGTCAGCTGCGCCAGGCTGAGCCCAACCTTGGCGCGCGCGCTGGGATAGAAGGGGTGATCGAGAAAGGCGGCGAGCCGATCGTAAAAGAGCAATCGCTCGCCCCAGGCCGACAGCTCCGGCCAGGGCTCGCGCTGGGCGCGGAGCTGCTGGAACCAGCGCGCCCGCTCGGCCTCGCAGACCGCGCGCTGCGCAAGTGCGACCCGGCACTCGGCGGCGTAGTCGCCGTAGCGCGCGGCGTCCGCGGGTGGGAGGCCCCGGGCCAGCAGCGCCAACAGGGTGTCGCTGTCCGCCAGCCAGATCACCTCCCCTGCACCCGCGAGCCGCTGCGCCGCCTGGGCGTCCAGCGAGCGCCAGCGCTGCATGAAGGTGCCGGGTCGGACCAGCAGCCACAGCTCGAGGCCGGGCGCCAGCTCCCGGCACAGCCAGCAGGCGTCGGCCTGCGGCGGTTGCGCCGGTTGCCCCAGCGGCGCCGCGGCCCAGGCCAGCCGTCGCGACCGCGACACCAGGCCCTGCACGTCTTCCCGCAACAGCGCATCGAGCAGCCGTTGCTGGAGGTAGCGGGTATCGGCCGCGCTCGGCGGCGGTTCGATGGCGGTCATCTGATCTCCCAGGCCGGCAGCAGCCGCTGCGCGAGCTGGGCGACGCGCGCGCGCAGCGGCGCCGGGTCCTCGCCGACGGCCTCGATGACGCCCAGGTAGTCCTTGTTGGAGTGGCTGAGCTCGAAGCGCTCGCCGGTCACGCGCAGGGGCTCGAAGCGTAGCTCTCCGCCCGGCAGGCGCTCGCCGCAGGCCGCGGGCGCCCGCCGCACTTCGCCGCCGCGCGGGGCGACCAGATACTCGATCAGCGCATGGCGGAGGCTGGGAGTCAGCGTCGGCAGGCGCTCGCCCAGATGCAGGCGCAGGATGGTCTCGAACAGCGGGAAGCCGAGCGTGCGGTTCAGCAGCAGATCGCGGCCGTCGCCGACGCTGCGGTAGTTGATCTCGATCAGCCGCGGACCCGCGGCGGTCAGCACGAACTCGCTGTGGCAGGCACCGAACCCCACGCCGAAGGCGCGCAGCTGGCGGGCCATCTCCGCGCCCAGCCCGGATTCGGGCCGAGGCACCCAGGTCGCGCGCAGCTCGACGAAATGGGGCGGCGGCGACAGCTCCACGCGGAAGCCACCGAGCACGCTGAGGCCCTCGCCATCGCCCAGGGTTTCGAGGGTCTGGAGCGGGCCCTCCAAATAGGCTTCCAGCAGCAGCGGCTGCCCCGGCTGACGCCGCCAGAACCGCTCGCCGTAGGCACGCAGCTCCCGGGCATCCCGCACCAGCTCCACATCCCGGCTGGCGACGCCCTCGCGCGGCTTGACCACGGCCGGAAAGGGAGCCTCCGCGAGTGCGGCCTGCAGCGCCGCGGGATCGGCCAGTTCCCGGAACCAGGGCGCGGCCACCCCGCAGTGCCGCGACCAGGCGCGCATGGCGGCCTTGTTCTTGGCGCGATGGCAGACCCGCCAATCCTTGCCGGGCAGAGAAAAATAGTCGGCGACGATCGCGGTCGCAGTTTGCAGATGATCGCTGTTCGAGAATATCGCCCGCGGCCGTCCGCGCTGCTCCAGCAGGTCGATGACCGCCTGGGGATTGAACACATCGCAGCCGAGGATCTCGTCCGGATAAGCCGGCAGTGCCGGCCGGCTGAAATGGCGGTGGTGCTCCTCCGGCTGATCGGTGAGCAGGATCACGGGCAGATCCAGGGCTCTCGCCGCCGGTAAAAAGCCGCGGTGGATGGATTCGGTGCCGACATGGGTCAGGATCGCCAGCGGTCGCTTCATGTTCATCTCCCGATTGGCCGCGAGGATGAAGTTCAGCCCGCGACCTGGCCCAGCGGCGCCGGGCGGCTTAAAAATCCAGCTGGGCGGTCAGGATGTAGGAGCGGCCGGGGGCCGGTATGCGGCCGATCGGGCTCACGTCCACGCCGCGGAAGTAATAGTCCTCGTCGGCGAGATTGTTGATCGCGAAGCCCAGGTGCAGCCGACGTGCCGCGGCGAGCGCGAAGTCCCGCCCCAGGCTCAGGTTGATCAGGGTGTATTCCGGCAACCTGCCGGCGCTGCCGTTGGGCGTTTCCAGTTCCGTGTTCGCGGCGTCGGAGAAGCTTTCGCTGACGTGGAGTCCGGTCAGGCTGGCGTACCACTGCTGGTAGCGGTAACCGGCCGCCAGGCTCAGATGGTGGCGCGGCGCATTGGGCAGGTGCCGGCCCGCGTTCGCGCCGTTGCGCTGCGCCGTGTCCAGATAGGCGTAGCCGAGGCGAAAGTCGAGTTGTGTCGTCGCCTGCCAGTGGCTGTCGAGCTCGATGCCCTGGTGGCGCGTCTCGCCCAGGTTCTCGAAGCGGTCGGCCGTCTTGTCGAACTGGATCTGGTCCTCATAGTCGATACGGAACAGCGCGACCGAGTGGTGCAGGCGGGGCGTGGCTTGCAGGCGCGCCCCGACTTCGTAGTTCCAGGCCGTCTCGTTGGCCACATCGGTCTTTTTGACCGCCTGGGCGATCTGGACCGGGACCAGCGAGCGCTGGGCATTGGTGAACAGAAACAGCCGTTCCGTGGCCTGGTAGCCTATCGTCAGACCGGGCAGCCAGGCGCGGGCGTGGTTGTCCTCGGTGCCGCCGGCCGCCAGCTTGTCGGTGAAATCCATGCGCACATCTTCGTAGCGCACGCCCGGGGTGATGCGCAGACGTCGGTCGAACAGGCTCAGGGTGTCGCTCAGGTAGACCGCGACGGCGTCGGTGTCGAGCGCCCAGTCGCGCACGCGGGTTCTCGCGCCGGTATCGAGGTTGGTGCGATTGACGTCGAACGCGACATCCTCGTTCACATAGCGAGCACCCAGGATCAGGCTGTGCGCGCCTGCGCGCAGGGTCACCCGCGGCTCGGTGCCGAACACCCGGAAGACGCGCGGCGAGTCCGAGACATCGGTGGCGGGAAGGCCGGCATCCATCGCAAAGGCGGGGCCGGATTGCCCGAAGAAGAAGGTGCGGTCGGCGTCGTGCGCGAAATTGCGCCACTCGAACTCGCTGTTGTCGCTGGGCAGAAAGGTCCAGGTGAAAGTCCCGCGCCACATGTCCGCGTCGAAAGCGTCCTGTGGCCGCTGCGACCGGCTGGGGTCCCGCGAGTACGCGCTCGGACTGAGCGCACCCGGCAGTTCCGCGTCGACGTCATAGTATTGCAGCCGGGCCGTGACCTCGTTGCGGTCGTTGATCAGGTAGTTGCCGTCCAGGATGAGATTGTTGACCTCGGTGTCGGAATGGGCGCGCGCGCCATCTCCCCGCAGCACATTGACCTGGAGCTGCAGGTCGAGGTCCTCATTCGCCGGGCCGCCGATGCGGTAATAGGTATCGGTCAGCACATTGCCGGTTGCTTCCGCCAGGATCAGCCGCTGCCGCAGCGTCTGCACGGTCTTCGCGGGAATGGGCCAGGTCACCAGATTCAGGACCCCGCCGACATTGTTGGGGCCGTAGTGCACCGCCGCGCCGCCGCGCACCACGTCCACCGCCTGCAGGGATGGCAGCGTGACCGGAAACAGGGATACGCCGACATTGCTATAGGGGCCGATGGCGATGGGGTAGCCATCGACCAGCAGTTGCAGGCGCTCGCTGCGCAGGGGATTGAGGCCGCGCACCCCGATATTGGGCAGAACGCCGGTGCCGGTTTCGTCCAGTACCTGCACCCCCGGGGTGGTGCGCAGCGCATCTTCCAGATTCAGCGCGCCGCGTTCGTGCAGGACCTCGCCCTCGACCAGGGTGCGCGCGCCGGCATAGCGACGCTCGGCCGCCTTGGTGGCCGGGCCCAGCCATTGCGAGTAGACCACCACAGTTACCAGGGGCGAGTCCGCCGGCTCCGTCGCGGGGGTGCCAGGCGCCGGGGTCGTGGCCGCGGGGCTGATCGCCGACGGCGTCTGAGCGCTCGCCGCCGGTTCCGGATTCGCGGTTTCGTCCGCGACGGCCTGCGCGGCCAGCGCGCCGCCGACGGCGAACAGCCAGGCGCCGAGGCCGTAGCTGGTGAAACGCACCCAGGCCAGGGCCGCATGTGCCGCCCGCTTGCGGTAATTGCCGGACATTGTCGATCTCCCCCTGGCTCAACTATCAAAACGGACACTGGTCATTCAGGCCCCGCGCGCGCGCTGGCGCGGGCGCGGCAGGCCTCTTGCTAGGGGCTCAGCCCCCGCTGGAAGTCAGAATTTGTAGGCGATGGGCCTTGAGCTGCCGAAACAGGAGACCGCGGTCTTCGCCCAGCAGCATGGCCCTGACCCCTTGTTGCCGCCATTTGACGGCCTGCTCCGGGACGCGCGGCAGCGCGCAAAATTCGCGGCCGTGGCGCCGACAGGCCGCGGCGACACGCGCCAGAGCCGCCTGCACATCCGGGTGCTGAGGTTGGCCGGGTAGGCCGTAGGACTGCGCCATATCGAGGGCGCCTTCCAGGACCCAGTCGATGCCGGGCACGGCGAGAATCTCGTCGATCCGGTCCACGCCCTCGCGATCCTCGATCATCACCACCACCAGGATCTCCCGGTTGGCGCGCTCCATATAGGAGGGTAGATCCAGGGTGCCGAAGCCCGTGGTGCGCCCACCGGTGATACCGCGCTCGCCCAGGGGGTAATAGCGGCTGGCGCGCACGGCCTGCCGCGCCTGCTCGGGACTGTTGATCCGCGGCACCACCACTCCCAGCGCGCCGGTGTCCAGGGCCCGGGTGATGGCATCGGGTACACAGGCCGATACGCGAATCAGCGGCACCAGGCCAGCGCCTTCCGCCGCGCGCACCAGGTGCTCGATGGTCTCCGGGTTCACGGCGAGGTGCTCGGTGTCGAGGATGACAAAGTCATACCCCGCGTATCCCATCATCTCCACCAGCCAGGGGCTGGGCACCGAGTTGAGTAGCCCGAGAACAGCGTGCCCGGTGGCCATTTTCTGTTTGAGAGGATTGGTTTGCAGCATGGCTTCTCCCGACACCTCAAGTCCCTGTCGCCGTGGCGATCGACCCGCAGGCCTTCCCCGCGGGCGTCGACCCGCCCCGGCTACGCGCCTAATATGGTAATACTAATAATAACGATTGTTATTTACAATCCCACCCTCAAACATGAAGTGCGACACTTGCCGAGATAAAGCGCCCCCCTTTTTTCGGTAATTTCCATCCTCTTAGCGCGGGTTATTCGTCCTCGCTCATGTTGAGGTTGACGCTCCCGGTGACCCACTCCTCGGAGATCTCCATGGCGATGGCGATGGCGAGCCGCGCGCAGGAGATCTCGCTGGGGACAGCGTGGCGACGCGGGTTCGTTCGATTTCCTGGTTGACGCGCTCCCGGACGTGGGCGGCGCGCAGGGCAAAAGCGGCGAAGCCCTGCGGCAGGGCTTCAGCGGCCCATTCGGCGCAGCAAGTTGCCGGGCACTTTACTGGCCTCGATCACGTTGTTATCGGGTCGGCGGCATCGGGGAGCACCAGATCGATGCGATACGGTAAGCAATGGGCTTCTGGGCTCTTGCGGGATTTGTCGCCCGCGTTAGTAGCCGCCTTCTTGGACTCGACAACAAAACGGCTACTAGTCAACAAGATAGCGTTGCCGAGTGCGAACCGGCGCACAAAAAGTAGTCTTTCCCCGCCGCAGAATCATCGTGGCATAGCTCTTGCCTAGCTTTATGCAGCAGCGCCAAAGCTGGTGCTGACCTGTTCTGGACAACGGCGTCCTTGAGCATCGCCTGATCGGCAGTGCTCGAGACGCCGTTTCTTGTTTGCAAGGCAAGCCAATATCGGCGTTGATCGCATCGCTACCAATCGTTCACGACCTCACCGCGCCAGTTGACGCGATCGGAACGCCGGTGGTGGTCATTGGCAGCGGACCGGTGGGCGTGTGTGTGGTGCAGGAACTGCGCCGTCATCGGCCGCCCAAGCACCAAACCCGCTGGGCGGGTTTCGACGACACGATTCTGTCCCTGTACGCCCGCGGTATGACGGTGCGCGAGATTCAGGCCCACCTGCAGGGTAAGCGGTAACTCCGCGGCATTCTGTTTGCGCGCACCTGATGCGCAGAGAATGGCTTCCGAAGTTTGACGACACGGGAGCATGCAGATGGTGACGGGTACGGATGGACGGCGGCGGCACAGCGCGACGGAGCGGCGTGCGGTGCTGGCGCGGTTTGCGGCGAGCGGCGCGGGCGTGGGCGCGTTCTGCCGGTCGGAGTCGATCAGCGTGGCGACGCTGCGGCGCTGGCAGGCAGGGCGCGGCGACGATGCGCAGCGCGAAGCGGCCCCGCGCCGCTTTCTCGATCTGGGCGCATTGAGTGGCGGCGGCGCGCTGACGATCGAAGTGAACCTGGGCGGCGGCGTGATCCTGCGAGTGCGGCGTGGCTGATGTTCTTCCCCGAAGGTGGTGTGCGCGTGTGGGTGTACGGGCAGCCCACGGACATGCGCAAGTCGTTCGACGGTCTGTACGCGCTGGTGCGCAACGCCCTGCGGCAGGACCCGATGTCGCCGGGTTCGCTTTTTTGCTTCATCAACCGGCGCGGCACGCAGACCAAGGTGCTGTACTGGGATCGCACCGGATTCTGTGTGTGGGCCAAGCGCCTGGAGCAAGGACGGCTGGTGTCGGACTGGCGCTTGATGCGCGATCGCCAGATGGACTGGACGGAGTTGAAGCTGCTGCTGGAAGGCATCGAGCCGGGGCGGCGCAGGAAGCGTTATCGATCTGCAAAAAGTCCGGTCGCATGCGTCGGAGAACGCGTCGGCGTGCAGTAGACTTGCGCCATGCCCAACGCGGTCCTGACACGCCCTCCCAGCGCTGCCGAAGTGGCCGCACTGAGTCCCGTGCAAGTCGCCGATCTGCTGCGTTCCCAAGCGGCCATGATCGAGGCCCTGAAACACCAGCTCGACTGGTTCAAGCGCCAGCTGTTCGGCGCCAAGTCCGAGCGCTTCGTGTCCGAGGCCAATCCCTACCAGCTGCATCTGGGCGAAGCGCTGCCGCTGCCGGAGGCGATCCCGGAAGAACGGCAGAGCGTGCCGGCGCACACGCGCAAGGTGGCCAAGTCGGACCTGGCGCAGGACGCGCAGAGCGTCCCGTTCTTCGACGCGACGAAGGTTCCGGTCGAGACCATCACCCTGCCCAATCCGGAAGCCGAGCAGCTGCCGCCAGACGCCTACACGGTGATCGGCGAGAAGACCAGCTTCCGCCTGGCGCAGCGCCCGGGCAGCGCCGATCAAGGCCGGACGCGACGGACCCGGCAAGATGAAGGCCGCATACTTCTGGCCGGTCTACGGCGAGCACGACGAGGTGTGCTTCCCCTTCTTCGAGTCGCGCCGCCACGAGCATGTGCAGCAGGCGCTGGGCCTGACCGCGGCCGAAGGCGCGGTGTTGCTCAGCGACGGCTACGGCGCCTACGGCAGCTACGCCAAGAAGCTGGGACTGACCCACGCGCAGTGTTGGGCCCATGCCCGGCGCGAGGTCTTCGACGCGAAGAACATCGAGCCCCGGATTGCCGAAGAAGGTCTCCAGCGCATTGCTGCGCTCTACGCCGTCGAAGAACAGATTCGCGAGAAGAAGCTCAAGGGCGAAGCCAAGCGCCTGCATCGGCTGACCCACAGCAAGCCGATCGTCGAGGAGTTCTTCAACTGGGCCGACGAGCAGATCGAGTGCCGGGGTCCGTTGCCGGCCAACCCGATGACCAAGGCGCTGGGCTAGACCAGAGAGCGTCGCGCCGGCCTGGAGGTTTTCCTGACCGATGCGGACGTGCCGGTCGACACCAATCATCTGGAACGCGCGCTGCGCGCGATTCCGATGGGAAGAAAGGCGTGGCTGTTCTGCTGGACCGAAGTCGGGGCGCGCCACGTCGGCGTGATGCAGAGCCTGATCGTCACCTGCCGCCTGCACGGCGTCGATCCGTACACGTACCTGGTCGACGTCCTCCAGCGTGTCGGCCAGCATCCGGCAGCGCGTGTCGCCGAACTCTCGCCGCGGCTGTGGAAGCAACACTTCGCCGCCCATCCGCTGCGCTCGGACTTGCATAGGCTCGGCGCGTAAGCAACGACGCCGACGTGTTACCGCTTACCCTGCAGGAGATGTACGGGGCCGAGGTCTGGCGTTGGGCGACAAATCAATTTCCGTTCATTTTGGGAGAAATGCGATGAATAAACATCGTTGGTTGTGCTCCTCTGTAATTGCTGCTTCGAGTCTTCTCTTCTTCTCTGAGGCAGTATTTGCGGTCGAATGCAACAAAGACATAATGAAGGCTCACAAGCCCTTTGGGCCTGTCGGTCCAGCGGCACAAGTCGTCGAGAAGTTCAAAAATTATCAGCTTGGGGTTCCATTTGTGGTTTCCCCTGGGGAGCCACTGATACGTCGGCAAGTGTCTCGTCAAGACAAGAGCTATCAGTTCGCTCAAGATGTCGTCTACAAACCAAGTTGGGTGCTGTCTTCAACTTATCGCTTTAAAGCAGGCGTCTCTATGCCTGCGGGGCAGGTTCGCACCGCAATGGGATCACTTGATTTTGTCAGCTTTTCTGACAACTCATCAGTAAGCTTTGTCTTCATCAATGACAAAGGGCAGCTCTGCGACAAGGTTTCAGTATTTTATAAAAACAACGGTAACAGTACGTTGGTAGCAGGCACCTATACAGCCAACCCGGATATTCCAGCTACATCCGCTGCAGCCCCAGTCGACAGTGCCGGCATCGGTGATGTCATCATACTGAATTCATTTGATGGTGTCGGGTTAGCTGTATCTTCACGCAAGAGCGTTGATGGTCAGCTACGGGCGGCACAACAAACTACGTTTGATGCATCAGTGGGCGAGGTCTCTATTGAGGGGTATCGCATCAAGATCGGCGCTGCTGGTAGTCAGAAGATAAGCGCTACTGTGCTGAGTGAACCAGATGCAACGAGCGTTTGGAACTCCGGCTTCCCACAGGCATCTCGGTAAGGGGCCAGTGTCGCCCAACCATCACTTCCACCCGACGCCCCTGCCGCCGCTTCGCATCGTCAGGGCCGCGGGTGAAGTGGGGCGTTGAGGCTGTAGAAAAACCCCTTTTCCGCCGAATCTTCGGCACAAAAAATGGCGTGGATTGTTCCATGCCGTTTTTAATTCATCTCTTGGCTTGTCGTTTTGGCGAGCGGTCCCGATCAAGCCCACACCCGCTTGACTGGATTTCAGGTTCTATTTTCCCTTTTTGCTACGGCGCAATCCCGTGATGCGCTAGCTTCTCGATGTTATGCACCAGGCAATACAGCTTCCACTGCGCATCGACCTTCTTCTGTCCGCGCAAGGTGAAACGATTGAGCTGTTTGTTGTGCCGGATATTCCC
>CBDDRG010000048.1:0-6129 GCA_965232975.1 uncultured bacterium
CCGCCAGCGTCGCCGGATCGAGATCAAACCGCCGCGCGAGGGCGACATAGGCCTCGGAGGCGGCGATCGCCTCGGCGCCCGAATAGCGCTGAAAGCGCTGGAACAATGTCAGCCGCGCATTGGCCGGCCGCGCGCCGCCGACGTACTTGCCGGTCAGCCTGCCCATCGCCAACGGCGAATAGGCGAGCAGGCCGACGCACTCGCGAATCGCCATTTCCGCGAGGCCGATTTCGAAGCTGCGGTTGAGCAGGCTGTAGGGATTCTGGATGCTGACCACGCGCGCCAGCTTGCGCTCCCGCGCGTGGCGCAGATACTCCATCAGCCCCCAGGGGGTTTCGTTGGACACGCCGATATAGCGCACCAGGCCCTCCTTCACCAGCTCGTCCAGCGCGCCCAGGGTTTCCTCGATGGGCACCAGATCGGTATCGGAGCGGTGGCGGTAGCCCAGTTGCCCGAAGAAATTGGTGACCCGCTCGGGCCAGTGCACCTGGTACAGGTCGATATAGTCGGTTTGCAGACGCTGTAGCGAATCGCGCACCGCGCGGTGAATATGGTCGCGGCTCAGCCGCGGGCCGCCGCGGATATGCCGCCAGTCGCCGTTGGCGTCCGACCGCCCGGACACCTTGGTCGCCAGAATCACTCGGCCGCGCTGCTTGCGACGGGCGAACCATTCGCCAATACAGGTCTCAGTGCGACCTTGAGTCTCGGCGCGGGGCGGCACCGGGTACATCTCGGCCGCGTCGACAAAATTGACGCCGGCCGCAACCGCGTAATCGAGCTGCGCGAGCGCGTCGTCGATGTTGTTCTGTTCGCCCCAGGTCATGGTGCCCAGGCAAATGGCGCTGACGTCGATATCTGTGTCGCCCAGCCTGCGATAGCGCATTGCTCAACTCCCCTTGTTACTGGTTGTAAAGTGACAATTCGGCGACGAAAAAGAGCCGCCGCCGCGATAGCGCACTGGATTTGGAATAGCGGCCAGTGTAGCGGCGATAAGCGGGGGGCAACAGCCGACGACACATGAATCGCCAAGGTTTGACAGGGGTATTCGCCTCTGTGTAGCCTCAACCCGCAAACGGGTCGAGGGCTTTTGAATCCGCAAGTCGGGGTTCGTCGCCAGCCGCCATACCTCATAATAATGGCCGGTCGGCATCCACCCATGGCAGTTCGGAATCAGGCGCCTTAAATGATCGACAAGGCCTATATCGGCAAAGTCTTCCCCCCCATCTCGGTGGACGTTGAAAGGTGGCAACTGAGATTTTTCGCCAAGGCGGTTGGCGAAACCAACCCGATCTATTTCGACGAAGACGCGGCCAAGGCCGCTGGTTATCGCTCCATCCTTGCGCCACCCACCTACGCCTGCACGCTGAGCTGCGCAGTGCCCGACCCCTTCGCCAAGTTCACCGCCATGGGCATGGACGTCGCGTGTATCCTCCACGCCCAGCAGCGCTTTGAATACTTCGAGCCCATCTGCGCCGGCGACCGTATTGAGATTGTCAGCACCATCACCAGCATTTATGAACGCAAGGGCGGCGCGCTCCAGGTTCTCATCGAGGACTCGGTCGCCACCAATCAGGACGGTCTGGTCGCCATCAAATTCAGACAGACCATCATCGAACGTGTAATGGTAAAAAAGTAAGTGCCGATGACTGCCACCCGTTTCGAAGTTGCGCGCGCGGCAATTGGCGACAAGTTACCAGCGCTGACCAAACCGCCGATTACCCGCACCACGCTGGCATACTTTTGCGGGGCCTCCAACGACCACAATCCGATTCACGTCGATAGCGATTTCGCCAAGGCCGCCGGCGTGGATGACGTCTTCGCTCACGGCATGCTGAGCATGGCCTATGTCGGGCAAATGCTGACCAACTGGCTGCCCCAGTCCTGCCTACGCAGCTTTGAGGTCAAGTTTGGCGCTCTGGTGCATGTGGGCGACCAGATCACCTGCAGCGGCCACATCGTCGACAAAACAACCGCCGACGGCGAGCACCGCCTGCGCATAAAACTGACCGCTACCGACCAGCGTGGGGATGTCAAACTCACCGGCGAAGCCGTGGTAGCTCTGCCGGAGACCCCCGATGTCTGACCACCCAACCACCGCACGCGCCTGCTGGATGGACGCCGAACTCGACCTGTTCCGCGCCGCGGTCAGCCGCTTTGTCGAAACCGAGATGGAGCCGCGCTACGCCAAATGGCGGGAGCAGCACCATATCGACCGCGACATCTGGCGCAAGGCCGGGGCCCACGGCTTTTTGTGCACCGACATTCCGACCGAGTACGGGGGCACGGGCGCCGACTTTCGCTATGAGACGGTATTTTTCGAGGAGCAGTGGCGGCGCGGCCTGACCGGCATGGGCCAGGGCGTGCACAGCATCACCGCCCACTATCTGCTCAACCATGGTACCGAAGCACAAAAACAGCGCTGGCTGCCGCAGATGGCCGCGGGGCAACTGATCGGCGCGATCGCGATGACCGAGCCCAATGCGGGCTCCGATCTGCAGGCGGTGAGCACGCGCGCGGAGCGCGACGGCGACCACTACGTCATCAATGGCAGCAAAATCTTCATCACCAATGGCCATCTGTGCGAACTGCTGGCGCTGGTCGCGCGCACCGGGCCGCGCGGCGGCGGCCGTGGTCTGTCGATCTTCATGCTGGAAACCAAGAATCTGCCCGGCTTCAAGGTCGGCAGCCCGCTGCTGAAAATGGGCCAGCACGCGCAGGATACCTGCGAGCTGTTCTTCGACAATGTCCGCGTGCCCGCCAGCCATTTGCTGGGCGGCGAAGAAGGGCGCGGCTTCCAGCAACTGATGGCCGACCTGCCCTACGAGCGCACCACCATCGGCGTGCAATCGGTCGCGATGATGGAGGGTTCGATAGCCGCCACGGTGGACTACGTCAAGAACCGCCAGGCCTTTGGCAAACCGCTGTTCGAATTGCAGAACACCCGCTTCAAGCTCGCTCAGGCGCAGGCCCAGACCCGCATTGCGCGCGTGTTTGTCGATCGCTGCGTCGAGCAGGTGGTCGCCGGCACGCTGGACAACAGCACGGCCGCGATGTGCAAATGGTGGACGTCCGAGATTCTGCAGGAGGTCGTCGATAGCTGCCTGCAGCTGCACGGCGGTTACGGCTACATGGACGAATACCTGATTTCGCGCATGTACGCCGACGCCCGCGTCGCCCGTATCTACGGCGGCACCAGCGAGGTGATGCTGGAAGTGATTGCGCGCGGGCTGTAACACAGCGCGCCGCGCACAGTGTGAAAAACACCGGCTGCACCTGCCGTAAAGGCTGCGATGCCGGCAAGAAGGTACCAGGGATCAAACGGCGCAAGGCTCTGGAAAAACGCCGAGCGGCTTTTTAACTCCAGCCGACAAGCTTCTCAACTCCAGCCGACAAAGACTCAACCTCGCCTTGTTGGCGCTCTTGCTTCGAAGATATTGAACAGATCCAAAAAACCCCGGCCAAAAGCCAGGGCTTTCAGGGTAAGGATAGTCCGCCAGCTCAGGCCGTGGCCGCCGGACGTAGGTCGGCGAGCTCGGCGTCGGTAAACAGCCGCGAGCGCATCAGAAAGCGCACGCCGAGCGGGATTTCCAGCGAGAAGCTGGCTCCCCGCCCCGGTACCACGTCGATGTTGGTGTGGGAGTTGCGGTAGTAGTCGAACTGATCCGGCGCCATGTAAAACCGGCAGCCGTGAATTTCGCCGAGGCAGACATCGCGGCTGCCGACGCGAAAATCGGAGACCGCGAGGCACATGGGCGCGGAGCCGTCGCAACAACCGCCGCTCTGGTGAAAGAGCAGCGGCCCGTGCTCCGCCCGCAACCGGTCGATGACCGCCTTGGCGGCATCGGTGACACTGACCCTTTCGTACACAGCTGCGGCGACCTCCGGCGCTGATCCAGGCTGATTTCGTGCGCTTAAAAGAAGCCCATCTTGTTCTTGTTGTAGGAGATCAGCACGTTCTTGGTGTTGCGGTAGTGCTCCAGCATCATATGGTGGTTTTCGCGGCCGATGCCGGATTTCTTGTACCCGCCGAAGGACGCCCCGGACGGATAGACGTGGTAGCAGTTGACCCACACCCGACCGGCCTGAATGCCCTGCACAAACTTCTGCACCTGGTGCATGTCGCGCGTCCACACGGCGGAGCCGAGACCGTAAAGCGTGTCGTTGGCGATTGCCAGGGCTTCGTCTTCGTCCTTGAATGTCGTCACGCTCAGCACCGGGCCAAAGATCTCCTCCTGGAAAATGCGCATCTTGTTGTTGCCCTTGAACACGGTGGGCTGCACGTAGACGCCACCGGGGTATTTGGCGTTGTGGTAGACGTCGCCACCGCACAGCAACTGCGCACCCTCCTGCTTGCCAATGTGGATGTAGTTCATGATCTTCTCGAACTGGTCGTTGGACGCCTGCGCACCCATCATCGTGCTCAGTTCGTAGGGGTCGCCCATCTTGATGGCGGCAATGCGCGGCAGGCATTTCGCCATGAAGCGCTCATAGATGCTCTCCTGCACCAGCGCCCGCGACGGACAGGTGCACACCTGGCCCTGGTTGAGCGCGAACATGACCAGCCCTTCGACCGCCTTGTCGAGGAATTCGTCGTCGTTGGCCATGACGCTTTCGAGGAAGATGTTGGGCGACTTGCCGCCCAGCTCCAGCGACACCGGGATGATATTCTCGGACGCATATTGCAGAATCAGCCGGCCGGTCGTGGTTTCACCGGTGAACGCGACCTTTTTGATGTCGGGGTGCGCGGCCAGCGGCTTGCCGGCCTCGGGGCCGAAGCCGTTGACGACGTTGAGCACGCCGGGCGGCAAGATATCGGCAAGTTTTTCCATCAGCACCAGAATCGACACCGGCGTTTGTTCAGCCGGTTTCAGCACCACGCAGTTGCCGGCGGCGATGGCGGGCGCGATCTTCCAGGCCGCCATCAGCAACGGGAAGTTCCAAGGGATGATCTGGCCGACCACGCCCAGGGGTTCGTGGATTTCCATCGAGACGGTATCGGCGTCTATGTCGGTGACGCTGCCGGACTCGGCGCGGATGACGCCGGCGAAATAGCGAAACTGATCGATGGCGAGCGGCAGATCGGCGCCCAGGGTTTCGCGGACGCCCTTGCCGTTGTCGCAGGTTTCGACGACCGCCAGCTCCTCGATGTTCCGCTCGATGCAATCGGCGATCTTGAACAGCAGCGCGCTGCGCACCGCGGCCGGCGTTTTGCCCCAGGCCGGCGCAGCCCGCCAGGCAGCTTTTACCGCGAGATCGATATCCTTGGCATTGGACTGCGGGATGCGCGCCACCAACTTGCCATCGATGGGCGAGGTGTCTTCAAAGTACTTGCCATCGACCGGCGGCACCCATTGGCCACCGATGAAGTTTTCGTATTGGGCTTTGAACTGGGGTCTTTGATAGGCCATGGCAACCTCCTGCTAGCAGATCGTTGGCTCTTGCCGAGGCACACGGCAAGTGCCCTGATGTTGTGTTGAATCGTCGGTGCGGGCAGCGGACTCTTCCAGGGACGGGCTCCGGGGATGGACTCCGGGGTGGACTCCGGCAATGCGCTTTTGACGAAACCTCTGGACAAAGCACTTTATTGTGGACGATGCATTTTAGTGGTGCCGCCCGATTATGCGCCGCGCTTCCGGAGCGGCGCAAGGCAAAGGCCAGCCAACGCCCGCGCCGGCGACGCGCCATCGGCAGCCAAGATTGAACACGGCCCGCAACAGATCCTCGGCGGGCTGAATAGCTGAAAAAGAATCGGCGCCGGGATGACCCGGCGCCGACAATTGGCAGCCACGCTAGGATTAGCTGGCTTTAGCGCGCGGCAAGCGGTCCGCGCAGAAGCTGGCCTGGGTAGATGCCAGTATGTTCGCCATCGCGCATCAGGATTTGGCCATTGACGATGGTGGTGGAAATGCCTTTTGCCTTTTGCACCAGCCGGCGCGCGCCGGCGGGCAGGTCGTGACGCACCTCGGGCATCAGCGGCTCGATGGTCTCGGGATCGAACACGATGACGTCCGCCGCAAAGCCGACGCGCAGCAGGCCGCGGTCGTGGAAGCCCCAGGCGGTGCCCGGTTCCAGCGTCAGCATGCGGACCGCCTCTTCCAGCGTCAGCGCCTGCTTGTCGCGCACCCAGTG
>CBDDRG010000049.1:0-2594 GCA_965232975.1 uncultured bacterium
AGTTGCGCGAGCGCATCCAGGGTGCCGGCCAGGCCCTTGATCTCGGGATCGATGGCGATGGTGCGGTGGCGGTCGTGGGGATTGGCGCGGTCGGCGAGAATGCGCTCGACCAGGCCGCAGAGAATGCGGCGCGGCCCGATCTCGACGAACACCCGCGCGCCGTCCTGATACATGCGTTCGATTTCGGCGACGAAGCGCACCGGGCTGACCACGTGGCGGGCGAGGCCGGCGCGAATCTGTGCGGGGTCATCGATGTGGGGCTGCGCGGAGATATTGGCATAAACCGGCCATTTCAACGGGCCGATGTCGATGGTGGCGAGTTCGTCCGCCAACAGCGCCTCGGCGCGGGCGACCACCTGGGAGTGAAAGGCGCAGGCGGTGTCGAGGCGCTTCCAGGCCACCGCGTTGGCAGTGAGTTGGGCACAGGCGGCATCGATGTCTGCGGTCGGGCCGGAGATCACCGTTTGCGCCGGGCTGTTGTGGTTGGCGAGCACCACGGTGGCCGATCCCCCGGGCGCGGCGGCGAGCAGCTCGTGCAGGCGCGGGGCTCCGAGCGCGACGGCGACCATCGCGCCCTTGTCCGCGCCGGCGGCGGCGAGCATGGCGTCGGCGCGGGCGCGGGCGAGTCGGATCAGCGTCGCGGTGTCGAAGGCGCCGGCGGATGCCAGTGCCGCCAGCTCCCCAAAGCTGTGGCCGGCGGCCATGTCCGGGTGCAGGCCGAAGCTGGTCAGCCAGTCAAATATCGCCATTTCGACCAGCGCCAGCGCCGGCTGCGCATTGCGGGTATCGGTCAGCCGCAGGCGCTGCTGGCGCTGGGTCGTCTCCCCGTAGGCTGTAGGTGGAAAGATGATGTCCTGATATTCGCGGCCCGCATTCAAAATCGCGTGCAGTGCCGGAAAGTACACGAACAGATCGCGCAACATGCCGGGGTACTGGCTGCCCTGACCGGGGAACAGATAGGCGACCTTGCCGGCGGCGGTGTCGGGGCGACAGTGGAGGCCCGCGCCCTCGGCCCCGCTCACCAGCGTCGCCAGGTGCTGGCTGAGGGTCGCCATGTCCGCGGCGACGAAGCTGCATTGGACGGCGCCGTTGCCGGCGTGCCAGGCGGCTGCCGCCAAGTCGCGCAGCGGCACGGTGGCGGTCGCCTGGGCGACGAAATTGCTGAGCCGCTGGGCCAGCGCCAGCGCGTCGGCGCGCGTCTCCCCGCGCAGCGCAAACAGCTCCGCCGGCAGGCAGTCGGCGCCGAGACCAGTCGCGGACGCCGCATGGGCCGCCAACAGCGCGTGAAAATTGGTGCCGCCGAAGCCGAAGGCGCTGACCGCGGCGCGCGGCTGGGATGCCGTCCAGGGCAGCGGCGACAGTTGCAACAGGAACGGACTGGACCCCGCGCGATAGCCGCTATTCGGGGCGGCGATATGGCGGGTCGGCGGCAATACCCGGTGGTGCAGCGCCTTGGCGACCTTGATCAGGCCGGCGATGCCGGCCGCGCACTTGGTGTGGCCGATCTGGCTTTTCACCGACCCGAGCCCGGCCTGTCCGGGCAGCGCGCCGCCGGCGTTGTATACCTCGGTCAGGGTTTGCAGTTCGGTGCGATCGCCGACCACGGTGCCGGTGCCATGGGCCTCGACCAGCCCGACCGCCGCCGGCAGCACGCCGGCCTGCCAGTACGTGCGCTCCAGCGCGCGCTTCTGGCCCTCTGCGCGGGGCGCCGTCAGGCCCAGGCCGCGGCCGTCGCTGGACCCGGCGACGGCCTCGATGACCGCGTAGATGCGGTCGCCGTCGGCCTCGGCGTCGCTGAGGCGTTTCAGCACCACGACGCCGACGCCCTCGCCGAGACTGATGCCGTCGGCGGCGCTGTCAAACGAGCGGCAGCGCCCGCTCGGCGACAGCGCGCCGACCGCGGCGAACATCAGAAAGTCGGCGATGCCGTTGTGGAAGTCGGCGCCGCCGGCCAGCACCAGCTCGCTGGTGCCGGTGCGCAGCTCCTTGACGCCGAGCTCGATGGCGGTCAGCGAACTGGCGCAGGCGGCATCCACCGAGTAGTTGACGCCACCGAGTCCCAGGCGATTGGCGATGCGCCCGGCGATGACGTTGGCGAGCACGCCGGGAAAGGAATCCTCGGTCAGCCTGGGCAGCGCGGCGTCGAGCGCCGCCGGCAACTCGCCGCAGTACTGCGGGAACAGGTTGCGGAAGTTGTACTGGGTGGCCAGATCCATGCCGCCCTCGGCGCCGAAGATGACCGCGGTCCGCTCGCGGTCGAACTGGCGCTCGCCGTAGCCGGCGTCATTCAACGCCTGCTGCGCGACCTCGAGCGCCAGCAGTTGCGCCGGTTCGATGGCGGCCAGCGACTGCGGCGGGATGCCGAACCGGACTGGATCAAAGGGGATGTCATCGATGAAACCACCCCACTTGCTGGGGGTCTTGCCGGGCAGCAGCGCGCCGGTGTCCGTATGCGCGTCGGCCTGATAGTACTGATCCACCCGCCAACGCGCCGCGGGCACTTCGCGCACCAGGTCGCGGCCCTCGACGATATTGCCCCAGTAGGTCTCGACGTCGGCCGCTCCCGGGTAGATACAGGCCATGCCGGTGATGGC
>CBDDRG010000050.1:0-8232 GCA_965232975.1 uncultured bacterium
GAAGCAACGCATCCTCAAGGGAATCGCCGAAATGAACGAGCAGCCCGTCGTCTTTCAATGGCAACGCTTCGACTTGGAATTGACATGATGTGTAAGCATATTTCTGGAACGGAGTACTAGGCAGTATCGTCTTTTTTGGGCCCAGTATATTTTTTACCAGGTTGACCTGAAGCGGGACAGCCAGCTTTCACTAATAATCGGTCATACATCTGGTCACACTGCATCAATAGTCGAGTTTCACCTCGAATCGCAGCGAGAATCTGTGTTTTTTCCGGCGCTCTAGCGTCGTGCGGTAGCGCAATTGCCATTGCAGACGGCCTTCCCATGTCGTCAAGTATTGGCTCCGAGGCAATGATTCGCCGCGCCACTTCGGCGTCGTTCGCCGCAGTTTTTTCGTAGTGACAAAATTGGGTATTAAATTTCTCGTTGATCTTTCGGGTTACGTCGCCAAGATTACTGACTACTTGATCAAATGTTGCGATAACTATCGATTCACAAACGGGCTCGATCCTTCGATGAAACCGCAGCCAGCTTCGCAGCGCCTGCTTAACGCCTACCACTGGGTGTCGGAGAACGAAGGAGGAAACGGCATCCTCAGCCCGCCGGATGGTTACGAGAGTCGGAATTCCAAGCCGGATACCAGCGATAACCTGGGCCGGCGCATGCAGATGATGCGCAACCTTTAATTCTTCATTTGCCAACATAAACGCGTGATAAGCATAAGTGTTGGCGCTACGCGGATAGGCTTCGATCACTAGGTTGGCCTCCCGACTCACCCGGAGACAGCCTCTTTTGCCGGCCCCGAATCGCGATGCTATCGCCAAATAGGGAAACGTATAGTCCGCAGCGACTGTTCTTATTTCATACCGAAGCTGCGTTCTAAATTTGCGTAATCCGATTTCTATACTCATCAATTCACAATCGTCGAGGTGATAAAAAATCGCATATTTCGCCGTCTTCCTGATCGTCGAAAAAGCGTACTTCAGCCGGCATGCATGTAGACGTCGGGCTGCGCCCGTAACAAGCCGTGGACGTAGGTCGCGCCCGACTTCTGGGCGCCGATGATCACGAAATGGGGCAGCAGATCCGTCACCGGCCACCCCGCTGCAGACTGACCGCGGCGACATCGATCGCCCCCGCGAGGCGGGCGTAGCGCCAGCCGCGAAAGCTGTAGCCGCCCAAGTCAAGGGCTCGGGCGTCGAGCGTGAGTTCCTGCCATTTTCCCGGTTGCAGCACCGGGCCCAGCACCGGGCCGCCGATGTGCGGGATTTTTCCTTGCTTGCGCGCGGCGGCCGTCATTCGGTACCCAGGTGATGCCGTCGGCGCCACAGGCGCGGTATCTCCTTCCGCGCGGCTGACCAGCACAATTTGTTGGGCCAGGCCCTTGGGGTCATCGACCTCGGCGACCACGAGTAGGCGCGCGGCGGCGCTACGCGCACGCAGTTTGACGCGAAGTGCGGGATACGGATCGAGTGATTTTTCGTGATCGAGGAGCAGATCGTGCTCGCCAATACTGTCCTCATCGAGGCTGGCGAGCGACAGGTAGTGGGTGCCGTCTTTTGCTGCTGTCCATTCCGCAGCGCGCCACTCGCCGAGTGGCTCCAAGGCGACGGCGCGGCCTTCCGGCGGTGACTGCGGTGGCCGATCCAGCAATATCAGGCCCGTGCCCGGCGGCAGCGTCAGCGTGCCGTCTCGCTGCTCGCCCTCCGGGCTGTACATGGGTTTGTCCAGTTTGAAGCTACCGCCCTTCCCGTCGTCCGGGGACACCACAACGAGCCCGCGAGCGAAACGCCGCGAGTAGATCCCGTGTCGCAGCCTGTAGTCGCTCGTGGCCGAACCTAGAGGCAGCTTCCAGTCGGCATAGGTGTTGAGCCCGCCTGAACGCCCGGTGTGGGCCAAAGCCTGGAAGGATGCGTGGTACTTGAAGCCGGTATTGGCTCGGCTCGCAAGCAGGTAGGCCGCGTACAGGTAGCGCTGCCACTGGTAGTCGCTTTCGTAGTCGGTGTACTGCCACGATCCGCGTCCATAGACGAACAGACGCTTGTCCCCTGGCAGTGCTTTCATCGCCTGAAGATAGGGGAGAATGTCGATGCTGAATGCATGATCGGGCTGGCCCGGGTTCATGCCGAAGTATTCGACGATGGCGGCGTCGGCGTGGCGAAGCAGCTTGGCTTGGTCGTCGACGCCGCCAGGGCCGAAGTTCCACAGGCCGTTATAGAGGATGAGGCCGGCACCCAATGTGGTTCGAATCTGCCCGAATAGCGCGTCCATCCCCTCGCCATAGCGAGCGCAAAAACCGGCTTCAGTCTGGCAGCGCCGCGCCAACTGGCGGGGTCGCCACGTCGGCGTGCGAACGGCCAGATCCACCGCGACACCGTCGGTGCCCGCGCGCTCTACGGCCTTGGCGATGGCGTCGGCCATGCGTTGGCGGTATTGGGCTTGTGTGACGTCGCCGAACGCGGGCATGAGCTTGCCGTTCGACGCCCGCAGTTGCAGCTCCGACGCGTTCGAAAGCCAGCCCATGATCGGATCACGGTGCTTGCGTTTCTTGCGTTCACTGAGGCTGGCCCAGGAATACCGAAGTACGGGGACGCCCGGAGCCGCCGAATGCAGACGTTCAACCAGAGTGCGAAGGTCGTCGGGGGGCGGCTGGGGGTTGGCGCGCAAGACGACCACCGACGCGCGCTCGGCGAGCAAGGCGCGGGCCTGCACGTCGAGTTGGCGGTTGTCGCCCAAGCGAAGCCAGAACGGCACTTTTCCGCCAACCGGATCGGACGGTGCAGCGGTTGCTAATGTCGCCGAGGTCGCCGAGAAACTGGCGACGAAGGCGGCGAGCGCCAGTATTCCCTTAATGCATATCATCATCCTGCGCCATTCAGTGCGTGTCATCGCAACAACCTGCCTCGCCAGTGCCCAGTTCCGGGCCATCCCTGGTGGTCGGCCAGCCGGTACCCTGCCCTGGGCCTGGCGGACAATTGCGCCTGTCCGGTTGGTGATGACCGTGTGCCATTGTCGAGCACTTCCACTCGCCCCCTAGCCGACAGGCGCGGCGCCAGACTGGTACCCACAAAGCCCAAACCACCCGTTATAAGCACTTTGCTTGATGTCATTTCGTCACGCCAGAACTGATACCAACATGCGGCAACGCTAACAGATGGCGCGATTCGTCATAGATGCGCTCGGCGACATGACCGCCGCGCGGCACGTCGCGCCAAAGAACAGCGCCAGCGCTATGAGTTCAACCAAGCTAATGCGCCCGCCCCCCTCTACCAGCACGCGGAGGAGAGGCAGCACCGGCAAAGCAATGATCCATGGCGATATATCGGGACGGGTACCGCTGTGAGCGGTCTGCGCAAGGCGGGTCACACCCCAGACAATGGCTCCATACCAAAGAAACGACAGTACCAAGCCCATAATTCCGGCCTCGAGCCAGGAAGCGAGAAGGACGTTGTGAACCTTCATTTCTTCCGAGCCAGAAATAATCCCCGTACCGATGCCGTTACCGAAAAAAACATCCTCATTGATTTTAGTCATTGCATTGTTATATTGGCCGATCCTGACATCACGGCCAATCGCTGCGAACCTTTCTTCCAGGATAGACGCGGCGCCGCCGAATTGGCCCGAGAACACCGCGGTAGCCCCAACGACAAGCAGCGAGGCCCACACCATTACATGTCGCGCGCTAAGGGATCTGCGCTGCAGGCCTCGAATGATGGTCGTCCCCACAATTGTGAGAAGCAGTACTAGTATCATCGAGCGGCTGACGCTCACAACGATGAAAAACGCCGCCGCGATGATTCCTGCACTCGCGCACACGCGCTGCCATCCGCGAAGACGCTCCCGCCACCAGGCCATCAGCACGAAATAGATGCACAATGCCCCTAGTAGCATATTTCGCAAACTGGTTTTCTTGCCTTCATCCGTGGACACGCAGACACCATCGAATGTGCAATTGAATAGTCTTGGATAAAACCAGTGATGAAGTTTTAAAACGTCCGCGCGAGCGATAGCGGTGGCGTATTCCACGAATACGTTATAGCCAAGCGCAAAGAACTTGAGTGTCATGTATCCTGCAAACGCCATCAATGCGACGATTGACGTTATCCCTGCAAAGGACTGCAGGTTTCCTCGTTCCGCCAGCTTGGCTGCAAGTCCAGAAATGATCATAAATAAAAAGAAATCGCCAGTGTCCTTGATTTGCGAAACTACTCCAGCCGCCGCGTCGTCGCTCCAGGTCACCGCGACCCATAGCCAGGACAGATACAGGGTATAAAGCACAGAAAACACCACGAATGCCCGGTTCGCGAAAAGCAGTCGGACAGTCGAACGCCAGTTGACAACAAATGCGACCGCTCCGGCAACGCTCGCTAGGTGTATTGGCTTCAGGGACAAAGCGTCAATTTGAAAGAAGACGACCCACTGGAACGGGGCCGTCAACAGCACGAGAAAAAGCGCGGCTGCGGTCAGATTCATCTCAGTCCTCGCTCCGCCGCTGCCAGAAATAGCGCCCCGTAAGCCACGCCGTGGCGAAGCTGAGAGCCGTTATAGTCGACGTCGTGACAATGGCTGCGCCGACGACGCCATAGAGGGGCACGACGAGCAGCAAGCCAACCAATGAGATTACGCTCGCAATGCTCACCAGGCGCAGGTTGGTCATTTCATGGGATGACATGGTAAGCGCCAGCCCCACGGGCCCGGTAATCAGGTTGATAAATTGACCGGTTGCGAGAATCTGGAGCGGAAGGGCGGCTTCCGAGTAGGCCGGCCCGAACAGCCCCAGCACCCACTCGGGGCGCAGCATGACCAGCAGGTACAAGGGCAAGCCGACGGCGGCCGCACCCGCGGCGGCGGCGGCCACCAACGTTCGGAATCGGCGCGGGTCACCCGCGTGATAAAGCTCCGCGAGAACGGGGCCGATGACCAGATTGACTACTCGCAGAACCAAGCTGGCGAGCACTGCAGTACGCGCCGCCGCGGCGTACGGTCCAGAGGCTTCCAGCCCCACGAACAAGCCGACCACGACGACGTCCCATCGCGTCATTCCATAGCGGGCCAGATTGCTGCCCGCCATCGGCAGCGAGATGTGCAGCCACTCCCGGGTCCTGGTTACGGGCAGTAGTTGCTTCGGAAAGCCGAGAGCGCTTCGCAACTGCAAGAACCCCGACAGCTCCACCAGCAGCAGTACGAGGACGAAGCCAATCAGCACCTCGTTGGCATCGCGGAGGCCCAGCCCCAACACGACTGCCAACGTCAAGCCCGGTAATAGCACCTGCCGGGGCAAAATGGCTGCGCTGGTGCGGTGCAGGCCGCGCATGGCGCTTTCACGCCAGACGTCCCATGTCAGCGGCAGGAGCAACAGTGCTGCCCACAGCATGCCATTTCGCTGCCCCGGAAAGGCCCATCCCATTGCCAGCAACAGGATGACGAGCACCGCGCCGGCTACGGAGATCAGGCGCAGGCTGGCGCGTATTAGTCCGCGCAACGCTGCCGTTTCGCCTCGAGCGCGATAGGCGGCGACCAGGCGCATCATGCTGGTGGAAAAGCCCAGCGACGCCACCAGCGCGAGGATGCCCGCCAGGGATTGCACATAGGCGAACAGGCCGTAATCTGCCACCGGCAGCTGGCGCGCCAGTACCACATTGAGTGCGTAGTTCAGCGCCAGGCCCAAGGGCAGAATGACACTCGCCGACAGGAGCGCCGGCAGCAAACGCCGCTTGAGGCGCAGTGGCGACAAGGCCACGGCAGCGGGCTTAGCCACCGGTGGCGGTCCGCCCGGCGGGAGCACCGTCGACGGCCTTGGTGACGGCAGCCTTGGCCAACTCACCATAGATGGACTCGGCATGTGTCAGGGCACTCGCCAAGCGCACCGCTCGCAGCTCCTCCACGATTTGGCCTTTCTGCGCCCGCCGGATGGTCGAGGGCCGCGCGACGCCCGTTTCCACCACCGCCCCGCCGCCGAAACGCTGTGCGCTGCGCGCCTCGATGGCTTCGAAGCAGGCAGCGATATTGTCGGCGCCGTGTACAAAAGGGGCGAAGCCAGTGCCAAAGCGCGCGTTGATCCGGCGTACCACGGCGCCAAAGTCGCTTGTCACTTGGTCGAAGGTGGTCACGACGAAGGCATCGACGTGGGGCAACAAGGGCTCGTGAAAGCGCCGCCAGCTGGGTAGTGCCTGGCGTGGCGAAATCTGCGGCTCGCGCAGCACCAAGGAGTGCACCGCATCGGCTGGGGGGCGGACGATCAGCAGCGCCGGCCGCCGCCAACGTGCGGCGGCAATCAGTTGGGCGAGGGCGTGAAAATGGTACGCGAGATCGACGACACGGTCTTGGCTCCTGATCGGCGCGAACACGGCTAAGGCGTTGCCGCTGCGGGGAAATGCCTCTATGACCAACTCACTGTCGCGGCGAACCGGCTTGGCGCCGCAGGCGTCGGTGCGCTTGCGCTGCGCCAGCGGTAGGTTGAGTGCCGGCGACGCGGCGAGAATGCATCGTAGTTCGTAGCGAATTCGGCGCAGCGTGCGGGCGATCATGCTCGCCCCCTCGACAATGCGCACATCTGGTCGCCGAGCAGAGTTTGCAAGTGGTTCATCTCCGGTTGGTAGAAGGTGGTCAGTCGGTCCCGGATTGCCGCGTCGACATTGGGCTTTTCGTTTCTCAGCACGGGAGCCATCAGATAATGATCGCAGGCGGTGATGGCGGCTGCCCCTGCGTAGCGCAAGGGATCGTTCTTTTTTTCGAGCTTGCCGAAGGCGTCGTAGTCATACAAGAAGAGGTTGCGTTGCGTCAGCAGCCGCAATCTCGGCAACGAATAGAGACCACTGTTTGTCAGTGGTATCCCGGTAGTCATCCTGTCATTGCGAGCGTAGCGCGGCAATCCAAGGGGGTGCCGTGTTCGCTGGTTGGTAATGGATCGTCGCGCTGCGCTCGCGATGCCGGCTCTGTCATTGCTAGGCACGCAGCAACGAAGCAATCCATTCGGTGCTCGATGGGGCCGCGGGGGCTGGCATCTGGCGCTGGTGTTTCGGTTGCCTCGCGATGACGGAGATAAGAACCCGGGTCATCCACCTTCAGTGCGTCGCACAGTTCAGCAGGCGTGTCCGCACGGATCAGCGGTGTGGCAAACAGCCGCTGATCCGTGCGCTGTAGATAGCGGGCTTCCTGAATAGTGGTTGCTATGAGCATCGGAATTCGCTAGGCGGTGTCCGCAGGGAGTTGGCTCACAGAGCGACCCCGCGGTGGCGGGTGATTGCGTCGATGAGCAGGGGAGCAGTCCCGGGCGCGACCAGTACGACGTCGGCGTGGCGGCCGTCCAACCGTCGCTCAATTTTTACGGCTAACCGGGCCGCCGCGAGTGCGGGTTGATCGACTGGATGCGGCGTTTCCACCAGCAGGTCGACATCGCCGCCGCGGATCCCGTCGTCGGTGCGCGACCCGAACAGGCGCACGCTGGCCTGCGCTCCGAAGATGCGGGCGGTTACCTCGACGATGGCGCGGCGTTGTTGGTGTCGGCGAGGACGATTTCATCGCCGGGGCCGATGCCCAGCGCGGCCATGCCCATGTGCAGCGCGTCGGTGCAACCGGAGGTGGCAATCGCGTATTGCACGCCGAGGTGCGCTTTGAAGCGCTTCTTCAAAACGCACGATGTAGCCGTAGCACTTGTCGCCCCGGCCATTGGCTGGCGGCATCATGTCGCCCCAGCTTTTTGTGCATAAGCTGCCATGCGAAACTGTGTCTCGGTCAGCACATCAACGCCTTGCAAGGCTTGTTGCAGGGCGTCCAGAAGGTCATCTGCCGATTCCATGTATTCATGCACCAGCCGGTTTCTGAGTTCACGAAGTTCGACCCAGACTTGGGTCGATTCGATCCAGCCCAGTTTTTCTGCACGCAACAGGTTGTCGAGTTGCGCGCCGGTTTTCTCAAGGCCAAGGCGCAAGATTGCGGGCAGGAGTTTGTCGCCCAGGGTGTCTTGCAGGCGTCCATACCGCGAGACGAATGCGTCCAGCATTTCACTGTGCGCATCGTTGTTTTCAAGCGATTCGACCCAGGATCGGTCAATGTTCATGACCCGCAGCCGATCTGCCGTCCGCCCAAGATAACGCGCCTCTTTTGCCGTGACCCGGATGAGTTGCCCCGCAATGTACCGGCGGTCTTGCGCCGACGTCATAAAATAACCCCGTTTTTCAATGCCTGCTCATGGATGGGCAGCAGTGGTTTGAGTGGATCCTTGATCAACAC
>CBDDRG010000051.1:0-3823 GCA_965232975.1 uncultured bacterium
GGTGATGGAAAAGGTGCACAAGCAGGAAGTGGCGCGTCGCATGGCCATTGCCACCGGCAAGACCTTTCTTCTCGGGCATTGGCAGAATCGGGAAATTGCCGACCCCATCGGCCGCTCTGCGCAATTTCATGCGGACATCGCCGACCAACTTGAACTAGCATGCCGCAGCTGGACTGAACAAATAGGTAAGTTATGACACCGACGACGCGACCTGGCCGGCCCCGCCCCGGCCCGTTTAGCCCCTGTTGCGATTGGCGACCAATGCCCCACCCTCAACAGGCGGATATGGCAGCGTCGGTAGGCGAGGTCTTGCCATGAATGCGCTGGCGAGGTGTTGGCTGCGCGTTGCGCGGGCGTTGTTGTTGATTCCCTTCGTCGGCGGGTTGGCCGGATGCGTTCCGGGCGCGCAACTCGGCGTGCATGCGCCGGGCAATGACCAGTCCTCTGGGTTGCTATCGGATGATGTCAATGCGCGTGCAGACATTTTTGCGATAAATGCCGAAACCCTCGCCAGATTGAAGGACGAAGAGACCGCCCGGCAGGCCAACCTCAAGAAGCAGCGCCCACACCTGAATGGCGGCAATTACCAGTACATGATTGGCCCACAGGACATTTTGCGCATCACGGTGTGGGATCACCCCGAGCTCAACAACCCCGCGGGCGTGACCAGTGAGGCGGCCCAGGGCCGGGTCGTCAACAATGACGGCTCGCTGTTTTATCCCTACGTGGGGATGATTCAGGTCGCGGGCAAAACGGTACAGCAACTGCGTGAATATCTGGAAAAACAGTTGGCTCGAGCGCTGACCAACCCCCAGGTCGATGTCGCCGTACAGGGATTCCGGAGTCAACGCGTGATGGTGACGGGAGAGCTGAAAACGCCGGGCTTGCTGCCCATCACGGACATCCCCATGTACATGGCGGACGCTGTAAGTCTGGCCGGTGGCCTGGCGCCGAACGCAGATTTAGCCAACGCCACGCTCGTGCGCGATGGCAAAACCTACCCCATAGATCTGTATGCGCTCTTCTACAGCGGGGATCTGTCCCAGAACGCGCTGTTGCGGCATGGCGACGCGGTCCACATACCGGAGCGAAACTGGAACAAGGCGTTCATCATGGGTGAGGTCATGCGGCCATCGTCGCTGCCCATGCCGCGCGGCAAGTACACGCTGTCGGAAGCACTGGCGGACGCGGGGGGCGCGAGCCAGGTGACTTCCGACTCCTCGCAGATCTATGTCATTCGCACCGCTGGCGATGGCCGCGCCCAGATCTACCACCTCAACGCCAAGCGGCCGGACGCCTTTGCGCTGGCGGACAGCTTTTTTCTGCGGCCGCGGTACGTCATTTTTGTCGACGCCGCCAGCGTTACCCGTTGGAACCGCGTCGTGACCCAGATTCTGCCCAGCGCGCAAATAGTGCAGGCTGGCGCCTACTCGGCGGATCGGGTTGACGAGATTGGCAATCGCCCTTGATTGCTGCGCCTACGACCGGGGGCACTGCGACCGCCCAGCCCGCCTCTGGGCGGCAGCCGTAGCCTGAGTTTTGCGCAAACTTCGTCTCCATAAAATCAAAGCGCCAGTCTCCACGCCGGCTCACGCCGACCAACACACTTCCGTTACCAGCCTGTCGACAGCATTTGGGGGCTTTCGCGACCATCCATGACTATGCCCACAGATCAAGCCAATCTCCCTCGCGTTGCCATCGCTGCGCGGGATCTCGATTTGCGCGACGCCCTGCACACGGTCATATCCTGGCGCAAGCTGGTTGCCGGCGTGTTTGTCGCGGTGTTGGCGCTGGGCTGCGGCTATGCGTTGCTCGCGACGCCGATTTATGTTGCGGATTCGCTGATCCAGGTCGAGGACAAGAAGGGCAGCGCCATCGCCGGCTTGCAGGAGATAGCCACCGCTCTGGATGTGGGCCAGTCCCCGGTGGCGGGAGAACTGGAGATCATCAAGAGTCGGGAGGTGATCGGCAGTGCCATTCGCGCATTGCGGCTGGATATCGAGACCAGGGTCAAATGGCGCGCACCCTACTTTGCCAATGCCTACGACGCTGCCCATGAGTACAGCGGTGAGCTGGCCGCGATCCATTGGGAGCTGGCAAAGCTGGCCTGGGGCGGTGAACTTCTGGTAGTGGATAGCCTGGAAGCACCGGTGGACGTGCCCTTGACGCTGGTTGCCAGGGGCGATCGCCGTTGGCAGCTCAACAACGCCGATGGCGAACTGCTCGCCGAGGGGCTGGTTGGCGAATCCGTCGATTTCAAGGTCGAGGGTCGCGACGCTCGCATCCAGATCGCCAAGATGAATGCGCGCCCAGATAATAGTTTTGAAATCGTCAAACGCTCCTTCGACCATGCCTACAGCGAGATTCGCGATAACCTGAATGTGGCGGAGGTGGGCCGCCAGTCGTCGGTGATCCGCGTCAAAAGCGAAGCTCCGAGTCGCCAGCGCGCGGTGGAATTGGTCAACGAGATCACCAAGGCGTACCTCACCCAAAATGTATCCCGGCGCACGGAGGAGGCGCAGCGCTCCCTCGAGTTCCTCGAACAGCAGTTGCCGCGGTTGCGCAGCAGCGTCGAACTGGCCGAGGAAAATCTCAATCGCTACCGGCTGTCGCGCCAGTCGATCGACCTGAACAAGGAATCGGAGGCGCTGCTCAACCATTCCATCGATCTGGAAAAGCAGCTTCTGGAAGCCGAAATGCAGCGCGACCAGTTGAAGATCCGCTTCCAGCCCGGGCATCCCGAACTGGCTGTCATCAATCGCCAGATTGACGTATTGCGGGGCGAAAAAGATCGTATCGCGGCCGCAATAAAGCGGCTGCCGGCAACCCAGCAGGAGTTCCTGCGGCTGCAGCGTGATGTCACCGTCAACACCGACCTCTATGTGTCGCTGCTCAACAACGCCCAGGAGTTGCGCATCGCCAAGGCCGGCACCACGGGCAATGTGCGGGTCATCGACTTCGCGGTGGCGCCGGATGAACCGGCCAAGCCCAAGAAGAAATTGGTGTTATTGGCAACACTGGTGCTCGCTACCATACTCGGCGTGGCTGCGGCCCTTATTGCCCGCGCGCTGCGCCCGAGGCTGCACCAGGTCAGCGAGTTGGAGCACATCACTTCGCTGCCTACCTACGCCACTGTTCCCGAAAGCCAGGAACAGAGAAAGATGTTCCAGGCCAACAAGCCGGAACTTGAAATCGGCACGCCCCGGCTGTTGTTCGAAGCTCATCCCGCCGATCCTGCCTCCGAAGCCTTGCGCGCCATGCGCATGGGCGTGCAGTTTGCGCTGGTGGGGGCGGACAGCAAGAATATTGTCATAACCGGCCCGTCACCGGCGGTGGGCAAGACCTTTGTATCGGCGAATCTGGCCGCCGCACTTGCCGCCGGCGACAAAAAAGTGCTGTTGATCGACGCCGACATGCGCCGCCCGCAGGTGCACCGCTACTTCGGTGTCACCGGCGCCCCGGGGCTGTCCGAGTACCTTATTGGCGCCTTGGCCAAGGTGATGCACAAAAACATTTTGCCCAATCTGGATTTGATCTGCGCCGGAACCGTGCCGCCGAATCCGGGCGAGCTTCTGGTACGCGGGCGCTTGCAGGAGATGTTGCGCGAAATGCAGTCGCAGTACGACTACATCCTGATCGACACGCCGCCGATCTTGCCGGTCGGCGACATCCTCACGCTCGGCAAGGCGGCGGCGGCGGTGTTTCTGGTGGTGCGCGCGGAGGAGACCACCGCCCAACAGGTGGGTGAATCCCTGCGTCGCCTCGAGAGTGCCGGCATCAACGCCAAGGGGACCATTTTCAATGGCGTCTACACCGGCCGTTT
>CBDDRG010000052.1:0-12292 GCA_965232975.1 uncultured bacterium
GGCGCGCGTCGCCGCCGTCTCGCGGGGGGCGCCGGCAACCGGGCTCGGCGCGCGCTCGGCCGGCACCGGCGCAGCGCGGACATCGCGCAGGCGCTGCGCCTGCGAACAGCTGTCGATCGGGAGCAAGCGGCAACGGCAGTCCTGGGCGCTGGCACCATCCGAGTTCCAGCTCAGGAAACCGAGCGGCGCATAGTGGTGTTCGATGCCGAACGGGGGCTGGAACGCGGGTTCATCGGCGTCGTTGTCGGCATTCGGCCATTCGATATTGCCGGTCGCGACCCGCGCCGGAATCAGCCAGTAATCGCCACTGCGGTAGCTGCGCGCGCCACCGCCCTCAAAGCGCACCTGCACGCCGTCCTCGAGGTCGATCCAGCCCGCGGCGGTCGCGGTCGCCTCGACCACCGGCACCGCGCCGTCCTTCAGCACCAGGTCGCCCTTGGCGACCTGATCCCAGCGCCGCACCCGGGCGTGGCGCCAGGTGTCTTTGAACGCGAGCTCGGCCGGCTGCGGATAACCGGCCTCGTCGATGGTCAGGTGGTCGCCCTCGACCTTGATCAGCTTGACCAGGGAGCCGGGCGTGCCGGCGAGGTCGAGCGCCTCGTGGGTCAACTCCAGCCAGCAGCCGGGCGTGAAGCCGTGCGCGTTGGCGACCACCAGATCGCTGCCCTCCTTGCCCAGCCAGCGCGCGGCGACGCTACCGTTGTCGCGCGACCATTTGAAGGTGGCCTCGCCGGCCGCACCGCCGCGGTGGATTTCGACCCGGTAGAGCTGGTTTTCGGCGCCGCGAAAGCGCGCGTCGGGCGAAGTGATACAGGGGTTCTCGATGCGCAGGCCGGGATCGACGCGGGCCGCGAGGCGGACATCGCTCAAGGTCACCAGGCCGAGCCCGTCGAGGCTGCAAACGCGGTTGCCATCGGCGTCCTCACCGTCGCCGGCATCGACCTCGAGGGCGCGCACCTGCCACACCACCTGGCTGCGGGTCGCGGTGTCGGGGCCATTGAGCGCGACCTCGCGGATGTGGTCGTCGTCGATCGCGGTGACGTGGCGCTCCCACACGTCGAGGTAAAAGCGCAGCGTGCGGCCCTCCAGTCTGGTGCCTTGTTCGCCGGCCAGCGGGTCGTCGGCGGCCAGCGCAAAATGCGGCTGCTGGTCGTAGAAACAGGGTGTGTCGATCTCGACCAGAATGCCATCGACGTAGTAGCGGCCGGCGCCGATATGCACGCGACCGTCCTGGACGCTGATCTCGAAACCCAGATTCTGCGCCGGCCCGGCATGGGGGCCGAGCAGGTCCCGCGCCAATGTGCGCAGGTAGTGCAGCAGGATCTCGGTCTGTTCATTGGGATCGGCATCGAGGGTGACGCGGCCCTGCTGGAACAGCACGCGGCTGTAGTGTTTGTGCGCGGCGAAGGTGGCGCGGGTAAAGTCGCCTTTCATGGGGAAACCGTCCTTATGAGAGTCAGTAAAAGTCAGGTGACGCGGATGATGCCGACGGCCATGCCGGCCGGCGTGTATTCCGCCAGCCGCGCGCGCAGGTTGGCCTCGCGCTGGGGCTGGTACAGGTGGTGGTACACGCCGAGCTCGGACTCGTCGTCGGCGCCGCGGCGGATTTCGGCGGCGCAGTCCTGGCTGAGCTGGGCGTAGGCCGGCGCGCCGTAGCGCCGGACGACGAACTGCGGGCGCACGCGCAACTGCTCGTTGGCGACTTCGCGGGCGAGTTCGGCGGCGTCGACCGGCTGCCGCGCCAGCTGCGCGGCCGCGGCCAGACGTTCGCTCGCGGCCGTCACCACGCCATCGGGCTGACACTGGTAGCGCCGCGGCGTGCGGCAACCGGGCGGCACATAGCAATAGCGCAGGCACCCGAGCTGGCGGCGCGCGACATTGACGCAAGCGAAGAAAATACTGTTCTCGCCGAGCGCGACCGCGTGCACGTCGACAATGCCGAACACCGTGCTGCGGCGGATGCACAGCGCGACCTGGGCGACCGCCGCCCCCGGCGCGCCGATGGCCTCCAGCTTGTCGCCGGCGGCATCGACAATGCTGTCGTCGATGGTCATGGCGATGGGATCCATGCCGACTTCGTCCTCCTGCACCTGGATCGAGCCGACGATGCTGCGCTCGATCACCACCCGCGCGCGCAGGTTATAAATCTCCAGGCTGGGCTCCGCCGGGCGGCGCGGTTCGCAGTCGCAGTCGATACCCCAGCCGGGCACCAGCGTGCAGTGGCGAATGCGCACCTCCGCGGCGCAATCGGCGCCGCTGCCGGCGCGCCGACCACCGGGGCCGCTGACATGGACGGGGCGACCGGTGATCAACAGCCCGTCCAGCGTCAAGCGGCTGCCCTCCGCCATCACCACCGCGAACGCATCGGGCTGATCGGTCTGCCAGTCGATGAGGCGGAGCACCGGCCGTGCGCCCGCGGCGGCGCGCACTTGCAGGGTCTGGCCCGGGCCGAGGCGGATGGCGATCGGCTCGACATAGACGCCGCTGCGGGCGATTTCGATGACCGCGTGCAGCGGTTGGTCGCGCCGCCACTGGCGCAGTGCGGCGCCGATCTGCGGGTGCTCCTCGCCCTCGCCGACGCGGTAGAGCACAAACTCCCGGGTCGGCTGGAGCAGCGCCCGCGGGTACTCGCCGCCGCCGATGTCGGCCGCCAAGCCGTAGCGGTAGCTGACGCGCACGCCGCGCCGCGGCAACTGTGCCGGCGGAAACGCGATGCGCCCCAACACCGGATCGACGGCGACGTGCTTGCGCGGCGGCAGATACTGCCAGTTCGACAGATCCGCGGCGATGATCGCGCTCGCCGGCAGCGGCTGCTCGGCGTCGTAGCCGGCCCAGCCGTCGGCCCAGATCGCGAAGCTGCGGTCGGCGCCGTACCAGTCGGCGCGCGCCCGTGCCAGCGCGCGGCGGCGAATCGGCAGCGGCAGATTGCGCTCTTGCGCAATGGTCGTCGGATCGGTTTCCGGCTCGGGCCTGGCAAACAGCGGGGCGTCCTGCCCCAGCACACTGAAGGTAAAGCAGTGCGGGCCGCTGTCCTCGGCGCACCAGGCCGGCGTCGCCGTCACCGGGTAGCTGCGCAGTCGCCACACGAACACACCGACACTGGGGATATTGCTGCGTCCCTGGGTGCGCGGCGAATCGATGCGGCGCACATCGACGCTGTGGGCGAGGCGCTCGAAGGGGCCATCGATCAAATCCAGCGCGGACATCGCGCGCACATCGGCCAGGCGATGGCGCTGCCAATGGGGGTGATCCAGGTTGTGCGCCCAGCCCAGCAATTGAAAAAATTCCACCGCCCGCGCCGGCCAGCCGGCGACGTCGCGGGCCAGCTCCTCGAGCAGCGCCAGGCTGCCCTTGCGACGCCGATAGCGGATCAGGTTGGCGACTTCGCGCCGCGGCACCAGCACCCGGTTTCTGGCACCTGCGCCCGCATCCGTCACCGGTGCCGGCACGCCGGCCTCGGCCACCGGCCGATAGCCGACCAGATCGGCGATATAGGGCACCGCCCAGTCGGCGGCGGTCTCGATAAACCAGTTGGCGTACAGCTCGGCGATGTCGTCCTCGACCAGGTTGACCTCTGCGGCGATCACCCGCAGCAACGCCCGCAGCGGATAGCCCCGCTCGGCGTCGCGCAGGCGCTGGATCGCCGGCAGCAGTTGGTACAGCCGATCGAGGCGCGCGGCGGCGGATTCGGAGGCGGCACTGGAAACAGTCGATGTCGTCATGGCGGGATCCGGGGTGTCAGGGAATCTGGTTGAGGATCAGCGTGTCCGGCACCGCGGGCGCGAAGATCGCCAGCTGGGCCGGGCGCAGCACGCCGCGATCGAGGCCGGCGGGCAGTGCCTCGACCCGTTGCGCCGGCACTTCCCGGCGCTTGCCCGCACCGGCGGCGTTGAACGTCGACCAGGAGTCATCGCCGTCATCGTCATCGCCATCGCCATCGCCACCACCACCCTGCATGCGCGCCACCGCGCGGACGATCTCGTGCTGGGTCAGCAGGCGCCGGCGGCCGCGCTGCGGGTCGGTGACCTTTTCCGGGATGCCGCCGAAGCTGTCGACGTCCACATAATCGACGCCGCGCACAGCCTGGATCGCGGCCAGCACTTCGCACAGCAGCGCCGGCTGCGCCAGCCCCCGCGCGCCAAAGCCGAAGCGGGCGAGCAGCAGTGCGCGCACCGCGGCGACCACCGCCTCCCAACGATACTCCGCCACAATCTTGATGCGCGCGGACAGCACCAGTGCGATCAGCTCGCGCGCGTCGACCACCAGCGCCAGGCCGGGGTCGCCATAGCGCCGCAGCGCCGCCAGCAGATTGCGGTGGAGGTCGGAGGTCGGCTCGATCGCCATGTCGTCGGCGCCCGCCAAGGTGACGTGGACCAGCTCGCGACCGCCGGCGGACAGGCGCGCGGCGGCGGCCTTGGCGATGCCGGCAAAGCTGCGGGTGAAGTCCGCGTAGTCGGACACCGACACCAGCCGATCGAGCGCCTGGATCGACAGCGGCGCGTTGTCGCGGATCAGGTCGCGGCCATCGCTGTCGGCGCCGCCGCTCGCGGCCAGCGGATTGCGCACGCCCTTGACGCCGAGCGGCCGACTCACCAGCAGCGACACCTGCTCGGCGCGCACGTTGCCGTCGCGGCCGATGCCGCTGCGGTACACCGCGCGCACATTCTCGACGCCGGTGGGCAGCCGGGCGCCCTGCGCGCCGTTGCCGAAGGTGACCTGGGTGATGCCGGCGGCGTCGGTGCGGGCGACGAAGCGGCGCGCATCGGGCGCCAGGCCGGCAAAGGTATCGGTCTCGCGCCATTCCACCTCGTTGACCTGGACCTGCAGCGTGCTCTCGGCACCGGCCGGCGTCGGCGCCGGCACCCAGGTCAGCGGCGGCTGGCGCAGCGCGAAGCTTTGCAACGGCTCACTGCCATCGCCGCTGCCCAGCGTCTCGCTGCGGGTCTCGCCGTGGGTGGCCTTGGCGACATTGCCATAGATGATCAGCGAGTCGCGCCGGTACTTGAACGCCGTCGGTGTCGCCAGCGTCAGCGTGGTGTGGATGCGGTCACCGGCGAGCGTCTGGTCAAAGCCGTGACGCACGGCGGACACCATCGCCAGCTCGGCGACCTGGACGCCGGCGACGCCGTCCACGTCGGCACGCTCGCCGGCGAAGATCACCCAGCGCCCGGACTTGAGGCCGTCATAGAGTTCATCGAGCTCGATGTCCTGGCCTTCGACGGCACTGGTGACGGCTTCGTCGACCAGCGTCAGCTGCTGGCTGTGGGCAGGAAACTGGGTCCGGCGCAGCGCGTCGATGTTGCGGCGACCCTCGTCGGCGACGCTGCGCCAGGCGGCGTCGGGGCCGAAGTCGAGCTCGGTCGTCTGCCCGCTGAGGCCGTAGGCGCTGCGCTGCCCGGACAATGCGCGCTGCACCTGCACCACGCGGCGGCGCGGGCCTTCGAAATCCTCCACCGTGTGCAGCAACACCAGGCTGCCGGGCGCGATCTCGGGGTGGGCCTTGTCGAGAAAGGCGTTGGTGTCGGTCTCGTCGGCGGCGTAGTCCCATTCGAGCCACTGGCTGGGCGGTTTTAAGTGGCCGTTGGCATCGTAGTCGGGCTGCTTGGTGGACGCGGCGCCAAAGAGCGGGCCGCTGGCGCGCAGTGCATACACGCCCTGCAGCGCGGCCGGCGCGGCGGCGAGCGCCGCGCCGCGCCAGGCGCCGTAGTAGCTGGTCTTCAGCTTGGGGGCGAATTCCAGCAGCAACTGGGGCGCGGTGTCGGCACCCACCTGGAACGCCCGCGCGGTGTCGCGGCGCAGGCGCGCGGCGTTCGCGGCCTGCGGGTTGGCATCTCGCAACAGCGCATCGACAAACAGATCCGGACTGCTGGCCGCGGCGCCAGCGCCGTCGGCGGCGAGCACCGCGTCGATGGCAGTCTTGAGTTCCTGCAGCACGGCGTCGGCGGCGGGCGGCAGCGCGACGTCGGCAGCGCTGTACATCGCGCCCACCCAGCTTGCCGGTGCCGTGTAGATACCCATGAGCGCCTCCTCGATCAGGCGCTGACCGCGGTCGCGGGCGCGCTGCACCCCTCCCTGCGGCGTCGCCAGCGCGGTCAGGCTGGCGACCGCGAGGCGCAGCAGCGACAGCGCAGCGGCGACGCCGGCCAGCGCCGGTTGCAGCCGGATCGCCGTGCGCTTGGCAAGAAAATCGTTGGCGGCGTCGGCGACGACGCGCACCGCGCGCTGGTCGGCGTTGGCGCCAAACACGAACAGCACCAACTCGCCGGCGCGGAGCTGCACATCCCCACCCGCCACCGGCAGCGCATCGATCGCGAGCACGTTGTCCAGCGTGATGCGCTGCGGGCGGCTGCGGCGCACCCGCAGGTTGTTCCACTCGCGCCGCGCGGTCAGCGGTTCCACCGTCTCGAAGGCTTGCGGCCGCTCGTCCGGCCCCGGAATGCTCTGCGCCCGCGCGCCCACCGGTATCGCCACCGGGTCGGCCTGGTTGTCGTCGAGGTTATAGGCGAGGTGCAGCGTCGCGGCGACGCCGGGGCGGGCGGCGTAGCCGACCAGACCCGCGAGTTCCAGCACCGAGCGCCGTTCGGTGGCGGTGCGCAGATAGCCCTCGTTGGCGATGCGCTCCTGGTAAAAGCTCAGCACGTCGCCGACGGTGGCCCAGGCGTCGAGCAATGCGATCGCCGGGTCGCTGCCGTCGCGCGTGGTCAGGCCCTGCAGGGGCCGCAGCTCGGCGCCGCCGTCGCCCGGCACCGCCACCGCGCCCAGGCGCGCCTTCATGCTGGCGAGAAAACTCCCATGGGTGCCGACACGGTAGCTCAGCGCGGACAACCCGGGGCGGTTGGCGCGCTCCACCGGCGTCACCACCGCGATACCGGCGCAGCATCCGCAGGTGGCGGTGGTGCTGCCACATTGGTGACAGGTCATGGCGTCGATCTCCATTCTTGATGAAGCTCGGCATAAGTCCTGTCGGACTCATGCCGAGCGCGGCCCGCGCAAACGCGGGTTCCCGCCTCGCATCCCGGTGCCGCCGCTGGCTAGCGCCCGCCCAGCACGCGGATTTCCAGCTGGCCGCGCTCCGGGTAGTTGGGGTCGCTGTCGAGGCGCGCGATCTCGTGACCCGCGAGCGGCAGCAGGCCGGCTGCGAGCTCGCCATTGGCGGGCTCGAACAGGCGTTGCAGCCGGCGTACCCGCGCGCACTCCACGCCGGCCACGGCCTGCGCGGTGGCGACGATATGGGACAGCCGCAGCGGCTCGCCAAAGGTCAGCCGATCGGCATGGAAGTAGCCCGGACCAGCGCCGGCCAGCACCCCGGCGCCGAACACGCGCAGCAGCTCCGCCTTGACGTGGCCGCGGTCGTAACCGGGCAGCACGCAGACTTCCAGGCCCAGATCGATGGGCACATGGACGGCCTCCTCCACATGCAGGTCGTGGCCCATGCGGCGATAGCGATGCAGGCTGCCGGCGACGCCGGCGAGCAGCGCCGCGGGCGCCGGCGCCTGGTTGAAGGCGTCGATCGCCACGTCGGCCTCGTACCAGCTGCCGGTCCACACCAGTTCCGCCGCCGCGCGCTGCACCCGCGGGTCGCGCTGCGCGAGCTCCGCATAGTCGGCCGCGATCACCGCCCGCTCCAGGCGCTGGCGAAAGGCGCGGGGCGCATTCAGCTTGGCCTCGGCGATGGCTTCCGGCTCGGTGCCACCGCTGGCCGGCAGGGGGTTGCGCACGCTGAGGTCGATCCCGCTCAGCGTCGTGTTCTTCAGGACCAGCCGGGCGATGGCGGCGGCGCCGACGTTGCCGCTGCGGCCGCTGCCGACGCGGTAGTGGGCGGTAAAGCTGGCGCCGGCGCGCGGCGCACAGCCCAGTTCGCCATCGCCAAAGCGCAGGTGGCTGCGGCGCTCGTTGTCGGTCTCGACGACAAAGTGCGCGTCGTTCGGCCCGCTCGCGAACAGGTCGAGCCGCGGCTGCCAAAGGCCGCCGCCGTCGTCGGTGAGGCTGACCCGGGGCAGCGCGCGGCGCGGGTCCTGGGCGAGACTCGCGGCCGCCGCAACCGCGCCCGGCGCGGGCTCGCTCCAGGTCAGCGGCGCGCCCGCGAGGATCGGCGCATGGCGCCCGGCGCGCACCTGGACATCGGCCGGCTGATCGATGCACTCGCAGCAGGCGTCCGCGGCCACCGCCGGCATCGTGCCAAGTGGCTCCAGCGGCAGCGTGCGGCCGTGATCCACCAGCACCACGTTGCCGTGCGCAACCGCGATGTCGTCGAGCCAGGCGCAGGCGGGCGCGCCGCCGACGGCGGACAGGCACAGCGGAAACGGCAGCGCGTCGGCCTCGCACCAGGCGATGTCGACCAGGGGTGCCGGCAGCCTGTCGGCGCCGACCTCGACTGCAAACAGGGGGTCTGCGGCCGCGGTGACCGCGGTCAGCCGCACCGCGTGGCGCCGGCCCGGATCGGCGTCCGCCGCCAGTCCGGTGCGCGGGCCGCGCACCTCCTCGAAGATCAGCACATCGCCGACCTGCAACTGCAACGCGCGCCGGTCTGGCGCCAGCCAGGTATCGCGCAGCGTGGCCTGGGTCGCACCGCGGGCGAGACAGCATTCGCGCCGCCCCCAGGTGTAGAAGCAGATGCGGCTGTGGTGCGCCACCAGATGCAGCGTGGCGCCCGCCCCCAGCGGCTCGAAATACTCGTAGCTGGCGGGCGGCAGCGACGCCAGTTGCGCCGCGTTCAGCACTGTTTGCGGCAGCGCCAGCGCATCGTTGAAGCCGGTGATGAAGCCCACCTCGGCGGTCGGCAGCGCAATGTCCTGCGACACCGCCACTGCCACCCAGGCGCGCGCATTGCAGCCTTCGTGCAGCACATAGTCGACCAGGCGGGCGTGGCGGCGCACCGAGATGCGCTGGCGCGCGGTGGCGAGATAGGCCTCGGTGGCGACTGCGTCCTGCTGGTAGCTGAGGTCGTCGCCGACATAGGCCAGCAGCTCGACCAGGGTCACGCCCAGATCGGGCACATGGCGCTCGCGCCAGTCCGGCATCAATACCGCGAGGCGGTCGAACAGCAGGCGGCGGAAGCTGGCGTAATCCTTGGCGAGGTAGTCGATTTCAGGCTCGACCAGCACCGGCGGCGGGCAGGCCGGGACGGGCTGGCAGTCGAGGTCGGACGGGCAATCGACCTTGAACGAGAACGCCACCGCCGCGTACTGCGGGTCGATATCGGCGACGCCGACCAGCGCCAGCCGGTAGCTGGAGAAATCGCCGTAGCGGTCGAGGCGCACCACCAGAAAATCGTCGCGGTCGGGCTCGGCCTCGACCTGCGGATCGACATCGAGAATGCGGATGCCGGTGACCCGCACGCCGCCCTCCAGTTGCAGATAGCGCGGCAGATCGGGCGCATCGACGCTGAACTCGGCGGGCAGCTTGCCGAGGAAATAGACATGAAGCGTGCGTTGATCGGCGCCGACCTCGACGTAGTCGAGGCCGTTGCGGCCGTTGAAGCGGCGCACCGCGTCGCGGCGCGGATCGCTGCGGCAGATGGTGGTCATGCGGCGTTCTCCTAAACCCTGCGCGTGAAGGTCGCGGTTTGTGGCTCCTGGGTACGGCGCAGCAGATACGCCAACTCCACACGCAGCTCGGCATCGATGGCGGCCACTTTCAACTCCCGCACCTCGATGACATCGCCGAGCCAGCGCTGCAGCGCCGCCTGCACCGTGAACTGCACGGTCGCGGCAAGCTCCGGGCTGTTGGGCGCAAAGATCAGTTGCAGCAGCCCGCTGCCAAAATCCGGCCGGTTCACGCGCTCGCCCGGATTGGTGAAGATCAACTGCTCGATCAGGTCGCGGACGTGGTCGGCTTCAGCGGTCAGCGCGGCGCGGCCGCGGCTGTCGAGGTGAAACGGAAAATCCAGATTGATCATGGCGGCTCTCCGGCCTGCTGAGTTGGCATCTTTGGCATCACATCGCGAGCACGCGGGGCTGCACCGCGGCGACTGTGGGCGGGCCCTGCGGAATCTGCTCCGGGCTCTGGCACAGGCCCGGCCCCGCCCCCGGCGCCGGCTGCAACAGCGCGGGCGCGCCGGCGACGAGCACGCGCGTCGCCGGCATCAGCCACTTGATCGTCACACAGGGCTGCGGCTTGCCATTGGGCAGCGTGAACGGACAGCCGGCCACCAGAATCATGCCGGCCAGCGTGGCCACCGGCTGCCCGCTGACCAGCACCCGCGGTTGCGCCGGTGGCAGCTGCGCCGGCGCGCCGTGGGTGCAGGTCATGGCGGCATTGGTGTGGAGCAGGAATCCGGGCATGGCGGTTCTCTCAAGTGATGGTCAGCGCGCCCAGATTGAAGTCGATGACCGGCCCGACCAGCGTGATGGTCGCGCCTTTGCCATTGCTGAGGTAAATGCCCGAATCGTTGACGACGATCATCGCGCCGGTGGTGCTCTTGAGCATGACGCCGCCGGTCACCGGCGTCGGCGGCAGATCGCTGATCATGACCAGGTTCTGCAACAGCGACTGGATGGCGATATTGGGGTCGGCCGGGTTGCCGGCGAGCGCCAGCGGCGGCACGTCGGCCATCACCCCGAAGCGGCAGCCCATCCACACCGGTTTGTTGGCGTTGCCATGCTCGAACATGACCCACACGCCGGTGCCGATCGGCGGCACCATGTACACGCCCATCGGCGGGCCGGTCGGCCCCGCCAGCGGCGTGCAGGGCTCGGCCCAGCTCGACGGCGAGTAGCTCAACACATCGGGCACCGCGAGCTGCAAGCGTCCGCGCATTTCCGGATCGACGTTGAAGGTCACGGTGCCGCGGTAGAGCCCCGGAAATTGGTCCGTTCTGGCCGCTGTCGTCATACCGGAACCCTGGGTGTATTCGCGATCAGACCGTCGCGGCTGAGCTGGAAGCTCTGCTTGTATTCGCCGCGCCGGATGTTGTGCGTGACGCTGTCGACGTAGTACAGGCCGTCATAGGCGAGGCCCGCACCGCGCACGCCGACCAGCATGCGCGCGCGCAGGACATGGCCGTAGCGCACCACGTCGAGCGAGCCCGCTACCGTGATCGCGTTGGCCGCGCCCTTCATCAGACGGCCGACGATCTGCTTGAGCACCTCCGGCACGGTCTTGTCGGCGACATTGCGCGCGAAGTTGACCTTGGCCGGCGCCGTCGGGCGCAAGCCCAGCGGCGGCTGAAATACGCTGACGTTGGGGATCGGCAGCGGAATCGGAATCTTCTTCGTGATCGGGTCGAGCACGGTCACCACCATCACCTCCTTGGCCAGGCCGTCGAGCGCGAAGCTCAGCGACTCCACGTTGGTGTGCGCGTCCATATTGATGCTCAGCGCCGGCTGCGGCACCGGGATGCGAATGTTGGGGCCGAAGTAGGCGATGCTCTGGCCCGGCAGCGGACCGGGTTCCAGGTAGAACACATAGCCGTTGAGGTCGGCCAGCGCCTTGATGTGCTGGAGGTCGGTGGACGTCTGCGAATCCCAGCCCTCGGTCGGTATCTTCAGCGCGTCGAAGATCGACGGCAGCACCAGCGGCACCACGCCGAACGCGGCGTAGGGCGCCAGCACCGTGTACAACTGCAGGGTGTCGTTCATGGCCGGAAACGGGCGCTTGATCTCGACCACGTCCATCAGCACGCTCAGGTCCTCACCGGTGATGGTCAGCGTGGACTGGCCCGGCTCGCTGCTGGGCGCCATTTCCTGGCGCGTGACGATGCCGTCCATGATCACCTGCGGCAGGCCGCCGAGCGTCACCGCCACGATCACGCGCGTGGTGATGGGGTCAAAGTAGCCGGCCGGCAGCAGCGTCTTCAGCAGCGGCGAATCCTTGGCCAGCGTAAAGGCGAGCTGGAAGCCGCTGCGCTCGCCGCCGCTGGTCACCTGCACGCTGGTCAGCGCGGCCATGACCGACGGCGGCGCCGGCAGCGGCACCGCGGGGCCGATCATCAACGTCAGGTGGATGCCCTTGACCACGTTCAGTCCTGCGCCGCCGAGGGCGGGGCCGGAAACCCCGCCGGCAAGGTGATGCGCAGGCGGCGCCCGACGCGGGCGGTGAGCGCGGCCGGTTGCATCACGCCATTGGCGTCCGCCAGCCGCCACCAGGCCTCGGCGTCGCCGAGCTCGGCGTGGGCGATGGTGTCCGGGCGCTCCTGGTCACTCACCACATGCTCGTGCAGCAGCGCGAAACTCGCCGGATCGGGCAGCAGGCGGCGGCGCAGATAGGCCTGCACGCGGCCGTCGGCGTCGGTGCGGGTCGCAATCTCGACGCCGTGGTAGCGGCTGGTGGGTGGAAAGTTGTATTGGCTCAT
>CBDDRG010000053.1:0-15335 GCA_965232975.1 uncultured bacterium
GAGACGAACACGACGCGGAGCGCGTTCAGAAGCTCGGTCGCCTGGTCGAGAATGGCTAGGGAATCCACAGTCAGCGTGGACTTGTCGAATTCGAAATTGACGCCGTGCAGAATCAGTCCCCGATCCTTGGCGAGATGGCAACCGTTGGCGAGCACCGGAGTGTGGGGCGGCGTGTCCGGGCATTCGTCGTCAGGTTCACAAACGCCATCCTGGTCCCCATCCGGACAACTGGTGGCTTCGGCGACCAGCAATTCGGTGCAATTGACGTCGGCGCAAGTGGAGGTTGTCGTGTCCTTGGGGTTCAGATCGGCGCCGTCGCTCTCGTCGGTAACCACGAGTTTTTCACCGCAGGCGATGCCGTCACAGCTGGCGTCCGGTTCTTCCGTGGGTGGCGCGTTGAGGACGGCCACGCCGATCAGACCACCTTCACCGGAATTGCCTGCGTTGAGGGCACCAATTGCAATTCCGTCAGCACTATTGCCCGAATTGTCGTTGTTTAAAACTGCTACAGCCAGGGTTCCACCGTTGCCGGCATTGGCACCGTTTAACAGAGCAACGCCGCCGAGCCCGCCGTTACCGGCATTGTCGCCATTGAGCACTGCCGTACCGAGCAGACCCCCGTTGCCGGAATTGTTGCCGTTTAAAACCCCTATGCCGAGCCCCTGGCTACTGTTGCCGGAGTTATCGCCGCTCAGCAGTGACATGCCGAGTAGGTCGCCGTTGCCAGAGTTATTGCCGCTCAGCAGTGAAATGCCGAGTAGCTCGCCGTTGCCCGAATTGGGGCCGGCCAGTACCGACAAACCGATTAAGCCGCCAATGCTGATATCCAGTCCGGTGCCACCGGCGGTGCCGAGTAGATCATCGACGGTAGCCACCAGTGGCCCGACCAATGCGCCATCGGCCCCCAACAGGCTGCGCAGCAACAGCGCGGTGTCGCCATTTCCAGTGAGGCCGATGGATTCCAGCAGGGGCCCCAACCCCAGTATGTCCAGTGGCAGCAACGCGTCGCCAAAAGTTTCCAGCCCGAGTAATTGCTCCGCCAGCGCAGTCACGCCCAATGCCCCGAGCGGATCCTGAAGATCGATTCCCACAACGTCGTTCAACCCGGTGTTGGTCGGATTGAGCGCGTCGATTTCGGCGATAGACCCGGCGCCGTCGCCCAACAGCAATTGCCCGAGACCCAGGGAATTGAGCAGATTAGTCACCAGCCCCGCAGCGGCAACGGCTGGGGCCTGGATCCCGAGCACGCATATCGCCACTAACGCCCATTTTGTCCAGCTCTTCATGGCGCTGCCACCTGGTTTGTGTGCCTGAGAAGTGTATCTGATTACGAATGGCCTGCTGCGCCCGACGCAACAAACGGATTCACAGAGTGGAGCGGGATTGCCGGGCTGGATGATGGCGGTCGACGGGCGCGATTGCCGTCTACTATGTCGTCAACGTCGTCAACGCCGCCGCGACCGGGTGTCGATACTGCCGACACTGCGTGCCGCGGCCAGCTTCAACACGCGCGGCAGTCTGCAAACTTTCGTCATTCAAGTCAACCTGTTGTAGGCCCCATGTCGGACGGCACCGGCCGCCGCCAGCCGCCGCTCATGGCCAGCATTTCGCGCGCATGATCCAGGGTCTGGCGGGTCAGTGTCAGACCGCCCAGCATGCGCGCGATCTCGTCGATGCGCTCATCCTCGACGAGCGCGCGCAGCCCGGTCTCGGCACCGTCCCCGCCCTGGGCTTTCGCAACCACCAGGTGGTGATGGGCGCAGCTCGCCACCTGCGGCAAGTGGGTGACACAGACCACCTGGCCGCGCGCGCCCAGTTCGCGCAGCATCTGGCCGACGACCGCGGCGGTGCCGCCGCCGATGCCGACGTCGATTTCATCGAACACCAGTGTGGGGATGGTCGAGCGGCGGGCGGCCACGACCTGAATGGCCAGGCTGATGCGGGACAGCTCGCCGCCGGATGCGACCCTGGCCAGCGGGCGGTGGGGTTGGCCGGGGTTGGTGCTGATCACCAGATCGACGGTTTCCAGACCCTGGGCACCTTGCCTCGCATCGTCGAGTGGTGCCAGCGCGATCTCGACGGTGGCGCCTGTCATCGCGAGCTTGCCGAGTTCGCTGTTGACAGCAGCGGCGAATAAGCCGGCCGCCTGCCGGCGGCCGGCACTCAACCGCTGAGCGCTGCGTTGGTAGCTGGTGTGCAGGGCGGTCGCCGTGGCCGCCAGCGCCGCGAGCGTTTCATCGCTGGTGGCGAGCGCGGCCAGTTCGACGGCCAGTTCGCGGTGCCGGGCGGGCAGTTGCTCGGGCGGTACACGATGCTTGCGCGCCAACTGGTAGGCGGCGCCGAGGCGGTCTTCGACCTGGCGCAGGCGGGCCGGATCGAGATCGAGGTCATCGACATGATGGTGCAGCGCGCTGATTGCCTCGGCCACCTGGATATGGGCCGACGTCAGCAGTTCGGCGGCTTCGTGCAACGGCGCGGTCTTGTCGGGCAACGCCCCCAGTAACGCGGTCGCGCGCCCGAGGGCGGACAGGATATCGAACGGCTGATCGCTGTCGTCACCGGCGCAGAGTGCGAGCACCTGCTGGCTGTGGTGAAGCAAGGTGTCGATATTGGCGAGCAGGCGCTGCTGGTGCTCGAGCTGGTCGATTTCACCGTCGACCAGCTCGAGCTGATCCAGTTCCTGAACCTGAAACTGGAGCAATTCCAGCCGCGCCGCACGCGTATTGGCGGCGTTTTCGAGTTCGGCGAGACGCTGGGCGGCGGTGCGCCAGGCGCGGTGAGCGGCGGCGACCTCGGCGGCGAGCACCTGCTGCCCGGCAAATTCGTCGAGCAGACGGCGGTGGGTGTCGCGCCGCAACAGCGATTGGTGCTCGTGCTGGCTGTGGATGTCCACCAGCAGTTCGCCCAGCTCCTGCAGCTGTTGCATAGTCGCCGGCTGGCCATTGACCGTGCCCCGCGAGCGCCCCTCACGGGTGAGCACGCGGCGCAACAGACATTCGCCTTGGTGGTGGTAGTCGTTGGCATCGAGCCAGGCGCAGGCGCGCGGATTGCTGTCGATGGCGAAGGTGGCGGCGATATCGGCGCGGTCGGCGCCGGCGCGGATGCGCTCGCCATCGGCGCGGTCGCCGAGCGCCATGCCCAAAGCGTCGATGACCAGGGATTTACCGGCGCCGGTCTCACCGGTCAGGGCGGTCATACCGGTCGCGAAGTCCACTTCCAGACTGCTGGCGAGGGTGAAATTCTGGATCAGGAGGGAGGTCAGCAACGCGGTCTCGGCGGTCGTCGGGGGGCAGCGGGCAGTTATACCCAAGCGCCCCGCCCCTCCGCAATCGTCGTTGGCGGGCCGGGGATACAAAAAGCTGGCTTGAAATCGGCCGCGGTGGCCCAATGAAGCGGATTCGAGCAGCCGTTGGCGAGAGGAGTACGCCGCATGACTACTGAATACCCGGATTCCCAGGCCCCCGATCCCGATCTCGATCCCAAGCTCGGCGGGGTGCAGTCTCAGCGCGCGGAAACCGCCGTCGCGGAAGACCCCGCCAACGCGGCAGCCGCGCCCGAAGTCGAAATTGCGACCTTGACCAAGGCGCTCGACGAGGCGCGCGACAACGTGCTGCGCACGCACGCCGAGATGCAGAACCTGCGGCGGCGGATGGAGCGCGACATCGAGAACGCGCACAAATACGCGCTGGAGAAGTTCGCCGCCGAATTACTGCCGGTGGTGGACAACCTGGAGCGGGCGCTAAGCGCGCTGGATGCCGAGCAGCGCCACAGCAATCCGGTTATCGACAGCCTGGGTGAGGGCGTCGAGCTGACTTTGAAGAGCCTGCTGGACGCGCTGGGCCGCCACAAGGTGGTGCCGGTTCACCCCCGCGGCGAGGCATTTGATCCCGATTTTCACCAAGCGGTGGCGGCGCTTCCGCACGCGGAAATTCCGCCAAACAGGGTGCTCGATGTGCTGCAGAAAGGGTACACCCTCAGTGGCCGGTTGTTGCGGCCGGCCATGGTAGTGGTGTCGAAGGGCGACCAAAATGCCCCTCAGGGTTGAATTTGACGGCTATCGACCATAGTTAGCCGTCATTGGATAGGGGTTGTCAGCGGATCGATCTGGCTGCTGATGCCGATGAGGTGTTACCAATTTTTGTGGGGAGATTTGCGGTATGGGCAAGATTATCGGGATTGATTTGGGTACCACCAACTCGTGCGTGGCGGTTATGGAGGGCGGCTCGCCCAAGGTGATCGAAAACAGCGAGGGCGCGCGCACCACGCCGTCCATCGTCGCCTACACCGACGATGGCGAGGTGTTGGTCGGCCAGGCCGCCAAACGCCAGTCGGTGACCAATCCGACGAACACGCTGTATGCGGTCAAGCGCCTGATCGGCCGTCGCTTTGAAGACGACGTCGTGCAGAAAGACATCGCCATGGTGCCCTACAAGATCGTCAAGGCCGCCAACGGCGACGCCTGGGTAGAGGCCAAGGGCGAGCGCCGCGCACCGCCGCAGATCTCCGCTGAAGTGTTGAAGAAAATGAAGAAAACGGCCGAGGACTACCTCGGCGAGCCGGTCACCGAGGCGGTGATCACAGTGCCGGCCTATTTCAACGACTCCCAGCGCCAGGCCACCAAGGATGCCGGCCGTATCGCCGGTCACGACGTCAAGCGCATCATCAATGAGCCCACCGCGGCGGCGCTGGCCTACGGCATCGACAAGGCCCACGGCGACCACATAGTCGCGGTCTACGACCTGGGCGGCGGCACCTTCGACATCTCCATCATCGAAATCGCCGATGTGGACGGCGAAACCCAGTTCGAAGTGCTGTCGACCAATGGCGACACCTTCCTCGGCGGCGAAGATTTCGACCTGCGTCTGATCGATTATCTGGCCGACGAGTTCAAGAAGGACAACGGCATCAACCTGAAGGGTGATCCGCTGGCAATGCAGCGCCTGAAGGAAGCGGCGGAGAAGGCCAAGATCGAGCTGTCATCGAGCCAGCAGACCGAAGTCAATCTGCCCTATATCACCGCCGACGCCACTGGGCCGAAGCACCTGGTGGTCAAGCTCACGCGCTCCAAGCTCGAATCCCTGGTCGAGGAACTGGTCAACAAATCCCTCGAACCGGTGCGCATCGCGTTGAAAGACGCCGGCAAAACCGCGGCCAATATCGACCAGATCATTCTCGTCGGCGGTCAGACCCGGATGCCGCTGGTGCAGAAGAAAGTCAGCGACTTCTTCGGCAAGGAGCCGCGCAAGGACGTCAACCCGGACGAGGCCGTCGCCGTCGGCGCCGCCATCCAGGCCGCCGTACTGTCGGGCGATGTCAAGGATGTACTGCTGCTCGACGTGACCCCGCTGACGCTGGGCATCGAGACCCTGGGCGGGGTGGCGACGCCGCTGATCGAGAAAAACACCACGATCCCGACCAAGAAGTCGCAGATCTTCTCGACCGCGGACGACGGCCAGACCGCGGTCACAATTCACGTTGTGCAGGGCGAGCGCAAGCAGGCGGCCGCCAACAAGTCGCTGGGGCGCTTCGACCTCGCCAATATTCCGCCGGCGCCGCGCGGCATGCCGCAGATCGAGGTCACCTTCAACATCGACGCCAACGGCATTCTGCATGTATCGGCGAAGGACAAGGCCACCGGCAAGGAGCAATCCATTGTCATCAAGGCGTCCTCCGGGTTGTCGGATGCCGAAATCGAGAAAATGGTGCGCGACGCCGAGGCCAATGCCGAGAGCGATCTGAAATTCGAGCAGATGGTGCAGGTGCGCAACACCGCCGACGGCCTGGTGCACACCACCCGCAAGATGCTGCAGGAAGCCGGCGACAAGGCCAGCGCCAGCGACAAGGAGGAGCTCGAAGCCGCCATCAAAGGTGTCGAGGAGGCCATCAAGAGCGACGACAAGGATGCCATAGAAGCCGCCTCCAGCGCGCTGTCTGCCGCCTCTGACCGGCTGGCCCAAAAAATGTACGCCGAACAGGCGAGCCAGGCGGCAGACGCCCAGTCGGGAGCGGCGGGCGGCGCCGGCAGCGCTGACGCCGGGAAAGGCGATGTGGTGGACGCCGAGTTTGAGGAAGTGGATGACTCCAAGCCCAAATAAGGCGCCCAATGTCTGGCCCGGCAACATCGGGGCGCCGCCCTGGGATCCAAGCAAACGCAGGCCACGGCCTGCGTTTGCTTGTGGCAGTTCAAATCAACGTGAAATGAAGACCAGTCATGTCGAAGCGGGATTATTACGAAATTCTGGGCGTCGCCAAGGGTGCCAGCGAGGCGGAGATCAAAAAGGCCTATCGCCGTCTGGCCATGAAAAATCATCCGGATCGCAACCCGGACAACCCCAAAGCCGAGGCGATTTTCAAGGAGGCCAGTGAGGCCTGTGAAATCCTGACCAATCCCGAAAAGCGAGCGGCCTACGACCAGTATGGCCACGCCGGCCTTGGTGGTGGCGGTGATCCCGGCGCCGGCTTCGGCGATATCTTCGGCGAGGTGTTCGGCGATATCTTCGGCGGTGGCCGTGGGCGCGGGGGCCCGGCGCGGGGTGCCGACCTGCGCTACGATCTGGCGCTCGACCTGGAGGAGGCGGCGCGGCACCCAGGCCAAAATCCGCGTGCCGACGCTCGTTCACTGCGGCGATTGCAGTGGCAGCGGCGCGCGCAAGGGCACTTCGCCGGAGGTGTGCGCGAACTGCCGCGGCGCCGGTCAGGTGCGCATGTCGCAGGGCTTTTTCTCGGTGCAGCAGACTTGCAGCCGCTGTCGAGGGCGTGGGCGCATCATCGTCGACCCCTGCGCCAAGTGTCACGGCCGCGGGCGGGTCGAGGAGCACAAGACGCTGTCGGTGAAGGTGCCGCCAGGCGTCGATACCGGCGATCGCATCCGGCTGTCGCGCGAGGGCGAGGTGGGGCCCGACGGCGGGCCGCCCGGTGATCTTTACGTGCAGATCGTGGTCAGGGAACACGCGTTGTTCGAGCGCGATGGCAAGGATCTCTATTGCGAAGTACCCATTTCGATTGCCGACGCGGCGCTGGGCGGCGAACTGGAAGTGCCCACGCTGGATAGCAGGGTTAAGCTGAAGATTCCGCCCGGCACCCAGAGCGGCAAGGTGTTCCGTATCCGCGGCAAGGGGGTTGCGCCGGTGCGCGGCGGCGGCGTCGGCGATCTGCTGTGCCGCGTCGTCGTCGAAACCCCCGTCGACATGACCCACGAACAGAAGGAACTGCTGCGCCAGTTTCAGGCCAGCATCGAGAGCGGCAGTCATTCACCGCGCAAAACGTCCTGGTTCGAAGGCGTCAAGAAATTCTTCGATGGGTTCACGATTTAAACACTCCCGGCCACCTACAACGGCCACTCACAACGGCCAGCCGAGGACGCTCGCTCATGATTCGAATCGCGGTGACCGGCGCCGGTGGGCGCATGGGCAAGACCCTCATTGAAGCCATCGCGGCCCACCCCGGCGCTGAACTGACAGCGGCCATCGAGCGCCCGGACAGCTCCCTGATCGGCGCCGATGCCGGTGAACTTGCCGGCATTGGCCGCAATGGAGTGAAGGTGGTGGGGGATATCGCGCCGGTAATGTCCGCGTTCGATGTACTGATCGATTTCACGGTGCCGGCCGCCGCACTCGGCAACGTCGCCGCCAGTGCCGCGGCGGGCAAAAAAATCGTGCTCGGCACCACCGGGTTTACCCAAGCGCAAAAACAACAGGTGCTGGCGGTCGCCGATACCACGGCGCTGTGCATGGCGGCGAATTTCAGCACCGGCGTCAACCTCTGCTTCAAACTGCTGGACTTGGCGGCGCGCGTGCTCGGCGACGACGTCGATATCGAGATCCAGGAGATGCACCATCGCCACAAGATCGATGCGCCCTCGGGCACCGCGCTCAGCATGGGCGAGATAGTGGCGCAGGCACTGGGGCGGAATTTGCGCGATGTCGCCGTCTACGGCCGTGAGGGCCAGACCGGCGCGCGCGATCGCCACACCATTGGTTTCGCCACACTGCGCGGCGGCGACGTCGTCGGCGACCACACGGTGACCTTTGCCGCCGACGGCGAGCGCGTCGAAATCACCCACAAGGCGTCGAGCCGGATGGCCTTTGCGCGCGGCGCCGTGCGCGCGGCGGTCTGGCTGGCGGACAAGTCTAGCGGCCGTTACGACATGCAGGACGTGCTCGGGCTGCGCGCGAATTGACCATGGCGAACCGGCCGCAGCAGCCGGTAACGCCGCTTTATACCGTCAGGCCTGGGGCATTGAGCAGGTGATACTGGTCGGCTGCGCCGCCCTCGATGGCGGCCCTCTAATGAAAATCCCGCGACCGGAGTTCCAGTTCGGCCAGCGCCGCGCTGTGGTCGCTCAACTCCCCCGCGATGACGTGGATGACACCGTCACGGGCTTCCAGAATTCCCTTCACCAAGAGCAGCTTGGCGGCCAGTAATGGCTGGCGGTAGCGCTCCTGCACGGCTTTCCAGACCACCACGTTGATGTTGCCGGTGTCGTCTTCGAGGGTCAGAAAGACCACGCCGGACGCGGTGCCCGGGCGCTGGCGGCCGGTGACCAGCCCGGCGACGCGGACGAAGCGGCGGTTGCCGTGGTGCGGGAGTTCAATCTGGCGCTTGCAGCCCCTGAACGCGGGATGGTCGCGCAACAGCGCCAGCGGGTGCTGGTTCAGCGTCAGGCCGGTGCTGCGGTAATCGGCCAGCATGTCGGCCATTGGTGACGGCGCCGGCAGTAAAACGGCTTCCGCTGGCGGTTCGCTGGCCGGCGCAGCCGGCAGCAGCGGCCGCGCCGGCTCGATGCCGAGCACCTGCCAGTGGGCCTGATGGCGGTGGGGGCTGAAGCCGCGCAGCGCATTGGCGGCGGCCAGCGCCGCCAGCTCGCCCTGATCGAGCTGGGCGCGGTCGGCGAGATCATTCAGGTTCGCCAACGCCCGCTGCGCCCGCGCGGCTGCGATGCGCCGCGCCGCGGCCTCACCCAGGTTGCGAACCAGACACAAGCCCATGCGCAGGCCGAGCCCCTGGGGGTGCCGCCCGCGCGCATCCCGTTCCAACTGGTGCTCCCAGGTGCTGTGTCGCACATCGATGGGCTGCACGCCGATGCCGTGGCGACGGGCGTCCTGGATCAGTTGCGACGGCGAATAGAAGCCCATGGGCTGGCTGTTGAGCAGCGCGCAGTAGAACGCGGCCGGGTGATGGCGCTTCAGCCAGGCCGACTGATAGGCCAGCAGCGCGAAACTGGCGGAGTGGGATTCGGGAAAGCCGTAGCCGCCAAAACCCTTGATCTGCTCGAACAATTGCAACGCGAAGTCTTCGCGGTAGCCGCGCGCCAGCATGCCGTCGACGAGCTGGCGCTGGAATTTGAGCAGGTTGCCGTTCTTGCCCCAGCTCGCCATGGCGCGGCGCAACTGGTCGGCTTGGCCGCCGCTGAACCCGGCCGCGACCATCGCGATCTTGATCACTTGCTCCTGAAAAATCGGGATGCCGAGCGTGCTTTTGAGCACACTTTCGAGGGCGGCGCTGGGATAGCGCACGGCGGTGGGGTCGGCGCGGCGTTGCAGATAGGGGTGCACCATGTTGCCCTGGATCGGGCCGGGGCGAACGATGGCGATCTGGATCACCAGATCGTAATAGCAGCGCGGGCGCAGCCGCGGCAGCATCGACATCTGGGCGCGGGATTCGACCTGGAACACGCCGACGCTGTCGCCGGCGCAGAGCATGTCATAGGTCGCGGCATCGGCTTCGGGGATCGCCTGCACGCTGGTGAGTGCCGGCTCGTAGCCGCGCACCAGGTCGAGGCATTTGCGGATCGCGCTCAGCATGCCCAGCGCGAGCACATCCACCTTGAGCAGGCCCAGCGCCTCGATGTCCTCTTTATCCCACTGGATCAAGGTGCGCTCGGGCATGCTGGCGTTTTCGACCGGCACCAGTTGCGAGATCGGCGACTCGGTGATGACAAAGCCGCCCACATGCTGGGACAGGTGGCGCGGAAAGCCGAGAATCTGGCGCACCAGCGCCATGAATTGGCGGGCGATCAGCGCATGCCCGGGCAGGCCGCCGGCGGCGAAGCGCTGCTCGAGATCGTGGAGGCGATCCCACCAGGCCAGCGACTTGCCGAGCTGGGCGATGAAGGCAGGCGAGAGCCCGAGCGCCTTGCCGATGTCGCGCACCGCGCTGCGCACCCGGTAGGTGATGACGGTGGCCGCCAATGCGGCGCGCTCGCGGCCGTATTTCCGGTACAGGTACTGGATGACTTCCTCGCGGCGCTCGTGCTCGAAATCGACGTCGATGTCGGGCGGCTCGTCGCGCTCCCGCGACATGAAGCGCTCGAACAGCAGCGACACCCGCGTCGGCGACACCTCGGTGATGAACAGGCAGTAGCATACCACCGAGTTCGCCGCCGAGCCGCGGCCCTGGCACAGGATGCCGCGACTGCGCGCGAACTGGACGATGTCGTGCACGGTCAGGAAGTAGTGCTCGTAGTTCAGCTCGCGAATCAGTGCAAGCTCTCTTTCCAGCGTTTCCTGCACGCTGGCGGGTATCCCGTCCGGCCAGCGTTGGGCTGCCCCGGCGGCCACCAGTTGCTGCAAATGGACAGCGGCGGAGACGCCATCGGGCACCACTTCGCGGGGATAGCAATATCGTAGTTCATCGAGAGAAAACCGGCACAGTGCACTGATTTTCAAGGTTTCTGCGAGCAGTGGCGCCGGGTACAGGCGCGCCAGTAGCGCCAGCGGGCGCAGATAGCGCTCGCCGTTGGCGTGCAACCGGGTGCCCAGTTGGGCCACGCTGGTGTTGGCGCGAATCGCCGTCAGCGCATCCTGCAACGGCTGGCGTTCGCGGCAGTGCATGCGGACATCGCCGCAGGCGACCAGGGGAATGTCCAGTTCGCGGGCGAGCGCATGGCCGCGCAGATAGCGGGCCTGGTCGTCGCTGCCCAGCAGGCGGGTGACGCCAAGCCACAGGCGAGCGCTGAAAACATGGCGTAACTTGTTTCCGCAAGAAATTGTTTTTTCATGATTTATATCTTCGTTTTCCGCATCCAGCCAGAGCGCCAGGCAGCGCTTGCCAAATTGCGGCAGGTCGTCGAGCCCGAGCCGGTATTCGCCCTTGGGCGAGCGCCGCCGCGCCCGTGTGATGAGCCCGGACAGGTCGCCATAGGCGGCGCGATCGGGTGCCAGCAGCACCAGCCGGATGCCCTCCAGTAACTGCAGTTCGCTGCCGATGATGAGCTGGATGCCGTGCTCCTTGGCGGCGACATGGGCCTTGACGACGCCGGCCAGCGAACATTCATCGGTGAGCGCGAGCGCGCGATAGCCCAGCGCCGCCGCCTGCGCCACCAGCTCGGCGGGGTGCGAGGCGCCGCGCAGAAAGCTGAAATTGCTGAGGGCGTGCAGTTCGGCGTACATGAGTCAGCGAGTCAGCCGAAGGCGCCGTGCACGAACCAGCGCCGGCTGCAGCGATCGCGGTAGATCCAGTACAGCGGGCCGTGCTGGTGGCGGGCGATGAAATAATCGCGCTGCACCGGTGCCTGCAACGGATTTGCATCCGCCGCTGGGGAGAAGACCGCACCCTGCCACCAGCCGCTGTCGATGCGCTCCGGGCCGCGCAGCAGTTCGAGTGCGCCGCGCCAGTGCAGTTGGCGGCCGCGCACGCGGATGGGTGCGGGCGCGGGGAACAGCCAGAGCGGCCGGGTGGCGGGCACTGCGGCCGGCAGCACGGGTCGAGGCTTTCCGCTGGCGACCGCCTGCCACGCCTGTTCCGGAATATGGCTGTCGGCGAGCGCCAGGCCACTGATTGCATCCGCGCCGAGGCGAGTGCGGAGCCGGTCGCAGAGGTCGGCGAAGGCCCCGGCATCGGCTTTCCCGGCGCTCTCACCAACCAGATCACCAACCAGATCACCAAACAGATCGACAGCTTCGTGGTGCGCGGGGTGCAGATCCGCGACGCGCAGCGTCAGGCGCTCGACGGGGCCATCGAGGTGAAGGTTTTCGAGGCGCAGCCGGCTCAGCGCGACGAAATGCGCGAGCTGATTCTGCGGCCGCGAAAAGCGCATCGGGATGGTCGCGCAGCCGCCATCGACGCCACCGAGCTGCCATTGCAATTGCCCGCAGTGCAGCTGCCGCCGCTGCAGATAGCCGCACAGTGCCATCAGCAGTCTGCGCATCGGGAACAGCAACATCTCGGCGGTCTGGATGCCGCCGCTGAACTCCAGCGTGCTGACAAAACGCGGCGGCAACTGGATCGGTGGGCGCGGATCGGGCTGTTGTCCGGTCACCTGATCCAGATACGTCAGCAACGCCTTGCCATAGCGCTTGCCGAGTGCCGGTCGGGGCAGACGCAAAAGATCACCGAGCTGCTGGAAGCCGGTGGGCACAAATTTGTCCTTCACCTTGGCCGGGCAGTCGAGATGGCGCAGCGGCACCGCGTGCAGTTGGCGTTGATAGGCGCTGGGGTCGTGCAGTTGGCCGCTCTCAGCGAACAGGTTGGCAGCGAACAGGCCGGCGTCGCCTGTGTGGCTCAGTAGCCAGGCTGCGCCGGGGGTCGGCGCCAGACCTGCGAAGCGGGTGTATTTTTGTTCATCAAGACCTTGATTAATAATCAGTAAAAATTTTTTCAGGCCATCGAACAGCTGTAGGCAGGAGGCGATCTCGAGCAGCAGGCTGTCCGCTGCCGGCGCCGCCCAGGGGGTATGCAGGCTGATGGCGGGCGTAAAGCGATAGCACCAGTAGGCGAGCGCCAGCAGGGCTTGCTGCTCGCGCACGGGGCACCGGGCAATGACTTCAATGCCGGGACACAGCGCGTGGGCAGTGGTGAGAGACATCGCGGGCGCGATGCCGCAGGCGCTGGCGGCGGCATTGCAGGCCAGCACCTGTCCCTGCTGGTCAACCAGGGCGGGCCGCAACGAAGGTGAAAAAACCTCCAGCGGCAGCAGCGGGAAACGCAGACACAGCCAGAGCACGGCGAGCCTTCACTGCCGGAGGACAAGCGCGGGTTGTGGGGCGATCCGGCCGACCATGCGCGCAAGCCCAGCCCCGGAGGTAGCGGCGAGATCGGGGGCGGCTCGATCCGGCCATGTCTGCCGCGACAGCGGCGGCAGTGCATTTTCTGATAGGTGTGGGGGTGGATGTACGGGTAGCGCGTGCGCGGGTCGGTCGGGCTGCGTCAGCCAGTCCGGTCGGGGTATGGATAGATGCTGGCCGGCCCGGCCGCCGCGCTGTTTCAGGAGATGCAGCTCGCACGCAGCGGCGGTGGCCGTTATAGCGATGCGCAGCGCCGCTGGCGAGGCAGCGGCCGCGGCCGCTGTGGGTCGAAACACCACCGCCAAGCCTCTGCTGCCCTGGGCCGCCAGTTGTAGCCTGCGCAACTGTGGGTGGCTGATGGCGCCGCCAGTCGGCCACAGCAGCAGCGCGCCGGCGCTGTCGGCGCGCAGTACCTGGCTCGCGGCCCAGACCTGATCGGCAACGGTGGGTGCTTCGATCAGCAGCACCTGCGCCAGATCCACACCTTGGCGATGGAGCGCCGGCGCATAGGGCAGGTGGGGCGGGGCGATGAACACCAGCCTACGGCCCTGCTGGCTGAGTTGGGCGAGCACCGGCAGCAACAGTTGCAACTCGCCGCTGCCGGGGTGGTCGCACAGCAGCTCGGTGAGGGCGCCGAGAGGCCAGCCACGCTGATGTAGTTGCCCATCGAGTTCGCGCTGCCCGGTGGTCAGGCCTTGCGGCTGGCGCACAGCGGTCGCCGCCAGCCAGATATCAGAGCGCTCTCGCAACAGCGGCAACAGGAAGGACAGCGGGGTGTTCATGGCGGGACAGGCGGCTGGCTTTGTCGGATTACTGTAAATATATACAGTATAAATACCACTGTCACTGCTCAAATGCTGTTGTGATCTGCGGCAGGGCGCGCGGGAGATTCGTATAGAACGGCAAAAACAAGTGGTTTATGCTGCCGCAGGCCGGTAAATCCGTTAACTACCCAAAAAGCTAATACCTCGAAATCACTACCTAAAAATCAGCGCCTCAAAATCATCCCTCAAACCAATACCTCAAACAGGGAGGCCCCATGGCCGAGTTCAAGTTTCCCGTCGATGCGAGTCAGATCATGCTGTTCGCCCGCGCCGTCGGCGACAAAAACCCCATCTATGCCGACGCTGAATATGCCAAGGGCACTGAGCCCGGCGGCATCATCGCGCCGCCTACCTTCGTGCAGGCGAGTTCCCAGTACGACCCCGACTTTCCGCTGCGGCCGAAGATCGGCGAGCCCTGGTTCGGCTCCGGCAAGACCGCGACCGGTCTGCCCCCCAAGACAGAGTCGGCGGCGAGCCGCCCCGATGGCGGCTTTGGCGCCAGCGCGCGCATCCTCCACGCCGAGCAAAAATATCTGTACCACCAGCCGATTCGCCCGGGCGATGTGCTCACCGTAACCACCAAGCGCGGCAACAGCTGGGAGAAGGAGGGCAAGCGCGGCGGCTCGCTGAAGTTCACCGAATCCATCACCGAATACCGCAATGCGGCCGGCGCGCTGGTGGTCACCGCGATCTCCGTCGGCGTGCAGACGGGGCAGGTGGTGTCACAGAAGTAACGCTCCCGTCTCGTCGTCAAAAAATAGCGAAATCAAACAGATAAAGAGGACATCCAGATGGCACTGAAGGCCAGTGAGCTCAAAATAGGTCAAACCCATTCAGAAGTGGTCGCCACCAACCTGTCGCGCACCCAGATCGTCCAGTACGCCGGCGCCTCCGGCGACTACATGCCGCTGCACACCGACGAGGTCTATGCGCGGGAAATCGCCGGCTACCCCGGCGTGTTTGCCCACGGCATGCTGTCCATGGGCGCGACCGGCACGATGCTGACCAACTGGGTCGGCGATGGTCGCCTGACCGAATACAGCGCGCGCTTTACCCGCCAGGTGTGGCCGGGGGACGACCTCACCGCCACCGCGACGGTCGCCGCGATTCGCGATGAGGGCGGCACCAGGCTCGTCGAGATGGACGTGGTCACCCGCAACCAGAACGGCGAGGAAGTCATCAGCGGCAAGGCGGTGGCGAGAATCGACGCCTGATCCCCGCCATTCCCGTTTTTATCAGCTCAAGGTGGAGCAATAGACAGATGACCGGTACCGGCGCGCCCGACGGCAAACATCCCGACGGCAAACATCCCAACGACCCCTATGCGCACCTGGTGAAGCCCGGCACGCCGGGGGCGGCGCCGGTCACCGAGCCGCCCATTCCGGCTGCTACCCTGGTGCTGCTGCGCGATGGCGCCAGCGGCGTCGAAGCGCTGATGCTGCGCAAGAACTCCGAAATCGCGTTCGGCGGCATGTGGGTGTTTCCAGGCGGGCGCATAGACCCGGAC
>CBDDRG010000054.1:0-7127 GCA_965232975.1 uncultured bacterium
GCGAAGCACGACTCCCATGCGGGGCAACACAATCCCTATGCGGCGCTGTTGGTGTCGCTAGGCGTTTCCTTCATCGTGATGTATGCCGTCATGTACTCGATGGCTGACCGCTTGAGCAACGTTTACCTCAACCTCAGCAACGTCTATATGGCCGGGCTGATGGCTGGCTCGATGCTCCCCATCATGCTGGCGACGATGCCGGGAATGTTCAAAAACAGAAAGATGAACGCCGCGCTATGGATTACATCGGTGGCGGTGCTCGGACTCTTCTGGGTACTCCTGCGGGCCGAGGCGGGGGTGGATGATCGTCAGTTCCTGCGGGCGATGATTCCGCACCATGCCGCCGCGATCCAGATGTGCAACGAGTCATCGCTCGCCGACCCTCGCGTCGGGAAGCTCTGCGAGGGAATAGTCGCGTCCCAGGAGCGGGAGATCGCCGAAATGAAGGTGCTGCTGGCGGAGAGAAAATAACTTGAACCGGCGCTCTCAAACCCGGACTGCAACACCGGCTCAATGAATCGAGCGAGCCGGAGGGTGGGCAAAAGCGCAGCATGCCCACGCAGTTCTTCACCCGGGTCTGCCGAATTCACCCGACCTTTGGATGAAACAGCTCCGGTTTGGGAGCGTATCAATCCTGAAGTGCCTGCATCGGGGTATGCGTAGAATCGCCGCATGAGCAGCTTGCTGAAAACCTACCAGGCCAAGCGCAACTTCGCTGTCACGCCCGAACCTGCCGAGGGCGGCGAGGCGGGCGGCGAGAACCTGTCGTTTGTCATACAGAAGCACTGGGCGTCGCGCCTGCATTACGACTTCCGCCTGGAGCTGGATGGGGTGATGAAAAGCTGGGCTGTGCCCAAGGGCCCCAGCTATGACCCGCGCGACAAGCGCATGGCCGTGCAGGTGGAAGACCATCCCATTTCCTACAACGCCTTCGAGGGGACCATACCCGAGGAGCAGTACGGCGCGGGCAAGGTCATCATCTGGGACCAGGGGACGTGGCAACCGCTGGCGGACCCGCACCAGGCCTACCAGGCCGGCAACCTCAAGTTCGAACTGCGTGGCCACAAGATGCATGGCCGCTGGGTGCTGGTGCGGATGAAGGGACGCGGCGAGAAGCAGGAGCCGTGGCTGCTGATCAAGGACGGGGACGAGCACGCCCGGCCTGCCGGTGAATTCAGCGTGATCGACGAGATGCCGGACAGTGTGAAGGCGCTCGGCATGCCCAAGGGGGCGGCCGCGCCAGCCACAAGGAAGGCAGCCAGCAAGAAGTCAGCCGCAAGCGTGACAGCGGCGCAGGATGCAGCCGCCACCCCGGCCGCGAAAAAGCCAGCCGCGAAAGCAGCCGCCGCACGCAAGCGCGTGGACACGTCCGCTGCCGACGACTCGCTGCCGGCCACGGACTTGCCCCCCACGGACTTGCCCGCCACGCTGGCGCCCGAACTGGCCACGCTGGTGGACGAGCCGCCTTCCAGCCCCGAAGAATGGATCTTCGAAGTCAAATTCGACGGCTATCGCATCCTTGCGCGCGTGGACGGCAAGGACATCAAGCTGTTCACCCGCAACGGCCATGACTGGACGCACAAGCTCAAGCCCTTGCATGCCGCCCTGGAAAAGATGGCGCTGCCGATTGGCTGGTATGACGGCGAAATCGTGGTCCACGATGAGAACGGCCGCCCGGACTTCGGCGCGCTTCAGCAATCCTTCGATAACGAAAAAACCGGCGACATCCTCTACTTCGTCTTCGACGCTCCCTATCTGGACGGCTACGATTTGCGCAATGTGCCGCTGGCGCAGCGCCGTGAACTGCTGGGCCTCGCGATGAAGAAGCGTGCTACTGGCATGGTGCGCTTCAGCGCCGAGCTGGCGGCGGCGCCTGCCCAGATCATGGCTGCCGCCTGCAAGATGGGCCTGGAAGGCATCATCGGCAAGCGGCGCGACTCGGTTTACAGATCGCGCCGATCGGGCGACTGGATCAAGCTCAAATGCAGCCAGCGGCAGGAATTCGTCATTGGCGGCTACACCGATCCGCAAGGCTCGCGCACCGGCATCGGCTCGCTGTTGCTCGGCACGCACGGCACGGATGGCAAGCTGCATTACGCGGGCAATGTGGGCAGCGGATTCAACGAGCAGAGCCTGACCGCGCTCAAGGCGAAGCTGGACACGCTGGCGACCGATGAAAGTCCGTTCGCGGCTACGCGTGTGATCGCCAGGAAAGCGCATTGGGTGAAGCCCAGGCTGGTGGCGGAAGTCAGCTTCGGCGAATGGACGCGCAGCGGATCGGTGCGGCACGCCGTGTTTCAGGGTCTGCGCACCGATAAGCCGCCCAGGGCGATCACCCGCGAACAGCCGGCCCATATCGAAGACCTGGCCTATGCCGATGAACGCAAGCGGGCCAGCACACGCAAGCGGAAGCCGGCCGCTCGCCGGGCCGCCGGGCCGGCGCAAGCCAACGCCGCCGTCAGGTCCAAGGCCGGCGCCAGGGACTCCGGCGCGAACCGCGGCACGCCCGCCGCCCAACTGCACGGCAATCTGCCCGCTACGCTCAAGGTCACCAATCCCGACCGGGTGATCGACGCTGAAAGCGGCACCACCAAGATCGCCCTCGTGCGCTATTACGCGGTGGTCGGCGCGCTGATGATGGACCATCTGAAGGCGCGTCCGGTCTCGTTGGTCCGCGCGCCTGCGGGCGTTGGCGGCGAACTGTTCTTCCAGAAGCACGCGGACGTCAAGAAGATGCCCGGCCTGAAGCTGCTGGACCAGGCCCTGGATCCGGACCATCCGCCCATGCTGACCGTAGCCAGCGTGAACGGCCTGCTATCGGCCGCGCAGTGGAACGTTGTGGAGATTCACACGCAGAACGCGACATCGCGCGCCTACGAAAAGCCCAACCGCATGATCTTCGACCTGGACCCAGGCCAAGGCGTGGGCTGGCCTGCGATCCAGGAAGCGGCGGCACTGATGCGGGCCTTTCTGGATCAGCTTGGCCTGCCCGCCTTCCTGAAAACCAGCGGCGGCAAGGGCCTGCACGTGGTGGTTCCCATCAAGCCCGCGTATGACTGGGATACCGTCAAATCCTTCTCCAAGGCCATTGTCGAGCACATGGCCGCGACGCTGCCGGACCGCTTCGCGCATAAAAGCGGCCCAAGCAACCGGGTCGGTAAAATCTATATCGACTACCTGCGCAATGGGCGTGGCGCCACGACGGTATGCGCATGGTCCGCGCGGAGCCGTCCCGGCCTTGGCATATCGGTGCCGGTGCGCTGGGACGAACTCGCGCATCTGAGCGGCGGCGATCACTGGACCGTCTCAACCGTGCATGCGCGGCTGAATGAAGGCAACGCGCCTTGGGCCGACTACGACCGCGACGCGACAAGCATCACCGCCGCTATGGCACAACTGGGTTTCGTGGCACGCTGAGCGCTACCCCGGCTCGTCGCGCGTAGCGGCACTGTTGGCGGCGCGGGACTCGGCGGCGGCGGCGGCGGCGGCGGCGGCGGCGGAGGTGGTGGCTGGCTTGCGCCCGCCCGGTGCGGCGTCCTCGCCCCCGACCTGTCACGGCGCCATCCTCGCTGGCCGCCCGCGCCTCCGGTATTTGGAAATGCTTTGCGCACCGACAAGTCGCGGCTACCGAACTCTACGCCCGTCAGAAAGCCCACCGTTCGGACCACGCCGGCCTATCTGGACCACGCCGCGCCCGTCGGCCCGGGCAATGGGCGCTGGGCAACTGGCCAATCGAGGCGCGTCGCCGATGTTATCCGCCGCGTCACGGAATGGCGGCACCCCGCTGCTCTCCAGGTCGCCAGGCGCTAGCGGATGCGGCGTGCAATTTTCGAGGGCAGCCAGAAAAGCGCGGGTCCACTCGAATACGTCGTAGCGGCTGACCACGTCAAAGCTGTGCTGCCAGCGCTCACGGCGCTCGGCCAGCGGCATGTCGAGCGCCGTCGCCACCGCGTCGGCGACCGCGTCCGGGTCGTAGGGGTTGACCAGCAGCGCCGCTTCGAGCTCCTTTGCCGCGCCGGCGAATTGCGACAGCACCAGCACGCCGGGGTCTTCGGGCGATTGTGCGGCAACGTACTCTTTCGCCACCAGATTCATGCCGTCGCGCAGTGGGGTAACGAGCCCCACCCGGGCTATGGACAGAAAATTCATGACGGTCGAGCGGGCATAAGACTTGTTGATGTAGCGGATCGGCGCCCAGTCGAACTCGGCAAAATGGCCATTGATGTCGCCGACCAGCGATTCCAGCTGCTCGCGCAGCAGGCGATATTCCGGGACATCCGCGCGCGAGGGCTCGGCGACCTGTAAAAACACGACCTTGCCGTGGGTCTGCGGATAATTGGTCAGCAAGCGCCGGTAGGCCTGGAAGCGATCCGGCAGCCCCTTGCTGTAGTCCAGGCGATCGACCCCGATAAGCAGCGATCGGTTTTGCAGGCTGGTCTCCAGCCGCCGCACGGTGCGGGAGTCGCGCCCCGAGGTGACCATCGCGCGCACCTCCTGCGGGTCGATGCTGATCGGAAAAGCGGCAACCTGAAAGCGGCGACCGTTCCAGCTCACCGCGCCATCGGTGCCGACGCGGGCATCGGTGCAGCACGCCAGCGCGTGCAGGAAATTGCTTTTGTCGGCCTCGGTCTGAAAGCCAACCAGATCATAAGCGGCGAACTCCTCCAGCAACTGGCGATGCCCAGGCAGGATCCGCAACAACTCATGGGGCGGGAACGGAATGTGGAAAAAAAACCCCATTGCGCGCTCGACGCCCGCTGCCCGCAGCGCGCGCCCGAGCGGAACGAGATGGTAGTCGTGAATCCAGAGCAGATCCTGCGGCTGTAGCAGCGGGACCAGTTTGCGCGCAAAGCGTTCGTTGGTGCGGCGATACTCGCGGTCGTGGCGATGCTGGTAGCTGATCGAGTCCGGGCGATAGTGACACAGCGGCCACAACACGCGGTTGGCGTAGCCCTTGTAATAGCCTTCGTAAGCGTCGAGCGACAGCGGAATGGTGGCGTAGTCGGCGCCATCGATACGGGTGACGGTAGCGTTGCGGTCGCGGCCCGCGGACACATTGCCGTCCCAGCCAAACCACAGCCCGCCGCGCTCGCGCACGGCGGAGGTCAACGCGACCGCAAGCCCACCAGGGGCCTGCCCCTTGCGCGGCAGGTTGCAGCGGTTGGACACCACGACCAGGCGCGTCATGACGTCACCTCGGCGACCGACGCCCCCAGCCATTGATGCACGGCGCCCGGGTTCGCCAGCCGATAACGCGCCTGGCTGGCGCCGTCGCCGACCTTGATGGACAACCCGCCACGGGCGTTGACCTGGGCAAACCCGTGCTCATCGGTCAGGTCGTCGCCGACAAATACCGGGAGCCGCGTCGAAAATGGCGCCTCGGCCAGGAATGCCGCGATAGCCGAGCCCTTGGTGGCGCCGGCGGGGCGGACTTCGACCACTTTGTTGCCCCGCTGCACCATCAGCTCGGACGGCAGCGAGCGCGACAAGGCATCGGCCAAGTGGGCGACCGCGAGCGCATGCATGGGCGCGGCGCGAAAATGAATGCCAACGGCAGCGCCTTTGGGCTCGACAATGACACCGGGATGCGCCCGCGCAAAAGCGTCGAGGCGGTCGATAAGCGCGGCCGGCACTGCGCCCTCGCATTGCTGGACGCGGCCGGCGGCGTCGCGCCGCTGCAAACCATGCAGGCCGGCGGCGGGCAGCTCCGGCAGCTGGAACAGCGCATCCAGCGTGGCGATCTCGCGGCCGCTGACCAAGGCCAAAGCGCCCCCGGTGGCGCGGCGCAGGCGAACCAACAACCGGGTCAGTGATGCGGGTACAGACACCGCGAGAGGAGATGGCGCAAATTCCAGCAGGGTGCCGTCCACATCGAGAAACACCGCGGCCTCTGCCGGGTCGAAAAGCGGTGGCACCGGTTTTAAATCCGCGTGGCGCTCATTGACTCTGTCCGTCATGGTCTCGTTTGCATTCGGCTTTGACAGCGGTCCGCGTCGGGTGTGCGGGCAACACGCCAGGCGCGACGCCGAAAAAAGCCGAAATCCTGTCCAAATGAATTCCTTGAGACAACGAATTGGGCCGTTGGTTGCTCGCTGGGCGGAGAACGTGCGAGCGCGGGGCCGCCGATGTCACCGGCAAGCACGGTGGTCACGCCCGGGGCTCCGGGTCGGCCGCCTCGAACAGGGCCAGCGGAAACGACGCCAGGACGGCGGCGAGCGGTGTGTCGCCGCCGGGCAGCGCACGGCCGGTGAATACGTCACGCCAGGTGCATTCGGCGGGCAGCCCGACCGCCGTGTCGGCCCAGGCCTCGCCCAGCGGCCAGCGCGCACCGCCCTGCGTCAGCGCCAGCACCAGGCGCGGCACCACCACCGCCACGCCATCGCCGCGCCGGAACGCCAGCACGCGCGCGGCGTGCGCACCGGTCACCGGCAGCGGGCTGTAGGCGCCGCCGGCGAAATCGTCCGGCCGGCGCGCGCGCAGCGCCAGCGCGCGGCGGACCAGGTGCGCCTTGGCGCGGCCGGCATCGTCGAGCACGGCGCCGAGGTCCGCTACCGGCAGTGCCAGCGCCGCGGCGAGCGCGGCAAAGTCCACCGGGCGGCGGTTGTCCGGATCCACCAGCGCCAGGTGCTCGCCCTCGCTGCCCTGGTAGAGGTCGGGAATACCGGGCACGGTCAGCGCGAGCAGGCTCTGCGCGAGGGTGTTCACCGTCGCCGCGCGCCCGCGGACGGCCATGAACCGCGCCAGGGTGTCGAGCAGCGGGCGGCTCAGGCGCGGGTCGAGCGCGCGCTGGACGTAGCGCTCGAGCGCGCCTTCGTAGGCGCTGTCCGGACTGGTCCAGCTGGTGCGCTCGCCGGACTCGCGCATGGCCTTGAGCAGATGCCCCACCAGGCGCGCGCGATACGCCTCCCAGTCCACCGCGTCGGGCGCGCCCGGCCAGCTGCCGATGACGGTCTGGTACAGGTACCACTCGTCGTGGCGGGTGATTTCCGGACCGGCGGCGCGGCGCGCCGGGCCGGCCATGCGGGTCAGGCGCGACAGGCACTGCGCCCAGCCGCGCGGGTCTTCGGCCAGCACCGCCAGGCGCGCACGCACGTCCGCGCTGCGCTTGGTGTCGTGCGTGGCGACCG
>CBDDRG010000055.1:0-8432 GCA_965232975.1 uncultured bacterium
GTGGATCTGGTGTTCGGGCCGCAGACGCTGCACCGGCTGCCCGAGATGATCGATGCCCGCCGCCAGGGCGACGGCGCCGCGGTGGTCGATGTGAGCTTCCCGGAGATCGAAAAGTTCGATCGCCTGCCACAGCCCGAGGCCAGTGGCGTCAGCGCCTTCGTGTCGATCATGGAGGGCTGCTCCAAGTACTGCACGTTCTGCGTGGTGCCCTACACGCGCGGCGAGGAAGTCAGCCGCCCGGCTGCCGACGTGCTCGCCGAGATCGCCCATCTCGCCGCGCAGGGCGTGCGCGAGGTCAATTTGCTGGGCCAGAACGTCAATGCCTTTCGCGGCGCGCTGCCCGACGGCAGGTGCTGCGACCTGGCGGAATTGATCACCTACGTCGCGCAGATCGAGGGTATCGATCGCATTCGCTATACCACTTCCCACCCCGTGGAATTCAGCGACGCGCTGATCGCGGTCTATGCCGAGGTACCGCAGCTGGTCAGCCACCTGCACCTGCCCGTCCAGAGCGGGTCGGATCGCATCCTGAGCGCGATGAAACGCGGCCACACCGCACTGGAATACAAGTCCAGGATTCGCAAACTGAGGGCGCTGCGGCCCGACATCAGCATCTCGTCCGACTTTATCGTCGGTTTTCCCGGCGAAACCGACGCCGATTTCGCGGCCACCCTGGCGCTGATCGAAGCCGTCGGCTTCGATACCTCCTTCAGCTTCGTCTACAGCAAGCGGCCCGGCACGCCGGCCGCCGATCTGCCCGATGCGGCGTCGGAGGCGACCAAAAAAGAGCGCCTTGACATTCTTCAGGCCCGCATCAGCCAGCAGGCCGCGGCCATCAGTCGCAACATGGTCGGCACGCGGCAGCGCCTGCTCGTGACCGGGGTGTCGCGCAAGAGCGCCGGCGAGTTGCAGGGCCGCACCGAAAACAACCGGGTGGTGAATTTTCCGGGCGCGGATCCGGAGTTGATCGGCCAGTTCGTGGACGCACGGATCACGGCCGCTCTGCCCAACTCACTGCGTGGTGAAATGATTCGATCAGTGTGAACTTTTATGCCTCACGGGCATAAGCGACCCCGGTATCAAAATCTGTTTGATATAGATCGACTGGCCGGCAAAGGGTTCTCAGCCTGGGGCAAAGGGTCTATGCTCTGCCGCATACCCCGCAGCGTGAAATTTGCCGACTGCCCCATTTGAATAATCCCGCCGCCCTCACCGTAACTCTCGAACCCGACGACGCCCATCGCCTCGCCCGCCTCTGCGGTCAGTTTGACGAACACCTCCACCAGATCGAAAAACGCCTCCACATCGAAATCCGCAACCGCGGCAACGTATTCGCCCTTTACGGCGACTGCGACCGCGCGCGCGCCGCCTCCGAACTGTTGCTAACCCTGTATCGCGCCGCCTCCAGCAAGACCGATCTGACGCCTGACGAAGTTCACCTGTTTCTCCAGCAATCCGCCATGGAGCTCTGCATGAATCAGCCCGTTGCCAGCCCCGCCGTAGACACCATTGCCAGCAATGTCGCCAACTTCAGTCTGATCCGCACCAAGAAAGGCAATGTCTGCCCGCGCGGCGTGAACCAGCAAACCTACGTGCGCGCGATCCAGACTCACGACATCAACTTCGGGATCGGCCCGGCGGGCACCGGCAAGACCTATCTGGCGGTGGCCTGCGCGGTCGAAGCCTATCTGCGCAATGAAGTAGAACGCATCCTGCTGGTGCGGCCGGCGGTCGAGGCCGGCGAGAAACTCGGTTTTCTGCCCGGTGATCTGTCCCAGAAGGTCGATCCCTATCTGCGCCCGCTGTACGACGCGCTGTACGAGATGCTCGGGGTCGAAACCGTCGGCAAATTGATCGAACGCGGTGCCATCGAAGTTGCTCCGCTCGCCTACATGCGCGGGCGCACCCTCAGCAATGCCTTCATCATTCTGGACGAAAGCCAGAACACCACCCGCGAACAGATGAAGATGTTCCTGACCCGGATCGGCTTCGGGGCGACTGCAGTGATCACCGGCGACGCCACCCAGATCGATCTGCCGCAGGGCACCCGCTCCGGCCTTGCCCACGCCATCGAAGTCCTGGCCGGCGTCGAGGGCATCAGCTTCACCCATTTCGAGTCCAAGGATGTGGTGCGCCATCCGCTGGTGCAGCAAATCGTCGAGGCCTACGCCGCCCACGAGAGCGCCGTGGCGGTCGGCGCCTAGCCCGCCCCCGCGTGCGCCGAACGTGAAACCACCGCGCCCGCCCCCGGTGCGGTTGACCGCCAGCATCGACAATGTCTCCGGCGTTCGCGATATCCCCCCGCCGGCGCTGATGCGCCGCTGGTTGAAGAGCGCCTTGCGGGGCCGCCGCGCGCGCGCCGAGCTCGGTGTCCGTATCGTCGATGAAGCCGAAGGCGCCGCGCTCAATGCGCGCTATCGCCAGCGCGCGGGCGCCACCAATGTGCTGTCCTTTGCCGCCGACCTGCCCGCCGATGTGCCGGTGCCCCTGCTGGGCGATCTGGTGCTGTGCGCGCCGGTGGTGATCCGGGAAGCGCACGAGCAGGGTAAAGCAGCCTCCGCCCACTGGGCGCATCTATTGGTGCACGGGGCGCTACATTTACTGGGTTACGATCACGTCGTCGCGGCGGACGCCGAGATCATGGAGGCGGAGGAGACCGCGGTGCTGGTGGCAATGGGGTTTTCGCCTCCCTATAATCCACCCGGCGCCCCCCAGACCCCGAGGCCATGAGCGAAGCCGCACACGACGACAAGTCATCCTCCTGGCTGGAGCGACTCCACCGGCTGTTCATGGGCGACGCCAAGACCCGCCAAAATCTGATTCAGGTGTTGCGGGTCGCCTACCACAACAAGGTCATCGACAACGACGCCCTCGAGATCATGGAGGGTGCGCTCCAGGTCGCCGAGCAGCAGGTGCGCGAAATCATGGTGTCGCGGACGCGGATGGTGGTCATTCACCACCACGACAGTCTGACCGACATTCTTGCCAAGGTCACCGAATCCAACCATTCCCGCTACCCCGTGGTCGGCGACGCCGTCGACGATGTCAGGGGCATCCTGCTCGCCAAGGAACTGCTGCCGCTGTTGCTCGAGGGGCGGGAGACCTTCGCCATCGAGCGCTTCATCCGGCCGGCCACCATCATCCCTGAAAGCAAACGGCTCAACGTCTTGCTGCGCGAATTTCGCGAGCAGCGCTATCACATGGCGATCGTCGTCGATGAATATGCACAGGTCGCCGGCCTGGTCACCATCGAGGATATCCTCGAAGAGATCGTCGGTGACATCGAGGATGAAACCGACGATGACGACGAAACCCTGATCCGCAAGCAGGCCGACGACAGCTATCTGGTGGCCGGACTCACCCCCGTCGAGGAATTCAACGAGCGCTTCGACACCGGCTTCAACGAGGACACCTGCGATACCGTCGGCGGCATTGTGGCGACTGGTTTTGGCTATCTGCCGCGCGTGGGCGAAGTGATCGTCCTCGATCACTGCACCTTTCGCGTGACCCAGGCCGACCGCCGCCAGATCCATCAGCTCGAAGTCCGCTTTGCCGCCGACGACCGCGCCACCGCGCCCGAGTAAGGGGTCGGCCGCGCCGGTGGTGGCGTACCGCAGCAGCCATGCCCGCTGAGCCCCGAAGGCTGGCTTTATCGGCGCGCGGCAGCCGGGTGCCATGGCGAAGCCTTGGCGCGACCGCGCTGGGCCATCGCTATGTGGCCGCCCTGGTGTGCGGTGCGCTGACGCCGCTGGCGCTGGCGCCGCTGTCCTGGTGGCCGGTCGCCATCATCGCCAGCGCCGGGCTCTGCCACCTGTTGCGCGGCAGCGCGCCACGCCGGGCCTTCGCGCTGGCGTGGTGGTTCGGCGCCGGTTTGTTCGGCGTCGGCGCGTCCTGGATCTATGTCAGCATCCACACCTACGGCAACGCCTCGGCAATTCTCGCCGGCGGCCTGGTGCTACTGTTTGTCTCCGGCCTGGCGGCGGTATTTGCCGCGCCCTTTGCGCTTTACGGCTACCTGAACGGGTCTCATCCGGCGACCACGCTGCTGGCGTTTCCCGGCATCTGGGTGCTCGGCGAATGGTGGCGCGGCTGGCTGTTGACCGGCTTTCCCTGGCTCTACCTCGGTTACGGCCACCTCGACACCTGGCTCGCGGGCTGGGCCCCCGTCGGCGGTGTGCTCACGTTGAGCGGCATGGTCGCACTGTGCGGCGCGCTGCTCGCGAACGCGGGCGCCGCCCGCCGCTTTCCGACGACGATAGGCACCGGCCTGGCGGCGGTGCTGGTGCTGTGGGGGGCGGGCGCCTGGTTGCAGGGGCGGGCCTGGACGACACCGCTGGACAGCGCTGCGTTCGGCTTCGCGCTGGTGCAGCCGGCAGTGCCGCAAACGACGCGCTGGGATCCCGCCGCGCTACCCGCCATTCTCGCCGATGTCAGCGCAACCACGGCGGCCCTGTGGCGGCACGACCTGATTGTGTGGCCGGAATCGGCGATCCCTCGGCTGCGCCACCAGGTGCGGGACTATCTGACGACGCTGAATGCCGACGCCGGCCGGCATGGCGCCGCACTTATAGTCGGCATGCCGACGGCGTCCCCCGCGCACCAATACTTGAATTCGGTGATTGCGCTGGGCACGGCACGGGGTGAGTACCACAAGCGCCACTTGGTGCCCTTCGGCGAATACGTGCCGCTGGAACACTGGTTGCGCGGCATCATCGCGTTCTTTGATCTGCCGATGTCGATGTTCAGCAGCGGCCCGCCCCGGCAGGCGCTACTAGCACTGGGGGAGACCCGCATTGCCACTGCGATCTGTTACGAGATCGCCTATCCGGATCTGGTCGCCGCCGACGCCGGCGCCGCCAACCTGCTGCTGACAGTGAGCAACGACACCTGGTTCGGCGCCTCCCTCGGCCCGCTTCAACACTTGCAGATGGCGCAGATGCGCGCGCTTGAAAACGGCAAGCCGCTGTTGCGGGCGACCAATGATGGCATCACCGCCAGCGTCGATGCGCTGGGCCACATCAATGCCCGCTTGCCGCGCTTTGGGCGCGGCGTGCTCAGCGGTCGGGTCACGCCGCGGGCCGGCGCAACCCCGTTCAGCCGCTGGCAATCCCGACCGGTGGTATTGGTGGCGGCGCTGCTCTGCCTGTTGGCGTGGTGGGTGCGCCAGCGCATGCGCGTTCCCGGCGACCGCTGACCAGGTTCTCCATGGCCAGCGATTCAAGGCGGGCGCCGGATGCTTTAGACTGCCGCTCAACCACCGCATGCTGTGATATGTCTCCCGTCCAAGCTGTCCCGCGTTCCATGTTCCGGATAAACCACCATGGCGAGAACCCCCCTCCTGCGCGCCATCCGGCGGCGGGTGCGCGAATGTCTGCTGGCCGACCAGGAAGGCCTGTCCGTAGCCAGCCTGCGCGAGCGGCAAGCGGCCGCCCGGCGCGCGGAGCTAACTGACCGCCGCGCGTTTCTGGCCGGCATGGGCGCCGTTGCCGCCTCCCTGGCGCTGCCGCCCGTAGCGTTCGCCAAGAGCCGCGGTGGCCCTCAGGTCGTCATTGTCGGCGCCGGCATCGCCGGCCTCAGCTGTGCGCTCACACTGCACGACCACGGCATCGCGGCGGCGGTGTATGACGCGGCGGATCGACCCGGCGGGCGCATCGCCAGCGACACCGAAACCTGGAGCGACGGCCAGGTCAGCGAGTGGGGCGGCGAGTTCATCGATTCCGACCATACCACCATGCGCCGGCTCGCCAAACGCTTCCAGCTGCCTCTCGACGATCTCACCAAGGCCGAGGCGGAGGGCGCCGAGGACACCCACTATTTTTTCGACAGCTATTATTCGAAGGTGCAGCTCGATGCCGATTTTGCCCCGGTCGCGGCAGCGGTGAAGGCCGAATTCGAGTACCCCGCCACCTATGCCAAGCACAGTCGCGCCGCCGCGCGTCTCGATCAGATGAACCTCTACGACTGGATCGACAGCCGCGTCCCGGGCGGCCACGCGTCGGCGCTCGGGCAACTGCTGGATCTCGCCTATGTCACCGAATTCGGGGCCGACACCCACGACCAATCGGCGCTCAACCTGGTCTATCTCCTCGCCCACCAGCCGGCGGCGTCCGGCGCATCGCTACTCGGCGAGGCGGACAAACGCTTCCACATTCGCGGCGGCAACCAGCGCCTGCCGATCGCCATCGCCGCGCATCTGCGCGCCAGCGACCTCCATTACAACCGGCGCCTGTTGCGCGTGGCCAAGACTGCGGGTGGGCGCTACCAGCTCAATTTTGCCGGCGATGGCGGCGCGACACTGGAAGTGCTCGCCGATATCGTCGTGCTGGCGCTGCCGTTTGCGGTACTGCGCGGGGTCGATTACACGCTCGCCGCTTTCGATGCGCGCAAACACCAGGCGATCCAGCAACTAGGTGCGGGCTACAATGGCAAGATCCAGCTGCAGTTCAATAGCCGCCCCTGGCGCGGATCGGGGCCCTGGGGCATCGCCACCGGTTCCAGCTACGGTGATACCGGCTATCAGGCGAGCTGGGAGGTCACCCGCGCGCAACCGGGCGCCAGCGGCATCCTGAACTTCTATTCCGGCGGCGGGCGCACCCTGGCGCTGACCGCCGCTACCGCTTTCACGACCACCGCCACTGGCGCTGTGCCGCCCGACGCCGCCGCCACGCTGGCGCAGGCGGAGCCGGTATTCCCCGGCTTGACCGCGCAGTGGAATGGTCGGGCCACCCAGTCCCTATACCACCTGCACCCGTTCTCTGGCGCCTCCCGCTCCTTCTATCGGCCTGGCCAGTACACCGCCTTCGGGGGTTATGAAGGCGCGCCCCTGGAGCAGATGTTCTTCTGCGGCGAACACACCTCGATGGCCCGTCGGGGCACGATGGAGGGGGGCGCCAGTGAGGGTCGCCAGACCGCGCTCGCCATAGTGGCGCTGCTGCGCCACGGCGCGCGCCCCCAGCGGAAGCGATAAGGTCGCCACCAATGCCGCGCGGCGTTGTCAGATCGACATGCTGGGGCGCGCAGCGTCGGCGGCCGTCGACGTCCCGGCCGCTCACACCGCGCTTGCCGTCGCCACAACCCGAGGGTCTGCCATGCGCGAATCCAACATGACCGCTGTTTTGCTGTTGGCGCTGGTGCTGGCCGGTAGCCGGGCCACCGCCGATACCGCGCCTGCCCAGGCGCCCCACGCGCCGCCGGACCGGCAGGCACCGGCGGTAATGCCGACCGCGGCAGAGCCGGCCGCGGAAATTGCCCCGGCACCCGCCACCGCCGCGCCTACCGCCGATGATGAAGCCCCCGCGGCGCCGTCCGCGGCGGGCGCTCCGGATGTGGATCCCGCTGCCCCGGCCGCAACGGACTCGCCGGGCGCTAATGCCGCTACCGCAGAGCCGGCCGGCGCAGCAGCGCCGCGCGGCACTACCGCCGCGCCCGACCTTCCTCCGCCAGCGGCTTCACCCCAGACAGATTCCGCGCCGGCTGCGCCCGCCGACGATCCGGCTGCGCCCGCCGACGATCCGGCCGCGGCGGCGGCGGCCGGCGATATTCAGGCGCAGCTCCGGCTCGCCGATCAATTGCTCGCCGCGGGCGATCACGCCGGCGCCATACCCTGGTTGCAGGCGGCGGCGCAACAGGGCCAGGTCGAGGCGCAACTGCGGTTGGCCGCGGCCTATCTGACCGGCCAGGGCGTCGCCCAGAGCGTGCCTACCGCAGTCGAGTGGTACGCGCGGGCCGCGCGCGCCGGCGATCCGCTGGCCCAGCGGCAGCTGGCCGATGCCTACGCGTCGGGCCAGGGTGTCGCCGCCGATCAAGCACAGGCCATGCGCTGGTACCAGGCCGCCGCCGAGCAAGGCGAGGCCACGGCGCAACTGCGCCTCGGCGCGGCCTATTGGTCCGGCCAGGGAGTCCCGCAGGATCAGGCCACCGCCGTGCAATGGTATCGCCGGGCGGGCGACCAGAACGAACCGCTGGCGCAGCTGGCTCTAGGTATCGCGTACGGCAAGGGCGAGGGTATCGCGCAGGATCGGGCGCAGGCCGCGCGGTGGCTGCGCAAAGCCGCCGACCAGGGCAATGCCCAGGCCGCCCTGCTGCTGGGCGAGAGCTACCAAAATGGCGCCGGGGTCGCAGCGGATCCGGTGCAGGCGGCCGAACTCTTCAAACTGGCGGCGCTGCAGAATGAGCCCAACGCCCAGACCTATCTGGCCCTGGCCTACTATTACGGCCGCGGCGTGCCGCAGAATCATGGCGAAGCCTTCACCTGGCTCGGCACGGCGGCCGACAGCGGGCATGTGCCGGCACAGTTGCTGCTGGGCGAAATGTACTATTTCGGCCAGGGCGTGCCGCAGAGCTATGAACAGGCCTATCTGTGGATCAATGTCGCCGCCGCGCGCGCCACCGGCGACCAGCGTCAGGCCGTGGTGCGTCTGTGCGACGCGCTG
>CBDDRG010000056.1:0-5803 GCA_965232975.1 uncultured bacterium
TGGTGGCGACGGATCTGGCCGCCCGCGGGCTCGATATCGACGCGCTGCCGCGCGTGGTCAACTTCGAGCTGCCCAATGTGCCGGAGGACTATGTCCACCGCATCGGCCGCACCGGTCGCGCCGGCCTGTCCGGCGAGGCACTGTCGCTGGTCAGTGGCGAGGAGCGCAACCAGTTGCGCGATATCGAGCGGCTGATCAAGCGCGAGTTCAAGAAAATCGTGCTGCCCGGCTTCGAACCCATCCACAACGACTGCGCGCCGCGCGTGCAACCCCGCTCCGCACCTTCACGCCCTGGGCAGGCGCGCACCGCCCGGCCAGCGGCGCCGGGTCAACGCACAGGGCAGCAGCCCGGCGGCCAGCGCCCGCAGCGCTCCGGCTATGGCAGCGGCAACAGCAACGGCAGCCGCGCGGACGGCCGTCATTACGGCGCGCCACGGCCGCGCTGAGCCGTCTCACCGGGCCGCCGACGGGCTGATATAGCCTGCGGATTGCGGTAGCGATCCAAACGAAAGGCGAAGGCGGTCATCCCGCCTTCGCCTTTTTGGCATTTGGTTGCGACGACCTTGCCGCGATGTGCGGGCTACCCAGCCCCGCCGGCAAGCCGGCAACGCGTGCTCAGCGCGGCCGTGGTGTGCTGTAGTGACGGCCGCCCGCGCGGTCGCTGCTGTTGCTGTTGCCGTTATTGCCGGCGCGCGGGGCGCGCTGGTCGCTGGGCTGGTGACCGGTGCGTTGACCTGGCGCCGAGGGCCGGGCTGCTCGCGCCTGCCCCGGGCGTGACGGTGCCGAGCGCGGTTGCACGCGCGGCGCGCAGTCGTTGTGGATCGGCTCGAAGCCCTCCAGCACGATTTTCTTGAACTCGCGCTTGATCAGCCGCTCGATATCGCGCAACTGGTTGCGCTCCTCGCCACTGACCAGCGACAGCGCCTCGCCCGACAGGCCGGCGCGGCCGGTGCGGCCGATGCGGTGGACGTAGTCCTCCGGGACATTGGGCAGCTCGAAGTTGACCACGCGCGGCAGCGCGTCGATATCGAGCCCGCGGGCGGCCAGATCCGTCGCCACCAGCGCCGCGACCCGCCCGGATTTGAAATCGGACAGCGCCCGCGTGCGCGCGTTCTGCGATTTGTTGCCGTGCAGCGCCGCCGAGCGGATGCCGGCCTGCTCCAGGCGTTTGGCCAGCGCATCGGCGCCGTGCTTGGTGCGGGTGAAGATCAGCGTCTGATCCCAGCCGTGTTCAGCGAACAGGTGCAGCAGCGCGTCCCGCTTGCGATCCTGGTCGACGCGAATTACCGATTGCTCGATCAGCTCGACCGGCAGGCTGCGACGGGCCACCTCGACCAGGGCGGGGTCGCGCAGCACGGCGTGGGCCAGATCGCGCATTTCCTGCGCGAAGGTCGCCGAAAACAGCAGCGTTTGCCGCTCCTTGGGCACGCGCTGGATGATCTTGCGGATGTCGTTGATGAAGCCCATGTCGAACATGCGGTCGGCTTCGTCGAGCACCAGGGTCTCCACTTTCGACAGATCGAGCGTGCGCTGGTTGACGTGATCGAGTAGCCGTCCCGGCGTTGCCACCAGCACATCGATGCCGCGGCGCAGCGCCTGGATCTGCGGATTGATGCTGACGCCGCCGTAGACGGCGAGGCTGCGCAGCGGCAGGTGCTGGCCGTAGGTGCGCACGCTTTCAAGCACTTGCGCCGCGAGTTCGCGGGTGGGTACCACCACCAGCACGCGGGGGTGGGCGTGGCTGGTGCGCGCGCCGCCGTTGGCGGGCGCGGCGCTGAGCCGGTGCAGCAGCGGCAGCACGAACGCGGCGGTCTTGCCGGTGCCGGTTTGCGCCAGGGCTTCGAGATCGCGCCCGGCGAGGACAACGGGGATGGCCTGCGCCTGAATCGGCGTGGGCGTGGTGTAACCCTGCGCACCAATGGCGCGCAGGAGCTCGGGCGCAAGCCCAAGTTCTGAAAATTGCATGTATTGACCTCTGAAGCCGACCGGCCGCGGTAAACATCGCAACTCAGTCCGGGCGGAAACTTCGCTAGGGGATTGGAACCGGAGAAGCGCTCAAGCGCGGGGCGAGAAGCGGGTTTCGTCAGGCACGGCCGGGGACTGAATCGCGGCCGTTGAGGGGTGGAGCGGCGCGCACCCTAACACAATGGCGGTGCCAATGTCAGCTCTCTCTGCTGCAAATGTCACTGCTGCAAATGTCAGCGGCTGCCTGGGCCCCGCGACAGCCGGCAGCCCAGGGCAGCGGCGTCACACCCACGAGCCCGTGTGCGCTACAGTTCTGACGATGCGCACGGACAGCGATGATCGCCCCCTGCCGACACCGCGCTGCGGCCTGGATAGCGCTCGCCAGCCGCACCCACCGCCCACCGAACAGGATTCCGATGGCAAACCACGACACCAACAACCCCGACCTCACCCGCGCCGAAATCCTCTGGAAATCCGCCGACACGCTGCGCGGGCAGATCGACGCCGCCGAGTACAAGCACGTCGTGCTCGGCCTGCCGTTTCTGAAATACATCGCCGACGCGTTCGACGCCCGCCGCGATGAGCTCAAGGCCGACTACGTCCTCGCCAACCCGCCGTTCGACATCTCGGACTGGTTCGGCAAGCTGCTGGCCGACGCCGTGCACTGGCGCTACGGCCCGCCGCCCGTCGGCACCGCCAACCACGCCTGGCTGCCGCCTATCGATTCCACCGACGGGCAGCGGAGTCTCTGAGATGGCCTTGAAAAAATCCCAGCTCTACTCCTCCCTGTGGCAAAGCTGCGACGAGCTGCGCGGCGGCATGGACGCCTCGCAGTACAAGGACTACGTGCTGACGCTGCTGTTCATGAAATACGTGTCGGACAAGGCCGCGAGCGGCGCCGACTCGCTGATCGAGGTGCCGGAAGGCGCGAGCTTCGCCGACATGGTGGCGCTCAAGGGCGACAAGGAAATCGGCGACAAGATCAACAAGATCATCGGCCGCCTCGCCGAGGCCAACGATCTGAAGGGCGTCATCGACCAGGCCGACTTCAACGACGAGGGCAAGCTCGGCAGCGGCAAGGAGATGCAGGACCGGCTCTCGAAGCTGGTGGCGATCTTCGATGGGCTCGACTTCCGCGCCAACCGGGCCGAGGGCGACGACCTGCTGGGCGACGCCTACGAATACCTGATGCGCCACTTCGCCACCGACAGCGGCAAGAGCAAGGGCCAGTTCTACACCCCGGCCGAGGTCTCGCGCATCATGGCGCAGGTGGTCGGCATCGGCGCCGACACCCGGCCCGACCAGACCATCTACGACCCCACCTGCGGCTCCGGCTCGCTGCTGCTGAAGGCCGCCGACGAGGCCCCGCGCGGCATCAGCGTCTACGGCCAGGAGATGGACGTCGCCACCTGGGCACTGGCGCGCATGAACATGATCCTGCACGGCCACCCCACCGCCGAGCTGTGGCGCGGCAACACGCTGGCCGCGCCGTACTTCAAGAGCTCTGCCAGGAACGGGGACGGCGGCCTCAAGACCTTCGACTTCGCCGTCGCCAATCCGCCGTTCTCGGCCAAGGCCTGGGCCAGCGGGCTCGATCCGGCCAACGACGTGTTCAAGCGCTTCGAATACGGCATCCCCCCGGACAAGAACGGCGACTACGCCTTCCTGCTGCACCTCGTCGCCTCGCTCAAGAGCACCGGCAAGGGCGCCATCATCCTGCCGCACGGCGTGCTGTTCCGCGGCAACCGGGAGGCCGACATCCGCCGCAGTCTCGTCCGGCGCGGCCTCACCAAGGGCATCATCGGCCTGCCCGCCAACCTGTTCTACGGCACCGGCATCCCCGCCTGCATCGTCGTCATCGACAAGGAGCACGCCGCCGCGCGCCGCGGCATCTTCATGATCGATGCCAGCAAGGGCTTCCTGAAGGACGGCAACAAGAACCGCCTGCGCGCCCAGGACATCCACCAGATCGTCGACGTGTTCAACCGCCAGATCGAGCTGCCGCGCTATGCGCGGATGGTGCCGATCAGCGAGATCGAAAGCCCCGCCAACGACTACAACCTGAACCTGCCGCGCTACATCGATTCCAGCGCGCCCGAGGACCTGCACGACCTGCACGCGCACCTGAACGGCGGCATTCCCGATCGCGACATCGACGCGCTCGGCGAGTACTGGGCCGTATTCCCCGCGCTGCGCAAGGCGCTGTTCACCGGCAACGGCCGCGCCGGATACAGCGAGGCCCGCATCGACACCCACCAAGTCAAACCCGCCATCCTCGAACACGACGAGTTCAAGACCTTTGCCGCCTGCGTCGGCGCGGTGTTCGACGGCTGGCACCAGGCCCACCGGCCGCAATTGCTCGGCCTGAAGATCGACGACCTGCCCCGGACCGTCATCCACCGCCTGTCGGAAGACCTGCTGACGCGCTTTTCAGATTTACCCCTGCTCAGCCGCTACGACCTCTACCAGCGGCTGCTGGACTACTGGGCCGAGACGATGCAGGACGACGTCTACCTGATCGCCGCCGACGGCTGGCTGGAGGCCGCCAAGCCGCGCGGCCTCGCCGAGGACAAGGACAAGAAGATCAAAGAAACGCCGGACCTTTCCATCGGCCGCAAGAAATACAAGCTGGACCTGATCCCCCCGACGCTGATCGTTGCGCGCTATTTCAAGGATGAGCAGGCCGCCCTCGACGCGCTGCAGACCGCGCAGGAAACCGCCGCCCGCGCGCTGGAGGAGTTCGTCGAGGAACACACCGGCGAAGAAGGCCTGCTGGAAGACGCCGTCAACGACAAGGGCAAAGTCAACAAAGCCAGCGTCAAGTCGCGGCTTGCCGAACTGAAGGCCGTCATCCCCGCGCCTGCCGCCATTCCCGCGCCTACCGTCATTCCCCCGCCTACCGTCATTCCCGCGCAGGCGGGAATCCAGGAAGATCGAGACGAGCGTGACGCACTCATCCGCTGCCTCGAACTGATCGACGCCGAATCCGAGGCAGCCCGCGCCGCCAAGGACGCCCAGGCCGCGCTCGACGCCAAGGTACTGGCCCACTACGCCAGGCTCACCGAGGCCGAGATCAAGACCCTGGTGGTCGAGGACAAATGGTTCGCCAGCATCCGCGCCGCGATCGACGGCGAGGTCGAGCGGCTGACCCAGCGCCTGGCCGCGCGGGTCAAGGAACTGGAAGAGCGCTACGCGCAGCCGCTGCCGGCACTGGAGCGCGACGTCGAGACGTTCAGCGCCAAGGTCGAGGGGCACCTGAAGAAGATGGGGCTGACGTGGGCATGAAGCCGGAGAGCACTGGGAGCGCCGAGCCCCAGCTCGGCAACAACGACACCTCGCGGATCGCTGACGCCAGCGCCCACTATCGCGTAGAACGCCAACTGCTCGACGTACCGCCCGGGTACAAGCGGACCGAGGTGGGGGTGATTCCGGAGGATTGGGATGCCGTGCCTTTAGTTAGTTTATTTGAGTTCAAGAATGGGCTGAACAAAGCGAAGCGTTTCTTCGGGATTGGCACACCGATTGTCAACTACATGGACGTATTCAGTCACCCGGGACTCCGACTCGCTGACCTCAAAGGCCGCGTAACTCTGAGTCTGCCAGAGATCAAGAACTTCGAGGTGCGCCGAGGAGACGTGTTCTTCACGCGAACCTCCGAAACAGTAGACGAGATTGGTGTCGCGGCCGTGATGCTCGAGGGGCTGTCCGATTTTTTGTGTGTGAGGCGGTTTGGTCTCTTTCCGCTTCAACCGGATTTTTTCATGAGCGAGCCCCTGTGAAGCGATCTTCGTAGAGTATCGCGAACTGGTTCATGGCGGCTTTCCAATCTCTCGTGAAG
>CBDDRG010000057.1:0-2895 GCA_965232975.1 uncultured bacterium
CGCTCATTCTGGTCTCCGCCATCAACCGCAAGTTCTATTGCAAGTATCTCTGCCCGCTCGGCGCGGCGCTGACCATCCCGGGCAAGTTCCGCATTTTCGACTGGCTGCGGCGGCACCGCGAATGCGGCCGCCCGTGCCAGGTGTGCGCGGTCGAATGCGAGGTGCAGGCGATCCGCAAGAACGGCGAGATCAACGCCAACGAGTGTCACTACTGTCTCGATTGCCAGGTGACCTACTGGAACGACCGCAAATGCCCGCCGGAAGTCGAGCGGCGCAAGCGCCGTGAACGCGCGCCGCGCGCGCTGGAACTGGTGCGGGCGATGGAATCGCACATGGGCCCCTCCGGCCTCGACGACATCGGCCCTGGCTGCGACGGCTGTTCGCGCCGGCCCGAGCGCTGATGCGGTTCTGGCGTGGACCCGCGCCGATTTTCAGTTTTTTGATTTGACCCACATCAAGTGGGGTTATGCTTGATTTATGTCAAGGAGCGACCAGAGCCACAAACATACAGTGCTTCCACGGCAACGATTCTGGATGTTTTTTTCATCTTTCTGTTTTCATCACTTTGACGCGGAGGAACGCAAAATGAAGTTCAAACACGCAGCACTTGCCGCCGGCCTGATCACAGCGACCGCGCTGTCCATCACCGGCGTCATGGCGGAGGAGAAACCCTCCGGCCATCCGGGCACGCCGGAGACCGAGATGCGCTACAAGGGCGCGCCGGTGCCGATCAAGCCGGGCGAGGCGCAGACGGTGGTCACGCCCAAGGCGCCGCCGCTGACCGCGGCGGAATTCGACCGCGCCAAGCAGATCTTCTTCGAACGCTGCGCCGGCTGCCACGGCGTGCTGCGCAAGGGCGCCACCGGCAAGCCGCTGACCCCGGACATCACCCTGGCCAAGGGCACGGACTACCTGAAGGTGTTCGTCAACTACGGATCGCCCGCGGGCATGCCCAACTTCGGCACCGGCGGCGAGCTGTCGGCGGCCGACGTCGATCTGATGGCCAAGTTCCTGCAGCACGAGCCGCCGCAGCCGCCCGAGTGGGGCATGAAGGAGATGAAGGCCTCGTGGAAGCTGCTGGTGGCGCCCGAGAAGCGCCCGAAGAAAAAGCAGAACAAGGTCAACCTCGACAACCTGTTCTCGGTCACGCTGCGCGACAGCGGCGAAGTGGCGCTGATCGACGGCGACACCAAGCAGATCGTGAACATCGTCAAGACCGGCTACGCCGTGCACATCTCGCGCACGTCGGCCTCCGGCCGCTACCTGTACGTCATCGGCCGCGATGCCCAGATCAACCTGATCGACCTGTGGCTGGCCAAGCCCGACAACGTCGCGGTGATCAAGGTCGGACTCGAGGCGCGCTCGGTCGATACCTCCAAGTACAAGGGTTACGAGGACAAGTACGCAATCGCCGGCTCGTACTGGCCGCCGCAGTACACCATCATGAAGGGCGACACGCTGGAACCGCTCAAGATCGTCGCCACCCGCGGCTACACCGTGGACACGCAGGAGTACCATCCGGAACCGCGCGTGGCCTCGATCGTGGCCTCGCACTTCCATCCGGAGTTCGTGGTGAACGTGAAGGAGACCGGCCAGACGCTGATGGTCAACTACAGCGACATCAACAACCTCAAGGTGACCACCATCGGCACCGAGCGCTTCCTGCATGACGGCGGCTGGGACGCGAGCAAGCGCTACTTCATGGTCGCGGCCAACCAGCGCAACACCATCGCGGTGGTGGACGCGAAGGACAACAAGCTGGTGAAGCTGGTCACGGAAGGCGTCGGCAAGATCCCGCACCCGGGACGCGGCGCCAACTTCGTCGACCCGAAACACGGGCCGGTGTGGGCCACGAGCCACCTGGGCGACGATTCCGTGGTGCTGATCGGCACCGACCCGGCGAAGCATCCGAAGAGCGCCTGGAAGGTGGTGCGCACGCTGAAAGCGCAGGGTGGCGGTTCGCTGTTCATCAAGACCCACCCGAAGTCCGGCAACCTGTGGGTGGACTCGCCGCTCAATCCCAGCGCCGAGATCAGCCAGTCGGTGGCGGTGTTCGATATCAAGAATCTCGACAAACCGTACGAGGTTCTTAAAATCGCCGAGATGGCCAACCTGGGCGAGGGTTCGAAGCGCGTGGTGCAGCCCGAGTACAACAACAAGGGCGACGAGGTCTGGTTCTCGGTGTGGAACGGCAAGACCCAGGAATCGGCCATCGCCGTGATCGATGACAAGACCCGCAAGCTCAAGACCGTGATCAAGGACAAGCGCCTGATCACGCCGACGGGCAAGTTCAACGTGTATAACACGCAGCACGACGTCTACTAGTATCCGTGGCAACAGGGGGCGGGAGCCATCCCGCCCCTTTTACCCGGAGAGCAGGTTCGCATGCGCAGGCCCAGGCATATGACCGGCATCATTCTCGCGGCGCTGGGCGCGCTGTGGTCGGGCACGGTTTGCGCCGAAATCCCCGCGTCACGCCAGGCCGAGCTGATGCATCTTCTGGTGCAGGATTGCGGCTCGTGCCATGGGCTGACACGCAAGGGCGGGCTCGGTCCGGCCCTGACCCGGGAGGCGCTGGACGGAAAAGCCCCCGTCATGTTGCGCGAAGTCATTCTGCATGGCCGGCCGGGGACACCGATGCCGCCATGGAAAAGTTTCATGAGTGCGCAGGAAGCGGACTGGCTGGTGCAGGTTTTGATCGAGGGCCGGACCGATGCGCGTTAAGCAAAACCTGAATAATATCGTCTGCCGCAGAGACGCAGAGAACGCAGAGATTTTTCCCGTTGAATCAACAGTATTTTATCTCCGCGCTCTCTGCGTCTCTGCGGCAAAAATTCATATATATCATAACTTCCTTAAAACTTTTCTTGTTCTTTCCCTCGGGTTACTGATTTC
>CBDDRG010000058.1:0-4350 GCA_965232975.1 uncultured bacterium
GCACCATCGCCACCGCAAACGCCGCGGCTTGCTCGTCGCCGCAAAACCGCCCACTCGGCAAGCGCGTCAGCACCGACAGCGCCATCATCGGGCACCAGGCGACGAACTTCGAGCACTCGCCATCGGCGACACGTTCGTTCGCCTCCGCCGCAACCCCGGCGCGTTGCAGCACGCCGACAATGCGCTCCACGCGCGCCGACACGCCGGTCGGCAGCTCGCCGACGTGAAAGGCGCGGTTCTGCGTGTACAGCGCGGTGCCGTCCGCCAGCACCTCGCCGCTGAACGTAGCGATGCACCCGAGCACCCGCTCGGGGCCGAACACCGCCGCGAGCTGGTCGTTCTTGAGCACGCCGTTTTGCACCGACAGCGCGGCGTCGAGTTCGAGGTGCGCGAGCGGCGCAAGCGCCGATTCGGTGTCGTAGGTCTTGGGCGTGACGATCAGCAGCTCGCAGCGGCGCAGCGCCGCCGGGTCGGTCTCCACCCGCACCGGCACGCTGTCCTCGACCAGTCCCTTGAGGACCACGCCGCGGGTCTTGAGGAACTCCGCCCGTCGCCCGCGCGCCAGCACGGTGACATCCTCGCCCGCGCGCGTGAGCAGCGCCGCGAGAATGGAGCCGAGCGCCCCGCCGCCGAGGATGATGATCTGCATGGAGGTACTCCGAGCGCGATAAAGCGCGGCGCCGTGCCCGCTGGATCGGGGCCGGCACGCGCCGCGCGAAGGCGCTCAGCATAAACACTCCGGGCCGACCGACATCAGTCCCCACGGCAACCGCGGCACCGCTGGCCGTCGAGCCGCTGCGGGCAGGATATGAAGCGCGTGTAACAGCTTGCGATACGCCACGGATGGCGGGCGGCCAAGCCCTGCGCCGCACCGGCTGGATCTGACATCACCAGAAACGCGGTTACTGCATATTGACAAGCAGACAAGGCCCTCATAGCCTTTCCGTGATTTTTTTGTCGTAACGGCGTTCTTTCAGATATGAATCTTGGCGCGCTCGCAGAAGTACAAATGGGCTACCCCTTCCGGTCGCGCCTCGAGCACGACCCGCAGGGCGATGTCGCGGTGATCCAGATGAAGGACATCGACGACGCCAACCTGCTGCACGCCGATGCAGCCCTCCGGGTAACGCTGCCCAAGGGCAAGACCCACCACCTGCTGCGCGCGGGCGATCTGCTATTCCGTTCGCGCGGCCGCAGCAATGGGGCGGCGCTGGTAGCGGAAGGCATCGACACCGCTGTGCTCGCGGCGCCGATGCTGCTGATCCGGCCCCACAAAGTGCTGCCCGCCTACCTGTGCTGGTACATCAACGCACCGGCCACCCAGGCCCAACTGGCGGCACTGGCCGAAGGCACCTCGGTGCGGATGATCAGCGCCGAAGCCCTGAAGGCACTGGACGTTCCGCTGCCTTCGCGGGCCACGCAGCAACGCATCGTGCAGGCCGCCGCCCTGGCCGAACAAGAACAAACACTGCTGGCCCGCATCGCCACCCTGCGCCAGCGCCTGACCACACACATGCTGATGAAGCTTGCCCACCCATCCTCAGAAAGAGCCCTCCCATGACCGACCAGCTCACCCAACAAGACGTCAACAACACCGCCTGGGCAGCCTGCGACACCTTTCGCGGTGTCATCGATCCTGCCCAGTACAAGGACTACATCCTGGTGATGCTGTTCCTGAAGTACATCAGCGATCAGTGGGCCGATCACTACGCCGAGTACAAGAAGGAGTACGGCGACAACGAGGAGCGCATCCGCCGCAAGCTCGAACGCGAGCGCTTCATCCTGCCCTACGTCGAGTTCAGAGACGAAAAGACCGGCGAGGTCACCGACCTCTTCCTGGCCGACTTCCATGCCCTGTACGAGCGGCGCAAGGCGGCCAACCTCGGCGAGCTGATCAATATCGTGCTCGACCACATCGAGGAGGCCAACAAGGCCAAGCTCGAAGGTGTGTTCCGCAACATCGACTTCAACTCCGAGGCCAACCTCGGCAAGACCCGCGACCGCAACCGCCGCCTGGAAAACCTGCTGGGTGACTTCGCCAAGCTCGACCTGCGCCCCTCGCGCGTGTCCGAAGACGTGATCGGCGACACCTACATCTACCTGATCGAGCGCTTCGCCTCCGACGCCGGCAAGAAGGCCGGCGAGTTCTACACGCCCAAACAGGTCTCGAAACTACTGGCGCAACTGGCCGCCCCCCAACCCGGCGACCGCATCTGCGACCCCGCCTGCGGCGCCGGCGGCCTGCTGATCGAAGCCGCCGCGCTGGTGGAGGCGAAGGGCAGCCCCGGGAACCCAAACAAGGACTTCGCGCTGTTCGGCCAGGAGGTCAACGGCAGCACCTGGGCGCTAGCGCGCATGAACATGTTCCTGCACGGTAAGGACGCCGCCCGCATCGAGTGGGGCGACACCCTCAACAGCCCGGCGCTGGTGGCAGCCGACCGCCTGATGCGCTTCAACGTGGTGGTGGCCAACCCACCCTTCAGCCTCGATAAATGGGGCGCCAGCGAGGCCCAGGCCGATCGCTACAACCGCTTCTGGCGCGGCGTCCCGCCCAAATCCAAGGGTGACTACGCCTTCATCACGCACATGATCGAAACCGCCCTGCCGCAGGAAGGCCGCGTGGCCGTGGTGGTACCTCACGGCGTGTTGTTCCGGGGCGGTGCCGAAGGACGCATCCGCCGCACCTTGATCGAGGAGAACCTGCTCGACGCCGTCATCGGCCTGCCGGGCAACCTGTTTCCCACCACCTCCATACCCGTCGCCATCCTGGTATTCGACCGCGCCCGCGAAAAGGGCGGCGCCCGCGAGGACTGCAAGGACGTGCTGTTCATCGACGCCAGCCGTGACTACCAGTCGGGCAAGAACCAGAACGCGCTGCTCGATGCCCACCTCACGCGCATCCTCGACACCTTCCGCTTGCGCCTGTCGGAAGACAAATACGCCCACATCGGGAGCTTTGAGGAAATCGCCGACAACGACTTCAACCTCAACATCCCGCGCTACGTGGACACCTTCGAGGAAGAGGAAGAGATCGACGTCGCCGCCGTCGAGCAGGAGATCGAGCGCCTGGAAGGCGAACTGGCCGAGGTGCGCCTGCGCATGAAGCATTACCTCAAGGAGCTGGGCGTATGAGCGGCGGCGAACTGATCCTCTACACCGCTGAGGATGGCAGTGCTGCCATCCAGCTACGCGCCGAGGGCGGCACGGTGTGGCTGACACAGGCCGAGATCGCCACCCTGTTCGACACCACCCCGCAGAACATCACCCAGCACACGAAGGCCATCTATGCCGAGGGCGAGCTGACAGAAGGGGCAACTTGTAAGGAACTCTTACAAGTTCGCCAGGAGGGCGCGCGGGCGATCAATCGTAGCCTCAAGCACTACAACCTCGACATGATCCTGGCCGTCGGCTACCGGGTGCGCTCCCCGCGCGGCACCCAGTTCCGCCAGTGGGCCACCACCCATCTGCGCGAATACCTCGTCAAAGGCTTCGTGCTGGACGACGCCCGCCTCAAGGAGCCCGGCGGCTGGGACTATTTCGACGAGTTGCTGGCGCGCATCCGCGACATCCGCGCCTCGGAAAAGCGCTTCTACCAGAAGATCCGCGACATCTATGCCACCGCCGTGGACTACGACAGCAAGTCCGAGGCCGCCCAGCTGTTCTTCAAGAAGGTGCAGAACAAGATGCTCTGGGCCGTCACCGGTCACACCGCGCCCGAACTCATCGCCGGCCGCGCCGACCCCGCCCTGCCCAACATGGGTCTCACCACCTGGCAGGGCACCCGGGTGCGCAAGCAGGACGTCACCGTCGCCAAGAACTATCTGAGCCGCGACGAGATCGAGGCCCTGGACCGCATCGTGGTCATGTACCTCGACTACGCCGAGGACCAGGCCCAGCGCCGCCGCACCCTCACCATGCGCGAATGGGAAGACAAGCTCGACGCCTTTCTGCAATTCAATGAACGCGAGGTGCTGACCCACGCCGGCAAGCTGCGCGCGGATGTGGCAGAAAAGCTGGCGCTGGAGCGCTACGAGAGTTTCGACGCAGCGCGGCGCGAGGCAGCGCGATGGGCGGCGGATGCGGAGGATATGGCGGCGCTGGAGCAGGCCGAGCGGCGACTGGAAGACAAGGAGCGGGGGAAGAAGAAATGACTGCTGGCGAAACACCGCGGCTACTACATCAAGAGTTTTCAGTCTCGCACACCAAGCTAGGTGCGTTGCTTGATGACATCTGTTTCCAGAACGGCATCTATAAACACTCGGATGAATATGGAGCAGGGACTCCGATTCTCAGGATCACCGATTTCGACAATCATGGTCGTTTGACAACGAACTCGTTCAGCAGGGTCGT
>CBDDRG010000059.1:0-4299 GCA_965232975.1 uncultured bacterium
GCAAGCCATCGCCTCCGCCACCGAGCAGGCCACCCAACAGACCGTCGCCGCCAAGCAGACCGCCCAGCAAGCCATCGCCACCACCGCCGCCGAGCAGACCGGTCAGAAGACCCTCGCCACCGCCACCGCCAAGCAGGCCATTCAGAAGACCGTCGCCGCCGAGCAGACCGCCGAGCAAGCCATCGCCTCCGCCGCCGCCAAGCAGGCCGCCCAGCAGACCTTCGCCGCCGAGCAGGCCGCCGAGTAAGCCATCGCCGCCGCCGCCGAGCAGGCCGCCGAGCAGACCGTCGCCGCCCCCGCCGCCCAGACCGATCAAGAGGCCGCCCTCACCACCGAGCAGGCCACCCAGCAAGCCATCGCCTCCGCCACCGAGCAGGCCACCCAACAGACCGTCGCCGCCAAGCAGACCGCCCAGCAAGCCATCGCCGCCGCCGCCGAGCAGGCCGCCGAGCAGACCGTCGCCGCCCCCGCCGCCCAGACCGATCAAGAGGCCGCCCTCGCCACCTAGCAGGCCACCCAGCAAGCCATCGCCGCCGCCGAGCAGGCCACCCAGCAAGCCATCGCCGCCGCCGCCGAGCAGGCCGCCCAGCAGACCACCCTGACCGAGGACGCCGCCCAACAAACCGCCGTCACCGCCACCCAGCACGCCGACGAGTAGGCCGCCGTCACCGCCACCACCCAGCACGCCACCGAGTAGGCCGCCATTACCGCCACCCAGCACGCCACCAAGTAGGCCGCCTTCACCGCCACCCAATCCACCCAGCAAACCGGGCTGAGCGGCAAGGGCTGCAGGAGCGCAGAGACTCAAAGCGCAGATCGTCGCTGCCGACCGCTTTTTCCATTGTTTCATTGACAACGTCATTTCCATTTCCTAACCCTCGCCAAGTTGACTTCCACCGCCTAGTGGCCTTCATTCAAAAGCGCGGATGTCCCTTTCCGGCAAACCAGCGACTCTTAGCTCGTTCCTACGCGCTGAATCAGCATCGCTCGCGTCAAGTATATAGCCTACTCAATATGGGAGATATGCCAGATTGGCATATCTAGCGCCCACTTCGGTCCGTCGCACAGGTCGTGTCGACGAATGCTTATGCCCATACCGTGGCGGGCGATCGAGACTATGATCTGTACGGCAAATTTGCAAGGCATTGTGTAGACCCACTCTCGCAAAATGACGGCTACCGGGTTTATGGGCCCTTCTGGCGACCGGGTGCCCCGTGCGCTTAAAATGCGGCCCCGCACTCGAGTTCGCTGGATGTCTCGCAACGCCCTGAAAAAATCGCCCCGACCAAAATCATCTGGCAATCGCCGGGTGCCCGGCGCGCAGGCGCGCCAACCTTGGTTATGGCTGGCCGCGGGGGTGGCAGTGGGTGGTCTGACCATGTTTATGCTGCGTCCAGCCGTCAAAGAGCCGCCCATTGCCACTCCCCCTGCCGTTGTTCACGGGCATCGGTCGGCGACCACTAGCTCTGGCAGCACTGCCCCAGCGGCGGTCGCCCGTAAACCGCCACCTGCCGCCCGCGTAAACAGCGAGTCAAGCTCGGATTCTGGCTCGCCAGAATCCGGCAAGGCCGCCATTAAACCGCGCTTCGACTTTTACACGCTGTTGCGTGAGTCTGAAGTGATTGTCCCCGACGCGCAGGAAACCGAGCGACTGCCTCTTCAGCCCGCGGAGGTCGGTTATCGCTATCTGTTGCAGGCGGGCTCGTTCAAGAGCGACAAGGAAGCCGAAGGTCGGCGGGCACAGCTTATCCTGTTGAACTTGCAGACCAATGTCGAGGTAGTGAATTCCCGTCCTGGCGAAATCTGGTATCGGGTGCTGGTCGGCCCCTTCGATGCCGGGGACAAGCTGGCGGCGGCGCGCGCGGCCCTGCTTGGCGCCGGTATCGATCATCTGGTGTTGAAACGAAAAAAATAGTTAGCCGCCTGCCGTGTACAAGAATTCGACGCGGCGGTTTACCCCGGTGAACAGCTCATAGCTGATGGTGTCTGCCCAGGCGGCGACTTCGGTGGCCGGCAACCCGGCGCCCCACAGAATGGCAGTGTCGCCGGTCCGCGCGGCGGCGACAGCGGTCAGATCCACCGTCAACATGTCCATCGACACCCGTCCTACCAAGGTTGCGCGCCGGCCATTGACCAGCACCGGCGTGCCCGAGCGGGCGTGGCGGGGGTAGCCGTCGCCATAGCCGATCGCGATGGTGCCGACGCGCGATGGTTGCCCTGCCCGCCAGGTTTGGCCGTAGCCGACGCTCTCCCCGGCACTGATCTCACGCGTGGCGATCAATTTTGCACGCAGTGTCATCACTGGCCGCAGCTCGGCGGCGATCGCGTGCGGAACCGCAAATGGACTGGCGCCGTAAAGCATGATGCCGGGACGCACCCATGCCCGCCGCGCCTGGGGCAGCGCCACCAGCGCCGCCGAGTTGGCGAGGCTGACCAGCCCGTCGATGCCGGCGGTAGCCGCATCAAAACTGGATATCTGTTCGGCGACGAATGGATCGCCGGGCACATCGGCGCTCGCCAAGTGGCTCATCAGCCGAACTTCGCCGACCAGCGAGCAGGCGCGCAGGCGTCGCCAGGCGCAGCGGAAAGCTTCAGGTGCGAGCCCGAGCCGGCGCATGCCGGAATCCAGCTTCAACCACAGCTTAAGTGCGTTTGCGGATGGCGCGGAAGGGCGGAATGCGAGCAGCGCGTCCACCTGTTCGCAGCTATGAATCACCAGATCGAGTTGATGGGCAAGGATGGCAGGCAGTTCGGCGACATCGAAAAAGCCCGCCATCAGCAGGATCGGCTGGGTGACGCCGGCTGCGCGCAGCTCCAGCGCTTCATCCAGGCAGGCGACACCGAACGCATCAGCCGCGGGCAGCGCTTTGGCAAGTTGGATCGCGCCGTGGCCGTAGCCGTTGGCCTTGATCACCGCCAGCACTCGCGCGCTGCCCGCATAGGTTTTTGCCACCTGATAGTTGTGGCGAAAATGGGCGAGATCGATCACCGCCTCGGCGTGGCGACTCATGGACGGACAGGGTTCCGTGTTGGCATTGGTCAGCGCGTCGGGCGGTGGGGCGTAGCAATCCGGGAAAGGACCGGTAAAACGGGTTCGCCGCGGGCGCGACAGGTGTCGGCGCAGTATAATCCGCGCTCGCTAATTCCCGCCCGTATTTTGAGGAGGCTCCGATGGCCGGCGACTGGGCTGCGTTCAACTGGCAAGACCCCTTTATGCTCGAAGCGCAGCTCAGCAGTGAGGAGCGCATGGTGATGGCGAGCACCCGTCAGTACGCCCAGGACAAGTTGCTGCCCCGCGTGCGCGCGGCGTTTCGCGACGAGACCATCGATCGCAACATCTTCCGCGAGATGGGCGCCCTCGGCCTGCTCGGCGCCACCATCGACGGCTACGGCTGCCCCGGTGTCAGCTACACCAGCTATGGCCTGATCGCGCGCGAAGTCGAGCGCGTCGATTCCGGCTACCGCTCGATGATGAGCGTGCAGTCGAGCCTGGTGATGTACCCCATCCACGCCTACGGCACCGAAGCCCAGCGCGAAAAGTACCTGCCCAAGCTCGCCACCGGCGAGTGGGTGGGCTGCTTCGGCCTGACCGAGCCCGACCACGGCTCCGATCCCGGCGGCATGACCACGCGGGCGCGTGGCGTCGCCGGTGGCGGCTACCGCCTGACCGGCACCAAGATGTGGATCAGCAACTCGCCGATTGCCGATGTGTTCGTGGTCTGGGCCAAGACCGATGACGACGCCATTCGCGGCTTCGTGCTCGACAAGGGCATGGCCGGCCTGTCGGCGCCCAAGATCGAGGGCAAGCTGGCGCTGCGGGCGTCGGTTACCGGCGAAATCGTCATGGACGACGTATTGGTGTCCGAGGATCAGCTGCTGCCCAACGTCAAGGGCTTGAAAGGGCCGTTCGGCTGTCTCAGCAGCGCCCGTCTCGGCATCTCCTGGGGCGCGCTCGGCGCGGCCGAGACCTGCTGGCACGCGGCGCGGCAATATGTGCTGGATCGCAAGCAGTTCAACCGGCCGCTGGCGGCGAACCAGTTGATCCAGCTGAAGCTCGCCAACATGCAGACCGAGATCAGCCTGGGCCTGCTCGGCGCGCTGACCGCGACCCGCCTCAAGGAGCAGGGCCAGCTGGCGCCCGAGCTGATCTCGCTGCTGAAGCGCAACAACTGCGCCAAGGCACTCGACGTCGCCCGCCAGGCGCGGGACATGCTCGGCGGCAACGGCATTTCCGACGAATACCCGGTCATGCGCCACATGATGAATCTGGAAGTGGTCAACACCTACGAGGGCACGGCC
>CBDDRG010000060.1:0-2500 GCA_965232975.1 uncultured bacterium
ACCGAGCCGGAATGGGATTTCGTCATCGACACCAACCTGAAAGGCGCCTGGCTGGTGGCGTCCGAAGGTGCGCGGCGCATGATAGCGGCCAACAAAGCGGGGGCCATCGTCAACACCGCCTCGGTGCTGGGTCTTGCCACCAGCATCGGCCACGGCGTCTACAGTGCGTCCAAGGCCGGCGTCATCCAGCTGACCAAGCACCTGGCGCTGGAACTTGCCGGCAAGCACATTCGCGTCAATGCGCTGTGTCCCGGCTACTTCAAGACCGAGATGAACGGCGACTATTTCGATAGTGCCGCCGGGCAGGCGTACATTCAAGCGACCCCGGCCGGGCGGCTCGGCGAAATGGCCGAGATCAGCGGGCCGCTGCTACTGCTGGCCAGCGACGCCGGGGCCTTCGTCAACGGCGTGGCCCTGGCGGTGGATGGGGGGCATTTGGTCAAATCCATCTAATGTCCGACATGATTGTGAGCTGGCATCCGTGACCCGCTTGTCATGAGCCATTGCCCACCAGCCCAGATCGGGGCGGAATCACAAGCAGGCACGGGTCACCGGTCGAAGCCCAGCGATTAGGAGCTGATGGCGCGTATGAAAAAGTTGCCCGCGAACGTCGAGCCGTACAAAAAGACCCCCGAATTCACGCATTTGTCGGTGCCGGACGGTTTGCTCAGAAGTCACAACACCAAGGAGGGCATCTGGGCAAAGATCGTCGTGCTCAAGGGCGAGCTGACCTACCGGATACTCGAGCCCGTCATCGAAGAGGCACTGTTGAGCCCAGAAAAAAATGGCGTCGTCGAGCCGACTGTGAAGCATGAAGTGGTGCCCCATGATGGGGTGCGCTTCTACGTCGAATTCTATCGCGAGAAAGCGTAACGGGCCCCTGCCGTCTGATCTGTGCGACTTCGCCCTCCGGACGTCATCCGCCTTCCGCAATTCGATCCGAATAGCGCCCGCGGGGGAGTCGATTCTCGGATGGATAACCTGTTAAATCGCGCTACAGATGAGATTGGACAAAAAAACCATTGAGGTGTTGCCATGCCCACCAACCTGTTTGACCTGACCGGCCGCGTCGCGCTGATTGCCGGCGCCAGCCGCGGCATCGGCGAGGCCATCGCCAAGCTGCTGGCGGAACAGGGCGCCCACGTCATCGTCACCAGTCGGCGCGTCGAGAGCTGCGAAAAAGTGGTCGCCGATATCCTCGCCGCCGGCGGCAGCGCGGAGGCCTTTCCCTGCCACCTGGGGGATATGGCGCAGATCGACGCCGCCATGGAGCATGTGCGCAGCACTCACGGCCGGCTCGATATCCTGGTCAATAACGGCGCCGCCAACCCCTATTTCGGCCATATCGTGGATACCGATCTGGCGTCCTTCCAGAAAACCCTGGATGTGAACATTCGCGGCTACTTCTACATGTCGGCCGGCGCGGCGAAGATGATGCGCACCCAGGGCGGCGGTGCCATCGTCAACACCGCATCGGTGGCCGGCATCTCCCCGGGCCCCTGGCAGGGGATCTACTCGATCACCAAGGCCGCCATCATCAACATGACCAAGTCCTTCGCCAAGGAGTGCGGGCCCGACAATATCCGCGTCAACGCGCTGTTGCCGGGGCTGACCAAGACCAAGTTTGCCGGCGCGCTGTTCACCACCGAGCACGTTCACCAGGAGCTGATGGCCAAGATTCCCCTCGGCCGCCACGCCGAACCGGAAGAAATGGCCGGCGCAGTGCTGTATCTGGTATCCGACGCGGCCAGCTACACCACCGGCACCTGCCTCACCGTCGATGGCGGCATGCTGATTTAATGGTCCAGCTGCGCGCGGCGGCGCAGGACCGCCCGCTGCTCGGTACTCGTCGAAAACAAGAGAAACGGCCCATGATGAACTCCCACGTCAAATCGATCGCGTTTACGACCCTGCTGGCGGCCACCGGCGTACAGGCGGCCGCAACCCTGGAATACGAGGTGGTCGGCAAGCCCGAGCGCCTGATTGCCCGCATTCAGGACAACCACTTGCGGATGGACATGAGCAACGCCGGCAAGGCGACTCACAGCATGGTTTTCGACGTCGCCAGCGGCGTCATGCTGGCGATCGACCATGACCGCAAGAGCTATACGACCCTCACGGCGGCGGATTTCGAGCGCATGGCGGGGCTTGCCGGTCAGGCCAGCCAGATGATGCGGGGGGCGCTGGCGAATATGCCGGCGGCGCAGCGTCAGCAGATGGAGGCGCAGATGGCGCAAATGGGTATCGCGATGCCGGGTGCGAAACCGGTGGTGATACCGACGATCGAAGTGAAGCGCGGCGGTCCGGCCGGGGAGATCGCGGGTTACGCCTGCGAGGGCGCCACCATCCTCCGCGACGGCAAGAAAATTGGCAGCGCCTGCCTGGCCGAGCCGGCGGCGCTGAAAGTTTCAAAAGCGGACTTCAATACCTTCCAGGAATTGGGCCGGCACATGGCGAAGCTCGCCAAGGCGCTGCCGGCGGGCATGGGCGGGCAAGCGCC
>CBDDRG010000061.1:0-3143 GCA_965232975.1 uncultured bacterium
TGGCCGCAACCTGGGTATCCGCCCGATGGAGATGATGCTGATCGGCATGGGCGGATGCGCGAGTTTTGACGTGGTGCTGATTTTGCGGCGCAGCCGCCAAGCGGTAACCGGCTGTCGCGCCGAGCTACAGGCCGAGCGCGCAGACGGGATCCCGGCCGTGTTTACCAAAATCAATATCCACTTCGTGGTCAGTGGCGACAATCTGACGGAATCGCAGGTCAAACGAGCAGTGGAGTTGTCAGCCGACAAGTACTGCTCGGCGTCGATTATGTTCGGCAGGGCAGGGGTGGAGGTCACCCACAGCTACGAAATCAGCCCTAAAGAGCAGGCTTGAGTCGTGAAGTCGCACCCTGCGCGGCGAACCCGAGAAATGCGGCGAGGGCAAACGCCAAGCAAAAAAAGCGGGGAGCCTGGGCTCCCCGAAATATGATACAGGGGGGTTAGGAAAGAGAGTGACTAGCGAAGGATCCTAGGTCCACAGCTCGCTAACCACGGTTGCAATATAGGTGCAAATCGCCTATATATCAAATGCTATTTAATCATCCAGAAAATAACCGTTGCTTATTGTCAGCGCCCCCGCTAATGGCTTGTAGCTCAGGCGTGCGGCGGTATCACCACCGTCGATACGCAGTTCGCATGCCTGCGAGTTGCTTGGTGGGGGAAAAAAAGAGGGAGCCTGAGCTCCCAAAATTGGTACAGGGGGGTTAAGACAATAAACAGCGGTGACTACCGGAGCGACACTGAAGACCCAAGCTGGAAAATTGAACAGAGTCGAGCGGATGGATGTAATGCTGGGGCTTGCAAAATTATAATGCAAATGTATAGTTTTTATTTCAGCCATGTTTCTAGATTATTTTTATGTCAGTAGAAGCCCTCACTCGAATTGACCTCAATCTGCTGGTTGCTCTACAGGTGCTAATCGAGGAGCGCAATGTGACCCGCGCCGCCGAGCGTCTGTTCGTTACCCAGCCGGCGATGAGTAAAACCTTGCTGCGGCTGCGCGGCACCTTCGATGACCCTTTGTTCACCCGCTGTGGGCGGGGTTTGGTGCCCACCCCGCGGGCGCAGGAACTTGCTAATCAACTACCAGACCTGCTGGGTGGCATCGCCGATTTGCTCGCCCGTCAAAAATTCGACCCGAGCACTTATGTCGGTTCAATTCGGGTGCTAGCCCCTGAATTCCTCGCGGTTCTAGTGATTCCTCAGCTCAGCCGTCTGTTCCAGCGCATAGCGCCGGGGATATCCCTGGCGCTATCGAGCGCTCAGGACACTTATATCCACGACCTGGAAGCCGGCGACGTGGATTTCGTAATCGAAATCCGGAAAAAGGTTCCCCGTGATTTCATCGTGACCCCGCTCGGCAATTTCACGCCGGCAGTGTGGATGCGCGCCGGCCACCCGCTGGCCGATCAGGAGCTGACCCTCGACAGCATGCTCGAATATCCCTTCGTGCAGTACTACCTGCTGCTCGCGGGCAAGGTGTCGCCCCATACAGAGAGCCGATTCGACAAGACGCTGGCCCGAATGGGGCGAGCGCGGCGAAAGGCTCTGGTCACCAACCAGTTGATGACCGCACTCGACACTATTACCAGCTCGGATTGTCTACTGTTGGCCACCATGGACAACCTCAAGCTAGAAGGGGATTTTTACGGAATCATCCGCAAGCCGTATCCCACCGAAATCGAAACCGATCCGATCATTCCGGCGGTGCTCGTCCAACACCGTCGCACCTGCAATGTGCTGTTGCATCGCTGGTTCAAGGCGCAACTATTGGCGGTAATAGATGACATCCGCGCTGAACGCGACGCGGCGATGGCGCCGGACTTTGTGCCAGTAAAAAGAGCCAGCGATCAGACCAAATAGCTGGTTTTGGTCATGCCTTTGGCGACCAACGACATCAACGCCTTGACCGGCTGCGGCAACGGTGTGCCGCCAGCGGCGAGCGCCGTTTGCGCGTGATTGCTCTCATCGACCAGCATGGCTTCGACAATCGCACGACTTTGCTGATCACCGCTCGGTAGTTGTTCCAGATGCTCGGCCAGATGCCGGCAGACCTGATCTTCAGTGGCGGCGACAAAGCCCAGGCTGAGGCGATCGCTGACCAGGCCTGCGGCGGCGCCGAGCCCAAAGGAAAGTCCGTACCAGAGGGGGTTAAGGACACTGGTGTCGCTGCCGAGATCGCGAATGCGGGCTTCACACCAGGCCAGGTGATCCTGCTCCTCCTCGGCCGCACGCTCCATGGTGCGGCGGGTGTTCTCCAGGCGCGCGGTCAGCGCCTGGCCGTGATACAGGCCTTGAGCGCAAACCTCGCCGCTGTGGTTGACGCGCATCAGACCGGCGGCGTGGCGGCGCGCCGACGCGGACAACTCGGCCGCGGCGATGCCGGCGGCGGGCGAAGGCCGCCTGGGTTCGATGGCATCTAGGAGCAAGAGTTTGATCAAGGCGTCGGCCCTGATCAGGAGTTGGTCAATCGACGTGTATTTACGGTCAACCATGGCTATCTAATCCCGGGTGGCAAGAGCGGCTTGTGCCGATTGCCGACCAATTTAAACCATTGCCTTGCTGGAGCAAGCCGCACAAGCCCGGGCGGGGTTGACCCCCTCGGCCGTGAGACCGTCCGGCGGCTGGTCATGAAAAAAACGCCGGCATCACCTCTTCGACAAACAGCGCATAGGACTCGGGCGCCAGCGGCAGCATCAGGTGGTAGGTCATGCCCGTGTGCGCGATGCGCGCTTTCAGCTCATCGACCACTTCGGCAGGGGTGCCGAGCAGCGCCATCGGCGAGCGCTGCGCGGTGACATAGTCGGGAAAGCCGAGTTGGGTGGCGATGCCACGCAGCGTCGGATCGGACGCATCCCGCGCCAGCCCAACCAGCGCGAAGCCGCTGAGTTCGATATCCCGGGGGTCGCGGCCGGCGGCTTCGGCGTAGCGGTGAAATTCGGCGATCTTGCGCTTGAGCACGCCCATGTCGTATTTGACGGTGGCGGCGGGGGCGTTGACGAAGTCCATGCCGTTGGAAGTCGGCGGAATCATTTTGAGAATATCGGCGTGGACGGCGGCGATGTTCAGCAGGCCGGTGCACGAACTGCCCAGCTGCAGCGGCGGATGGGGCTTCTGCACCGGGGGCGGGTTGGCGTAGGCCT
>CBDDRG010000062.1:0-13086 GCA_965232975.1 uncultured bacterium
TGATCAGCATGCCGATTTCGAGCCACTGTTTCTGGCCGTGGGACAGCGCGCCCGCGCGCGCGCCACTGCGCTCGACCAGTCCGACCAGTTCGAGAACCTCGCGCACGCGCCGCCGCTGGGCGGCTCCGCGCCGGTAAAACAGCGTCCGCAGCACCTGGCGACTGCCGGCCAGCGCCAGATCCAGGTTGTCCTCGACACTCAGGCTCTCGATCACCGTCGGCTTCTGGAACTTGCGGCCGATGCCGAGGTTGGCGATCTCGGCCTCGTCGTGCTTGGTCAGGTCGATGGTGTCGCGGAAAAACACCTCGCCGGTCGCGGGTTTCACCTTGCCGGTGATGACGTCCATCATCGTCGTCTTGCCGGCGCCGTTGGGGCCGATGATGGCGCGCAGTTCGCCCGGCGCGATCACCAGCGACAGCGCATTCAGCGCCTTGAAGCCGTCGAAGGACACCGTGACATTGTCCAGATACAGCAGGTTCGAGGCGACGTGACCGATGGCCATCAGTGCTTGCCCTCCAGGGTCGCCGCCCTCGGTGCCAGCGGCGGTGGCGGCGATGAGGCCGGCGGCGGTGGCGGCGCAGCGGCACGCCCGCGCCACAATTGCTGGCACAGGCCGACGATACCGCGCGGTAGAAACAGTGTGGACACCACGAACAGCCCGCCCAGCATGAACAGCCAGACCTCGGGAAAGGCGCCGGTGAACCAGGTCTTGCCGTAGTTGACCAGAATGGCGCCGACGATGGCGCCGAACAGAAAGCCGCGGCCGCCGACGGCGACCCAGATGATGATCTCGATGGAGTTGATGGGCGCGAACTCGCCGGGGTTGATGATGCCGACCTGGGGCACATAGAGTGCGCCGGCGACCCCGGCGAGCAGCGCGCTCAGCACGAACACGAACAGCTTGTAGTGCTCGACCCGGTAGCCCATGAAGCGGGTGCGGCTCTCGGCGTCGCGGATGGCCACCAGCACGCGGCCGAGCTTCGAGGCGACCACATAGCGACACAGCACATAGCCCAGCATCAGCGCCAGCCCCGAGCACACGAAGAGCGCGTTCTTGGTGCCCTCGGCCTGCAGGCTGAAACCGAGGATGTCCTTGAAATCGGTGAGGCCATTGTTGCCGCCAAAGCCCATGTCGTTGCGGAAAAACGCCAGCATCAGCGCATAGGTCAGTGCCTGGCTGATGATCGACAGGTAGACCCCGGTGACCCGCGAGCGGAACGCCAGCCAGCCGAACACAAAGGCGAGCGCGCCGGGCACCAGCAGCACCATCAGCGCCGCGAACGCGAAACTGTCGAAGCCGTACCAGTACCAGGGCAGCTCCGGCCAGTTCAGGAACACCATGAAATCCGGCAGCTCGGGGTTGCCGTAGACGCCGCGCGCACCTATCTGACGCATCATGTACATGCCGATGGCGTAGCCGCCGAGCGCGAAAAAGGCGCCGTGGCCGAGGCTCAGAATGCCGGCATAGCCCCAGATCAGATCCACGGCGAGCGCGAGCAGTGCGAAGCACAGGTACTTGCCGAGCAGCGCCACGGTGTAGGTGGACAGGTGAAAGAACGAATCCGCCGGCACCAGCAGGTTCAGCAGCGGAATCACCAGCGTGGCGAGCGCGACCGCGCCCATGACCCAGAGCCCGGCGACATCGTCCAGCAGCCAGGCCGTGCGCGCGCGCATCATGGCGCCAATCCTCGATCGTCAGTCACCCGCATGTCTCCGCTTTCAGTCTTCAACAAAGCGCCCCTTGAGCGCGAACAAGCCTTTCGGCCGGCGCTGGATGAACAGGATGATGAACACCAGAATGATGATTTTGGCGAGCACGGCGCCGGCGATGGGCTCGGCGAACTTGTTGGCGATGCCGAGCCCCATGGCGCCGACAAAGGTGCCGAGCAGATTGCCGACGCCGCCGAACACCACCACCATGAACGAATCGATGATGTACGCCTGCCCCATGTTGGGGCCGACATTGGTGAGCTGACTGAGCGCGACGCCGGCGATGCCGGCTATCCCGGAGCCCAGACCGAAGGTCAGCGCATCGACCCAGCCGGTGCGGATGCCCATGGAACTCGCCATGCGCCGGTTCTGCGTGACCGCGCGCATCTGCAGGCCGAACCGGGTCTTGCGCAGCAACAGCATCAAACCCCCGAGTACGGCCAGAGAAAACACGATGATGTACAGCCGGTTGTAGGTCAGCGACAGCATGCCGTCGAGCTGCCAGGAGCCACTCATCCACGCCGGCGTGATCACCGAGCGGTTCAGCGGCGAGAACACCGAGCGCACCAGTTGTTGCAGGATCAGGCTGACGCCGAAGGTCGCGAGCAGCGTTTCCAGTGGCCGGCCGTAGAGCACGCGGATGACGCCGCGCTCGATGACGATGCCGAAGGCGCCCGCCACCACGAACGCCGCCGGCACCGCTACCACAAGCGACAGCTCCAGATGGGTCGGCATCAACAGTTGCACGACATAGGTGGTGTAGGCGCCGAGCATGATCATCTCGCCGTGGGCCATGTTGATGACGCCCATGACGCCGAAGGTGATCGCGAGGCCGACGGCGGCGAGCAGCAGCACCGAGCCCAGACTGACGCCGAAGAACACATCCTCGGCGAACTTGTGCAATTGCTGGCGCAAATGCAGGCTTACCAGCGCCTCCTCGGCCGCCAGCCGCACGCGGCGCTCGGGCTCGGCGTAGCTGCCGTCGGCATTGGCCGCGGCCAGCATTTCCAGCTTGGCGACGACGGCGTTGTCGTTGACTTCCGCCAGGCTGGCCACGGCGGCGAGGCGATCTGCCGCTGCGGCACTGCCGAGCAGAATGAACGAGCGGGCGATATTCAGCGCCTTCTTCACGCTGCCCACAGTCTCCTTGGCAATGGCCTGGTCGAGCGCCGGCAGAAAGCTCGCGTCGGGGGTTTTCATCAGATCGCGCGCCGCCTGGATGCGCAGGGCCGGCTCACTGCTCGCCAGTTGCAGACTCGCAACCAGCGTGCGCAACTGGATACGCAGTTGGTTGTTGACGGTGATCTTGCGGATGCCGGTTTTGTCCACCGCGGTCGCGGGCGCGCCCGACAGGGGGTCCTCACCCATGGCGCCGCCGGCCGTGAACTCGACGATCAACAGTGCGCGGGTGTCCTTCTCGTAATACAGCTTGCCGGCGAGCAGCGCGGCAAACACCTTGGCGATGCGGGCGTCTGGCGTCGCGGCCAGGCGGGCGATGGCGGCCTCCTTGGCGGCGAAATTGCCGTCGATGAGCACCTGTAACTCGGCGCTGATGGCGTCGGCGGGCACCGGCGCGGCGAGTGCCGGCAGCGCGCACAGCAGCCAAAGCAACGCGGCCATGCAGGTCTTGGTCTCGGTGTTGTAGTTGCCACACATGACACCCGGGTCCTGCCAGTCGGCGGTCAGCTTGGCACTCTCCGGCAGAAAGTCGGTCCAGGCGTCGCCGGGCACTTCCTGGTCGGTTTTCCAGACCACTTCAAACTGGCCGTCGGCCTGGATCTCGCCGATCAGCACCGGCTTGGTGATGTGGTGGTTGGGCAACATCACCGCGGTGCCGCCGGTCAGGTTGGGCACGCTGATGCCGTAAATGGCGGCGCGCACCTTGTCGACGTCTGTGGTCTTGGCTTTTTCCACCGCCTTCGCCCACATGCTGAAGCCGATATAGGTGGCTTCCATGGGGTCGTTGGTGACGCGCTTCTCACTCTTGATAAAGGCGTGCCATTGCTTGATGAACGCGGCGTTCTCCGGGGCATCCACGCTCATGAAGTAGTTCCAGGCCGCGAGGTGGCCGACCAGCGGGCCGGTGTCGAAACCCGACAGTTCCTCCTCACCTACGGAGAACGCGACCACCGGAATGTTCTCGGCCGATACCCCCTGGTTGCCCAGCTCTTTATAGAAGGGCACGTTGGCGTCGCCATTGATGGTCGACACCACTGCGGTCTTCTTGCCGGCGGAGCCGAACTTCTTGATGTCGGACACGATCGTCTGCCAATCGGAATGGCCGAACGGGGTGTAGTTGATCAGGATGTCGGCATCGGCGACGCCCTTGCTCTTCAGATAGGCTTCGAGGATCTTGTTGGTGGTGCGCGGGTAGACATAGTCGGTGCCGGCCAGCACCCAGCGCTTCACGCCGACCTCCTTCATCAGGTAATCGACCGCCGGAATCGCCTGCTGGTTGGGCGCGGCGCCGGTGTAGAACACGTTCTTGGACGACTCTTCACCCTCGTACTGCACCGGGTAGAACAGCATGCCGTTCAATTCTTCGATGACCGGCAAGACGGACTTGCGCGACACTGAAGTCCAGCAGCCGAAGATCACATCCACCTTGCTCTTGCTGATCAATTCCTTGGCCTTCTCTGCAAACAGCGGCCAGTTGGACGCCGGATCGACGACGACCGCCTCCAGCTTCTTGCCGAGCAGCCCGCCTTTCTTGTTCTGCTCGTCCACCATCATCAACACCGTGTCCTTCAGCGTGGTTTCACTGATCGCCATGGTGCCGGACAGCGAGTGCAGCACGCCGACCTTGATGGTATCCGCCGCCTGGGCTGCGCCGGCAGCCAGCGCCAGGGTCACGGCGCCGCCAAGTAGTGCTGCTTTTTTCGTCCAACGACTCTTCAAGAAGCAATTACGCGTCATTCTCATCTGTTGTGATCCTCTAGGTTTGGGTTCGCCTCGGGTTATGTGTGGGAAAGGGCTCCGCCGAGGCTTTGTTAGGCATTTCCCATGCCACGGGAATCCGGGGCAAAAGCAGCGATCGCACCGACTTATGTGCGGGAGACTGAGTCGATTTCGCGCACGCAAATGGCGCGCCGGCACCAGATTGGCGCACGGGCGCGCAGATTGATCACCATTTGGGCGGAGACAAATGTCCGGCGGGATTTTCCGGTCAGTGCGGTGGCGACGCGGAAGGCCCCGCCGCGTATCTGATCGGCGTTTGCGGCGGCGACGGCATCAGGCCAGCAAGCCCTCTTCGCAAATGCGTTCGATGATTTCGGGCAACCCGGCGCCGAGCTTCATGTTGGCGAACACAAAGGGCTTGTCGCCGCGCATTTTCTTGGCATCCCGGGCCATGACTTCCAGCGACGCACCGACAAGGGGCGCGAGATCGGTCTTGTTGATGACTAGCAGGTCCGATTTGGTGATGCCGGGGCCACCCTTGCGCGGGATCTTGTCGCCGGCGGACACGTCGATGACGTAGATCGTGAAATCCGACAGCTCGGGGCTGAACGTAGCGGCCAGGTTATCGCCGCCGCTCTCGACAAACACGATGTCCAGGTCGGGAAAGCGCCGGTTCAGATCGGCCACCGCCGCCAGGTTCATCGACGCATCCTCGCGGATCGCCGTGTGCGGGCAGCCGCCGGTCTCGACACCCAGAATCCGCTCCGGCGGCAGCGCCTGGTGGCGAGTCAGGAATTCAGCGTCCTCCCGCGTGTAGATGTCATTGGTGACCACGGCGATATCGAACCGTTCGCGCAGCACCTGACATAGCCGCAACAGCAGTGCCGTCTTGCCTGAACCGACCGGACCGCCGATGCCGACGCGCAGTGCCTGTTTACCCATGTGCTGATGCCTCTGGCTGGAGGGATTGGATCGACGCCGTTCGGGGCGCCTGACCCAGATTGCGAACCGGTTCGCGCAGGATGGCGAGAATGATGCCAACGACGCACAGTGGCTATCGATCCAGTGTGCCGTGCACAGCCCGCCGGGTCGCGTTCGACGGGCACCTTCATCGCCCGGTTATCGCCCGGTCGGGCAGCGTTCAGCTTGCTCCCCGGTGCGCCAAGGGGTAACTTCCCCGCACCAAAGCATAACAACCCGGAGACGCGGTGTGGCACTACAAGTTCGCTATCGCGGCCTCACCCCGGTGAACCCGCGGGGCGACCAGGGGCTTGGTTGACACCTTTCCCAAGTCCGGCGCACGCTGCCCGCACCCTAATAATCCCACGCGATATCAATAACAGGGGGGCATGTCATGGCGCACCGCCACGTTCTCGACGGCTACAAGATTATCGATTTTACCCACGCTCTGGCCGGGCCCAGCGGCACCCGCATGCTGGCCGAAATGGGCGCCGAAGTGATCAAGGTGGAAATCGCGCCCGGCGGCGACATGACGCGCGGGCTGCCCTGGATGCACAACGGGCGCAGTGGCTATTTCGTGCAACAGAACCGGGGCAAGAAATCGCTGTGCCTGAACCCCAAGACGCCGGCCGGCCTCGACATCCTCAAGCAGTTGATCGCGACGGCGGACGTGTTCGTCGAGAACTACTCGCCCGGCGCCATCGGCCGCATGGGCCTGGGCTGGGACGTGGTGCACGCCTTAAATCCCCGCCTGGTGATGTGCTCGATCTCGGCGTTCGGGCAGACCGGGCCCTACAGCGACCTGCCGGGCTATGACTATATCGCCGCCGCCTATGCCGGCATTCTCGACAATATCGGCTATCCCGACGGCCCGCCGCTGCTGGCGGGCATGGCGATCGGCGATGTCAGCACCGGCGTGAACGCCTATGCGGCGGTGATGACGGCATTGCTGGATCGCACCCGCACCAACGCAGGCCAGTATCTCGACATCTCGCTGCTGGACACCTATTTCCATCTGCACGAAATCAATGTCCAGGTCTATACCGGCAGCGCGGGCGCGGTGGCGCCAACCCGGTTCGGCCACCTGCACTCGACGGTGGCGCCCATCGGCATTTTCAAGGGCCGCGACAAGTACATCTTCATCCTGTCGACACCCAAGGACTGGCCGGTGTTCTGCAAGGTCATCGAGCGCGAGGATCTGATCGAGCACCCCGATTACGCCACCGTGCAGGTGCGCGCGCAAAACCGCTATGCGCTCGCCGACATCATCCAGGCCTGGTGCGCGACCCAGCCGGACGACGCCACCATCATCGCCAAATTCCGCGCCGTGCATCTGCCCGTCGCGCCGGTGCTGTCGGTGCCCGAGGCGCTGGCGGAACCCCATATGATCGAGCGCGAAGTAGCGCCCCACGACAACGACCGCGGCCTCGGCAACTGGCAGTTTCCGCGCATCCCGCTGCGCCTGTCCAAATACCCCGAACGGCTCCACCTGCAAGCGCCCTTTCTGGGCGAGCACAATGCCCAGGTGCTGAGCACACACCTCGGCTACAACGCCGGCAAGATCGCCGAACTGCACGCCGCCGGCGTGCTCCATGCGCAGCCGCTGCCCGCAGGCGTCGAGCCAACCGCATAACGCCGACCACTGCTGAACAGCCACCACAAACTCAAAAAAATAGACGGAGGTCAACATGGAAATCAATGGCAACACCGCCTATGTCACCGGCGGCGCATCGGGTCTGGGCGCGGCGACGGTGCGCTTGCTGGCGCAAGCGGGCGCCCGGGTCGCGATCCTGGACCTGAACGAGGAATTGGCACAAGCCGTGGCCCGGGAGGTCGGCGGCGTCGCCATCCGCGTCGATGTCGCCAAGGAGGACAGCGTCGCGGCCGCCGTAGCCAAAGCCCGCGCGGCGCTGGGCCCGGCGCGCATCCTGGTCAACGCCGCCGGCATCGGCATCGGCCGGCGCATCGTCAACAAAGACGGCCCCCACCCCATGGCCGACTTCCGCCGTGTGGTGGATGTCAATTTGACCGGCACTTTCGACATGTGCCGGCTGGTCGCGGCGGACATGATCAAGCTCGACACCGTCAATGGCGAGGAGCGGGGCGTCATCGTCAATGTCGCGTCGATCTTCGCTTTCGATGGCCCGATCGGTGACACCGCCTATGCCGCCGCCAAGGCCGGGGTCGCCGGTATGACGCTGCCGATGGCGCGGGACCTGGCGCAACACGGCATCCGCGTGGTGACCATCGCGCCGGGCATTTTCGACACCCCGCTGGCGCGCGCCGAAGTGGGCGGCCAGCTCGACCAGATGATCACCCATGTGCCCTTCCCACACCGGCCCGGCAAGCCGTCGGAATTCGCCGCCATGGTCAGGTCGATCTGCGAAAACCCGATGCTCAACGGCGAGACCATCCGCCTCGACGGGGCATTCCGCATGGGGTTGCGGATATGAGCCCGGCCACCGGCTCGTTTTTTAACTGAACACTCGACATAACCAAGAGGAGACCGACAATGCGCGACATCGCAGGAAAAGTGGCCTTTATCACCGGCGCCGCCAGCGGCATGGGCCTGGGCATGAGCAAGGCGTTCACCAAGGCGGGCATGAGCGTGATGATGGCCGACATCGATGCCAAGCGGTTGCAGGCGGCGGCCGCCGAGCTGAAAGTCAAGGGCGCGGACGTCGCTACGCTGCACTGCGACATCACGCTGGAGGAATCCGTGTTTGCCGCCGCCACCGCCACCGTCAAGCGCTTCGGCAAGGTCAATGTGCTGTGCAACAACGCCGGCGTCAGCGTCGGGGGATTGAGCGAAGAGCTGTCGCAAAAGGACTGGGACTGGGTCGTCGCCGTCAACCAGACCGCCATCGTCTACGCCATGCGCGCGTTTCTGCCGCTCATGAAGGGCAACGGCGAAAGCGGCCATGTGATGAGCACGTCGTCGATGGCCGGGCTGGTCAATGCCGGCGCCGGCTGGGGCGCCTACAACGCCAGCAAGCACGCCGCCGTCGCCATGATGGAGGTGCTGTACAGCGAGCTGAAGGACACCCCGATCGGCGTTTCGGTGCTGTGTCCGGGTGCGGTCAGCACCAATATTCTCGAAGCCGCCAGCCACCGGCCCGACCATTTCGGCAAATCCGACGACCGCCCCATCGCGCTGAACCCCATTGGCGATACCCTGCAAAGCGGTCTCGATCCCGACGTGGTCGGCGAACTGGTGCTCGATGCCATCCGCGAAGGTCAGTTCTACATCTTCACCGACCCGCGCATGGAGCGGCAGATCGAGCGCCTGTTCGAGCGCATCAAACTCGGCTTTGCCTGGGCGAGAAACAACGAGCATTTGAAAGCGGCGAACCAGCCCGAACTGGTGTGGCAGACCACCAAGCGCTAGAAATGCGGTTGGATTATTCGTCGCAGTTACGCGAAATCGTCCGGGTTCTTGGCCTTTTCCCTTGCCGCTTCGCGAGCGACGATTTTTTTCTGCACCAGGGCCTTGAGGCACTGATCCATCGTCTGCATGCCATAGGTGCCGCCGGTCTGAATGGCGGAGTACATTTGGGCGACTTTGTCTTCGCGGATCAGATTGCGGATCGCGGGGGTGGCGATCATGATTTCGGTGGCGGCCACGCGGCCGCCACCGATTTTTTTCAACAGTGCCTGTGAGACCACTGCGCGCAGCGATTCCGACAGCATCGAGCGCACCATGGCTTTTTCCGCCGCCGGGAACACATCGACGATGCGGTCGATGGTTTTGGCCGCCGAGGTGGTGTGCAGGGTACCGAACACCAGGTGACCGGTCTCGGCGGCGGTGAGCGCGAGGCGGATGGTCTCCAGATCGCGCATTTCGCCCACCAGGATGACGTCCGGATCCTCCCGTAGCGCGGAGCGCAGCGCCTCGGCGAAACCATGGGTGTCCCGGTGCACCTCGCGCTGGTTGACCAGGGACTGCTTGCTCGCGTGGACGAACTCGATCGGATCCTCAATGGTGAGGATATGCTGGGCGCGGGTGGTGTTGATGTGGTCGACCATGGCGGCGAGCGTGGTGCTCTTGCCCGAACCGGTCGGCCCGGTCACCAGCACCAGTCCGCGCGGCAACAGCGTGAGGTCGCGCACGACCTGGCCAAAGCCGAGCTCATCGAGCGTCAACACCCGCGACGGAATGGTGCGGAATACCGCACCCGCGCCGCGGCTCTGATTGAATGCATTGACCCGAAAGCGGGCTACGCCCGGCAGCTCAAAGGAAAAATCGATCTCGAGGAATTCCTCGAAATCCCGCCGCTGGTGGTCGTTCATGATCTCGTAGATCAAAGCCTGTACCTGCTTTTGATCCATGGCTGGCAGGTTGATGCGCCGGATGTCGCCGTCGATACGGATCATCGGCGGCAACCCCGCCGACAAATGCAAATCCGACGCGCGTTGGTCCACGGCAAACGTCAGCAACTCGGTAATATCCATGCTCTCGCCTTTCTTGAATTGTTATGCGGCCGCTGCCGACCTGCCCCAGCCAGCGGGAAATTAGAGCCAAAGTATATGTCCGACATCGCCGCCAGTATTGACCAAGTGTGGGCCGGCGTGCGCACCGCCGCTGCGCGCGCGGGCCGCGACGCCGACCAGATCACCGTGCTCGCGATCAGCAAGGACCAGGACGTCGCCGCGATCACCAGCGCTTGGGACGCGGGCATCCGCCATTTTGGCGAAAACTACCTGCAGGAGGCGCTGGCCAAGATCGCCCAACTGCATCGATTGGAGATTGAGTGGCATTTCACCGGCCCGGTGCAAGCCAATAAAACCCGCGCCATCGCCGCCCTGTTCGCCTGGGTGCACAGTGTTGATCGCATCAAGATCGCCACGCGTCTGAGCGCGCAGCGACCCCCGCAGTTACCGCCATTGAATATCTGCCTGCAGGTCAATATCGACAGCGAACCGAGCAAGACCGGCGTTGCACCGACGGCGCTGCCCGAGTTGGCGCTGGCGATCGCCGAGTTGCCGCGGCTCGAGCTGCGCGGGCTGATGGCGATACCCAGCCCCGCCAACACGCCAGCGCAGACTCTGTCTGCGTATCTGCGGGTCGCGGCATTGCTGGCCGAGCTGCGGGCGCGTTCGCCCCGGCTGGCGCGATTGGATACACTCTCCATGGGCATGTCGGGGGACATGGCGCTCGCCATCGCCGCGGGTGCCACCATCGTCCGCATCGGCACCGCGATTTTTGGCTCGCGATCGACAGCCGCCAATCGGTAATCCCCGCGCCCCTCCCAATTGACTGTACTGACAGGAGCACCTCTTGGCTAACGCAACCCTCGCTTTCATCGGCGCTGGCAACATGGCCACCAGCCTGATCGGTGGCCTCATCGACAAAGGCTACCCCGCTGACCGCCTCAGCGCCTGCGATCCCGTTGCGAGCTGTCGCGACAATCTCGCCAGAGCCTTCAACATCCGCACCACGGCCGACAACCAGCAGGCAGCGGCGGCGGCCGAGGTGGTGATTCTGGCCGTCAAGCCGCAGGTGATGAAGGCCGTCGCCACCGCGCTGCGCCCGGCGCTCGACCACCGGCCACTGGTGATTTCCATTGCCGCCGGTATTCCGATCGCGGCGCTGCAAGCCTGGTTGGGTGAGTCCGTGCCTATCGTGCGCTGCATGCCCAACACCCCGGCGCTGGTGCAGACCGGCGCCAGTGGATTGTTCGCGACCAGCCTGGTCAGCGCCGCCCAGCGCCAGCTCGCCGACGCCATCCTGTCCGCGGTCGGCACCAGCCTGTGGTTGGCCGAGGAGGATGATCTGGACGCCGTGACAGCGTTGTCGGGCAGCGGCCCCGCCTATTTTTTTCTGGTCATCGAAGCGATGGAAAAAGCCGGTGTCGCGCTGGGGCTGGAGCCCGCCGTGGCCCGCGCGCTGACTCTGCAAACCGCCCTGGGCGCCGCCCGCATGGCGCTCGCGAGTGAGATCGACAGCGCCGAGCTGCGCCGGCGTGTCACCTCGCCGGGCGGTACCACCGAGCGCGCACTCGATATCTTGCTCGCCGGCAGGCTGCCCGAACTGTTCGCGCAAGCCATCACCGCCGCGTGCGACCGCGCCCGCGAAATGGCCGCTGAACTGACCGCTTGACCGCATTCACCACTTGACCGCTTGACCGGGAGTCACGCCAACCATGTCCGTGCAGATCATCATTTACCTGATCCAGGCCCTCGGCAGTATCGCGCTGTTGATATTTCTGGTGCGACTGTTGCTCCAATTGTGCCGGGTCAATTTCTACAACCCCATCTCCCAGTTCGTCTTCAAAACCACTCAGCCGGTGCTGGCACCGGTGCGCAGGGTGATTCCCGCCTACCGGGCATTCGACAGCGCCAGTCTGATAATGGCAATTTTCGTCCAGTGGTTGATGATCCAGCTCATCCTGACGGTCGCCGGTGTCGGCCTGATGCTCACTCCGCTATCCCTGGGTTGGGCCGCGCTGGGCACTCTGTCGACGCTGTTGAACATCTATTTTTATGGGCTGCTCGCGGTGATTATCCTGAGCTGGGTGGCACCCGCCAATCGCCACCCCCTGGCGGAGCTGCTTGGCGACTTGATGGAGCCGGCAATGGCGCCCTTCCGCCGCATAGTGCCCAGCCTGGGTGGCCTCGATCTGTCGCCGATCCTGATGTTCCTCGCCATTAATGTGCTGCGTATCTTCGTCGGCCACCTGGCCGTGGCGATGCAACTGCCACGGGGCGTTGTCACCGGGATTTAGAAGCCTGTCGGACTTGAGACTGTCCTACTGCGGAAAGCCGAATTTGGTCATATTTTGCGCAAATTTTCGTTGAAAAATCCCCGCTATTGGCCGCAGATTTGCCCAAAATCTGCCTCAAATCGGACTCTCCCTCGCCACGGACGCTCAAGTCCCACAGGCTCCTAGACCTTGCACTATCACTGGCGCGCAGACATCCTGCTGCTGCACTGCCACGTCCAACCCGGCGCGGGCCGGGATTGCATCGTGGGCCTGCACGGCGAGCGCCTGAAAATCCAGATCTGCGCCCCACCCGTCGATGATCGCGCCAATGCCCGCCTGCTCGAATTTCTGGCCGCGCAGTTTGGCGTCGCCAAAGCGCAGGTGGATCTGGAGCGTGGCGCCCGCGGGCGGCGCAAGACGGTGGCGATCCGGTGTCCGTTGATGCTGCCCGAGGCCGCCAGCGTCCGTCGCCCCGAGCTCAACCGTTCATGATGGCGGCGTATGCGTCGAAGCGGGAACGCTACGCTGCCGCGCGGGATCGGTGTCAACCCGAATACAAACGTTCCCTTTTCTCCCAGATAGAGATGTCCCCTTTTTGGATCAGGCGTGCGCTGTGACGGCGGGTTTTCTCCCAGGGGTGATCGGGGGCGGGGCTGGTGCGGGATGCAGCTCGCCGAAGTGGGCGCGCCGATCCCGCGGCGCGTGCACCCGAGCGCGCTCCCGGCGCGGCACCACAGCCCCGCCTGGATCATGAGCTGGCGCAGCGACTCCACCGAGAGCACCAACTGATGCCGCTCGCGCAGCATCTCGCCGG
>CBDDRG010000063.1:0-24179 GCA_965232975.1 uncultured bacterium
GCCGCGTTGACGCGTTCGTATTCGGGGGTGCTGGGGGTTTTCGGCGCGGCCTCGGCATCCGCCGCGTCATCGTCATCGTCGACACTGCCCGCTGGCGACTTGACCATCTCGACCGGCACGGCGATGTGATCGGAGTATTTCTTGACCAGACTGCGCAGGCGCCAGGGGCTGAGGTATTCCTTGGCATCGTCCTTGAGATGCAGTGTCACCTGGGTGCCGCGCGCGGCGCGGTCAATGGTCTCGACAGTGAACTCGGCCTCGCCGGAACAGCTCCAGCGCACGCTCTCGCCGGCCGCGGTAACGGCGCCACGGGGTTCGACGACGATCCGGTCGGCGACCAGAAAGCCGGAATAGAAGCCGACGCCAAATTGACCGATGAGGTTGGCGTCCTTTTTCTTGTCGGCGCTGAGTGCACCCAGAAACTCGGCGGTACCCGAGCGCGCGATGGTGCCCAGATTCGCGATCACTTCGGCGCGCGACATGCCGACGCCGTTATCGGTGACCTGCACCGTGCCGGCGGCCTCATCGATATCGATGCGAATGCCGAGGTCGGGCGTCTCCTCCATCAGTGCCGGGTTGGCCAGCGCCTCGAAACGGAGTTTGTCGGCGGCGTCGGAGGCATTGGAGATCAGCTCGCGGATGAAAATATCCCGGTTGCTGTACAACGAGTGGATCATCAGGTGCAGCAGCTGCTTGGCTTCGGTCTGAAACCCCAGGGTTTCGGCGGGCGCGTGGTCGGACATGGCGTTCTCCATCGGTGGCGATTATTCCAGCAGGATGTTGAAAAAGGGCTTTCCCGCCCTTTTTTCAACCCGGCTCGTCGCGGTACACGCCCGCGACGGCCTCCGAAGATCAAGCACTTAGCGTGCTTGATCTTCGTGCAAGCCATCCTTGGCTTGCTTTAACAGGCCGTTGAAAAGCGTTTTTCACCAGCCTGTTAAGTCGCAAATCGATCCAGCCATGCGAGTTGGGGGGCGCTGGCCGGATTTTCAAGCGCAACTGGTGGCGCGCAGGGGCAACGGGATGGCGCCAGACGCGGTTACGCCGTATCGTAGGCCACCTTTTATGCCGCCTGGATTTCGCCGTGAGCAGCAGTGCCCAGACCCCCACCCCGCTCCACTACGCCGCCACCGTGATGCTGGTGCGCGACAGCCCCCGCGGCGTCGAGGTGCTGATGCTGGAGCGCAGCGGCAAGTCGGAATCCTTCGGCGGCGGCTTCGTGTTTCCCGGCGGCAAGGTGGATTTGCACGACGCCCACCGCGACTACGCGGCGCTGTACACGGGCCACACGGACGCCGACGCCAGCGCCATTCTCAAGGTGCCGCGATACGGTCTGGCCTACTGGACCGGGGGCATTCGCGAGTGTTTCGAGGAGGTCGGCATCCTGCTCGCCTGCGACCGCCAGGGCGAGATCATCAGCTTCCACGACCCAGCGGTGAAACAGCGCTTCGCCGCCCACCGCGACCGCCTGAACCGGGGCGAGACCAACCTGCTGGATATCTGCCGCGCGGAAAACCTGCGCCTCGCCACCGACCGGATGGTCTATTACAGCCACTGGGTGACGCCGGTGCCCAACCCCCGCCGCTTCGATACCCGCTTCTTCGTGTGTCGCGCACCCGCCGCCCAGGAGCCGATCATCGACAACCACGAGGCGGTGTCGCAGTGCTGGATCAACCCCGCCGAAGCGCTGCGCCGCGGCCGGGATGGCAGCTTCAATATCTTCTTCCCCACCATCAAGAACCTGCTCGGCATCGCCGCTTTCGCCGACACCGACAGCCTGCTCAAGGCGCTGTCGGCGCCACGCGACATTCCGCGCATTCTGCCGCTGCGCGCGGTCGGCGCCGACGGCAGGGACTCCGTGCTGCTGCCGGGTGACGCGGGCTATCGCTACGACGAGCCCGCAGAGACCCACTACTGAGAGCCTGTTCAAGATCTCGATCAGGGGATGCAGCGCAAGGCAAATCGGACCGAAAAAGCGCTGCGTACACGGACTATGTGCTCGCGCCCGGACGACAACTCCTCAGCCAGCAACTCAGCACAGCGACTGCACAGCGACCGACCTCGGCCGTGCTCACCGCGGACCACACAACGCTGAACAGATGGCGCACTACCGCACGGAGGCTTCCCCCCAAAGTGGGCTGCGGTGATAATCGAATGCCCCTGCACGGATCAGATTTATGAGGAAGTACGCTTGCTTGGCCCTGTTACTGGTTTGCGGCCTGGCGAGCGCCAGAGAAACAAATCCATGGACGGCAAATCTCTATTTCGAGAACGACCTGTTCGCTGGCACCGACAGCAATTACACCAATGGCATCCGCATGTCCTGGATCTCGCCCGATCTGACGTCCTACGACGACGATGAAAGACTGCCGCCCTGGGTGCGACAAATGAACCGCCAGCTGCGCTTTTTTCACGACTTCCGCACCGGCCTCCACCGCAATCTGGCGATCACGCTGGGGCAGCGCATCTACACGCCGGAAAACCGCGCCGCCACCGAACTGCTCAAAGACCAGCGGCCCTATGCCGGCTATCTTTACACCGGCATCGCCTACCACACCCGCAGCAAAACCCAGCTCGACACCATTGAGATCGACCTGGGCATCGTCGGCCCGTCCGCACAGGCGGAGCAGACGCAGGATGCCATTCACGACCTGCGCGGAATCAAGAAATGGCAGGGCTGGGACAATCAGCTCAAAGACGAGCCGGCGTTACAAATGTTGTACGAGCACAAGCGAATATGGTTTCGCCAACCCGCCGCCGGGGGCCTGCAACACGACTTTATCGGCCACGCGGGAGTCAGCCTGGGCAACGTGGCCACCTATGGCAACTTCGGTGGCGAATACCGGCTCGGCTGGGATCTGCCCAATGATTTCGGCACCTCGGCGCTGCGCCCGGGCGGCGACAACAGCGCGCCGGAGCGCGGCGATCCCCGCCTCGCCACCAGCAGACTGCCCATTTCAGGCGTGCACTGCTTTGTGTCGCTGGACGCCCGCTGGGTGGCGCGGGACATTTTTCTCGACGGCAATACCGTGCGCGACAGCCACAGCGTGGACAAGGAGCATGTCGTCGCCGACGTTGCGACGGGGATCAGTTTTTTGACCGGGCGCTGGAAGGTGTCCTGGGCCTATGTAGTGCGCACCCGCGAGTTTGAGAAACAGCCGCACCATCAGGAATATGGCTCCATGAGCTTTTCGTACTCCTGGTATTAGGGGGTGGGCATCGACTGCCAGAGACGCGCAGACCCTGCTGCGCAATCCCGACCTGAACCTGTGTGGCGAAGCTATCGCCGCCCACCGGCGCGGCTGTCGCCGGGACACTGGCGCCCCTGGTTGCTCGACCGCGGCTCCTTGACGCAGCGCCTGGTGGCACTGAGCGGCGGGCAGTTTCGCGTACAGGTTTTGGCACAGCGTATCGCCGTGCCGCGCTTGTCGGAACGCCGGGCACTGGGGCTGCCGCCGCGCCAATTGGCGCTGATCCGCGAAGTCGTCCTGCGCGGCCGCGACCAGCCCTGGGTATTCGCGCGCAGCGTACTGCCGCTGGCAAGCCTGACCGGTTCGCTGCGACGCTGGCGCAAGCTCGATGCGCGCCCGCTGGGCGCGCGGCTGTTCAGCTATCCGCAACTGCGACGGGGCGCACTGGAGACCGCCAATCTGCGCGCCGCTGCGCTGCCCCTGCACCCCGACACCAGCTTGCCGCCGGAGACCAAACTGTGGGGGCGTCGCTCGCTGTTTTTCGTCCATGGCAAGCCGCTGCTGGTGTGCGAAATCTTTCTCCCCGCACTGTTGCAGACGCAGCCCCCACCCTGACGACCCGCTCGCCGACGCGGGCGCTGTTAGAATGTGGCGCTGACGAATTTGCGTCGCCAATCCCGACACTCAGCGAGCCGATACCCCAACGCCATGCCCGCGCTACTGTCCCGCGCCCCCGCCTTTTGGCAGTTGATGCGCTTCCACAAGCCCATCGGCACCCTGCTGCTGTTATGGCCGACCCTAACGGCGCTGTGGTTTGCCGGCGCGGGTCGGCCGGAGTGGCCGCTGGTGGCAATCTTTACCCTCGGCGTCATCCTGATGCGCGCCGCCGGTTGCGTCATCAACGACTATGCCGATCGCAACATCGATGGCCATGTCGAGCGCACCCGCGAGCGGCCGCTGGCGGCTGGTTTGATCCAACCCCGCGAGGCGTTGGCGCTGTTCGCCGCGCTCTGCCTGCTGGCGTTTTCGCTGGTGCTGCTGACCAACCGCGCGACGGTGCTGCTGGCCATCGGCGCCATCGCCATCGCCAGCGCCTATCCGTTCATGAAACGCCACACCCATCTGCCCCAGGTGGTTCTGGGCGCGGCCTGGGCGTGGAGCATTCCGATGGCGTTCATGGCGCAAGCCGAGACGCTCCCCATGCAGATCTGGGTGTTCTACGCCGGCGTGCTGCTGTGGACGGTGGCCTTCGATACTTTTTACGCGATGGTGGATCGGGCCGACGACGTCCGCATCGGCGTCAAATCCACGGCCATTCTGTTTGGGCGCCGGGATCTGGCGATCATCGCGCTGCTGCAGGCGCTGGCGCTGGCGGCGTTCGCGCTCACTGGCCGCTATTTCAACCGCGGTCTCGTCTACTTTGCGGCGCTGGCCGGCATCGGTGCGCTGTTCGCGTACCAGCAAGTGATTGCCCGCCGTCGCGAGCGCGCCCCCTGCATGCGGGCATTCTTGAACAATCAATGGGTGGGCGCCCTGTTGTTTGGCGGTGTCGCGCTGGATTACCAGCACGGCGCCTGAACCCGATGCGCGCGCCGCATTGCGGCGTCAGCCCCGGTCGGCGCCCCGGTTTGTCATAATGGCGCCACATTCCCGTCATCTAATCATCGCGAACCCCTAGCCTCGACGAGTGACAGGACGATGACCGAAGCAACCATTTTGGTAGTGGACGACGAACCGGCGATTCGCGACATGGTGTGTGCAGCGCTCGAAGTCGCCGGCTACCGCTGCCTGCAAGCCGAAAACGCCCGCGATGCCCACGCCTTGATCATCGACCAGAACCCCGATCTGCTGCTGCTCGACTGGATGATGCCGGGCACCAGCGGCCTGGAGTTGCTGCGCCGGCTGCGCCGCGACGAACTCACCGCGCGCCTGCCGGTGATCATGCTCACCGCCAAAAGCGGCGAGGACAACCTGGTGCAAGGGCTCGAATCCGGCGCCGACGACTACATCAGCAAGCCGTTCTCGCCGCGCGGACTGGCGGCGCGGATCAAGGCGCTGCTCCGCCGCCAGACCCCGGAGGACCCCGACCAGCCGATCAGCGTCAGCGACCTGATATTCGATCCGTCGAGCCACCATGTCAGCATCGGCGGTGTGCCCGTGGCCATGGGGCCGACCGAGTTTCGCTTGCTGGGGTTCTTTGTCGGCCACCAGGAGCGGGTGTACTCCCGCGACCAGATTCTCAACCACGTCTGGGGCAGCAACGTGTACATGGACGAGCGCACCGTCGATGTCCATATTCGCCGCCTGCGCAAAGCGCTGGCCATCGAGGGCCACGACCGCCTGATCCAGACCGTGCGCGGCGCCGGCTATCGGTTTTCGGCCAAGCTCGCCAGCGCTCAAAGCGCACCCGCCGTCGACGTAGTTGATTGAGGAACAGCGTTGCAACAGGGGCTACGCATTGAACTCCAGCGCATCGGGGCACTGGCTGTCGCGCTGGCGGCGATCGGCTTCGCCAACGGCTATACCCTCGCCACCCTGCTGGTGGGCGGCAGCCTGTACATGGCCTGGTTTCTGGTCAAAATCAACCGCCTGTACCGCTGGCTGGAGCACGGCGGCCGCAGTCTGCCGCCCGACGCGAGCGGCGTCTGGGGCGACGTCTCCAACCAGCTCTACCGCCATCGCCAGCGCAACGCCCGCATTCAGCAGAGCTACCGCGCGGTGCTGCAGCGGGTGCGCAAAATCACCAGTGCCCTCGACGAGGGCATTCTGGTACTCAATACCCACCACTGCGTGGTGTGGTGGAACCCGCCCGCCGCCCGTCTGCTCCGCCTCCGCAAGGCAGATCTCGGCACCCCGGTCACGAACCTCGTGCGCGCGCCCCAGTTCGTCGATTTCATCCGCCAACGCCGCTTTGAGCAGGCCGTGGAGGTGCATGCCGGCCAGGGCGAACACCGCAGCCTGCAATTTTCCGGCAGCCTTTTTGGCGACAACGAGATTGCGCTGGTAATCCGGGACGTCACGCACCTGCGCCGCCTGGAACAGACCCGCAAGGAATTCGTCGCCAACATCTCCCACGAATTGCGCACGCCGCTGACGGTGTTGATCGGCTATGTCGAAACCCTGCGCGAAAGTGGCGATCCGCGCTGGCAGCGAGCGCTCGACCAGATGGCCGAGCAGGCCGCGCGCATGAACGTACTCGCCGACGACCTGGTCATGCTGTCCCAGCTCGAAGCGACCGCCGCGCCGCTGGCGAACCGCCCGCTGCAACTCGCCAGCCTGCTGCGGCCCATCATCGACAGCGCGCTGGCGCTGAGCGCGGGCCGGCACCGCATCAGCTTGCAATGTGATGCCGACTTGAGCCTCACCGGCGACGCCAAGGAACTGCACAGCGCCTTCGCCAACCTGATCTACAACGCCGTTGCACACAACCCCGCCGGCTGCGACATCGCGGTGCAGGTGGCCGCCAGCGCCGACGCCCTGACCGTGACCGTCGCCGACAACGGCGTCGGCATCGACCCCCGCCACCTGCCCCGCCTGACCGAGCGCTTTTACCGGGTCGACGACAGCCGCGCCGCCACCACCGGGGGATCCGGGTTGGGACTTGCCATCGTCAAGCATGTGCTGCTGCGCCATCACGGCCAGTTGGAGATCAACAGTGCGCCCGGCAAGGGATCCACCTTCACCTGCCGTTTCGGGTTGTCGTGAGCCAACCTGCCGTGGCTGGATACCCGTTTTTGCAGCCGGGCTTCGTGCACGCCCTCGCCACCAGCGGCAGCGTCGGCGCCAGCAGCGGCTGGACGCCCCTGCCGCTGGCGGTGCAGGCTCAGGGCGCGACCCTGGCGGCGATGCCGCTGTACCTGAAAACCCACTCCTGGGGCGAATACGTCTTCGACTGGGCCTGGGCCGAGGCCTACCAGCGCAACGGTCTCGACTACTACCCCAAGCTGGTAACCGCCGCGCCGTTCTCGCCGGCCACCGGCCCCCGCGTGAGTTTTGCCGAGGGCGCCGATCGCCCCCGGCTCGCCGGCGAACTCCTTGCCCAGGTCAAGCTGGTCGCCGCCGAAACCGGCGCCAGCGGTTGGCACCTACTGTTTCCCGATCAGGCCACGCTCAGCGATTTCTCCGGATTGGGCCTGCTCCATCGCACCGGCGTGCAATTCCACTGGCACAACCACGGCTACCGGGACTTCGACGATTTTGTCGACGGCTTTGTCGCCCGCAAACGCAAAATGGTGCGCCGTGAACGCCGCCGCGTCGCCGAGCAGGGCCTGCGCGTGGCGATGCTCGACGGCGAGCAGATCAGCCCCTCGCTGTGGGCGCTGTTCCTGCGCCTGTACCAGCGCACCTACCGCAAGCGCAGCGGCCATCTCGGTTATCTGAAAGGCGATTTCTTTGCCCGGGTCGGCGCCGCCATGCCCACCCAGATCGCCATGGCCGTCGCCTACGACGGGGGCGAAACCGTGGCCTGTGCGCTTTATTTTCACGACGCCGATACCCTCTACGGTCGCTACTGGGGCTGTCTGCGAGAGTACGACGGCCTGCATTTCGAGCTGTGCTACTACCAGGGCATCGAATTTGCCATTGCCCGCGGCCTGTCGCGCTTCGATGCCGGGGCTCAGGGTGAACACAAACTGTTGCGCGGCTTCGACCCCGTGCTGACCCATTCGCTGCATTGGATAAAGCACCCGCGCTTTGCCGACGCCATCGCCGATTTTGTGGCGCGCGAGCGCCTCGCCAACCAGGCCTATATCGAGGAGGCGCGAGCACTGCTGCCATTTCGGGATGCCGGCGCCAACACGGCGCCCCTGGGGTCGGCGGGCGAAACTTGATACGCTGAACATCAATCACTGTGGAGATCGGCCGATGACTCGCTTGCCCACCCTGTTGGGGTCACTGCTGTTGTGCTTGGCCCTGTTCGCGCCTTCGGCCCAGGCCGTCAGCCCCGAGCTCGACGCCTACGTCCAGGAGGCGCTGGCCAAGTTCTACAGCCACACCCAGGCCGGCAGGGAGCTGGCCGGCCGCGCGAAGGGCATGCTGGTATTTCCGCGGGTTTACAAAGCCGGATTTGTCGTCGGCGGCGAGTACGGCGAGGGCGCATTGCTCGTCAATGGAAAAAACGCCGGCTATTACAGCACTGCCTCGGCGTCGGTGGGCTTCCAGCTCGGCGCCCAGCGCAAGACCGTCATTTTGCTGTTCATGAACGATGAGGCGCTGTCGCGATTCCGCGAAAGCGATGGCTGGCAAGCGGGTGTCGACGGCAGCGTCGCCCTGGCCAACATGGGCGCCGGCGACAAGATCGACACCCAGACCGCGCAGCAACCGATCGTCGCTTTCGTGTTCTCCAACGAGGGACTGATGTTCAACCTCAACCTGGAGGGCACCAAGATTTCCCGCATCGAGCGCTAGCGCATCCTCGCCAGCCACTGAAAGAGATAAAAAAGCCCCGTCGCCTTGCCGGTGACGGGGCTTTTGCGGTCGCAGTCTTAGAGCCGCGCGCTCGGCCAGCCAAAGCTACCTGTTACTTGGCAAAGATGAAGTCCTTCTCCATATCGCCCTGGACCGACTTCGCCAGCTCGATATAGCGCTTGAAACCGCCGTTGTAGGTGCCGTCCTGACGGCGGTTGAATTCGCCCTCGAAATTGTAATAGCCCGGCGTACATTCCTTGTTGCGGTCGGTCTTGCCGCGGTAGTCGATGACCTCCTGCACCCACCACTCCTCGATCTCGGGAGTGATGTCGATGGTGCTGTAGCCGTGCTCCCGCGTGTACTTGATGCAGGCCGCGATATGGTCGCCCTGCACCGAGAGCACATCGGTGATGTTGAACTGAAAGGAGGCCTGATACCCGGCCATGATGAACAGGTTGGGGTAGCCGTGGGAGTGAATGCCCAGCAGCGTGCGGATGCCGTCCTTGTATTTTTCGTTCAGCTCAAGGCCGTTGCGACCGATGATCTGGTTGTAGATGCCCGTTTTCTGCACCTCGAAGCCGGTCGCATAGACGATCAGATCGACTTCGTACTGCTTGCCGTTGGCGACCGGGCCCTGTGCGGTGATTTCGGTGACACCCTTGCCGCGGGTATCCACCAGATGGACGTTGGGCTGGTTGAACGCCGGCAGGAACTCGTCGTGGAACGTCGGCCGCTTGCACATGAACATGTACCAGGGCTTGAGGGATTCGGCGGTTTCCTTGTCCTCGACGATTTCGTCGATGCGGCTGTGCAGCCACATCACGTAATCGATGTTGGCGTTCTCCTGGCGGCGGACTTTCTCCTCGGGCGGGATCTCGGCGCGCGCAGACGTTTTCGGCGCGTGCGGATCGGAGCCATCGATGGCGCGCTGGCGCCGCGCGGCCTGCCAACCGGGCTTCAGTTTGCGCGCCCAGTTGGGATCGGTGGCCCAGTCGTTGCGGATGTCGATACAGGAGGGCGTGCGCTGGAAGACGTAGAGCTCCTTGGCGGTCTTGGCGACTTCCGGAATCACCTGCACGGCGGTGGCGCCGGTGCCGATGATGGCGACGCGCTTGCCCTTCAGTTTTTCCAGGTTGGCGCCGGTGTAGTCGTAGTCCCAGCGCGAGCTGTGGAAGGATTTCCCTTTGAAGCTTGGGATCCCTCTGATTTTCGACAGCTTGGGCTTGGCCATGGGGCCGTTGGCGCACACCACGAAGCGCGCCTTCATGTGATCGCCGCGATCGGTTTTGACGTGCCACAGTTTTTCTTCTTCATTCCACACCGTCGAGGTCACCGTGGTCTGGAACACGGCGAGGTCATAGATGTTGTAGTACTTGGCGATGCGCTGGCAGTGCTCGTAGATTTCGGTCGCGCGCGCGTAGCGGCGGCTGGGTATGTAATCCAGCTCTTCGAGCAGCGGCAGGTAGTCGTAGGAGGGCACGTCGCAGGCGGCGCCGGGATAGCGGTTCCAATACCAGGTGCCACCGACATCGGCGCCGCGCTCGACGATGCGAATGCTTTTGACACCGTATTCGCGCAGCCGGGCGATGGACAGCAACGCCGAGAAGCCACCGCCGGTGAACAACACCTCGACGGTGTCGTTGATGGTGGCGCGCGGCTTGAAGTTGCCGCCGTAGGGATCATCGCCGAAGTGCGCCAGATCGCCATCCAGATCGGACGTGTATTGGGCGGTGCCTTCCGGCCGGTAATTCAGCCGCAGGTCGCGCTCTTCGGCGAACTTCCGCTTGATCTCGTCGTAATAGGACTGGGGTTTGTCGCTCTTGTAGTTCGGGTCGAAGGCGCTCAGGCGCGAGACATTCTCGCCCTTGGCTATTTTGCCCACTGCTTGGTCTGCCGCCATGGTAATTACCTCTAAACGATGAGTGATTGATGATTAAGGTTCATGCTCGCGAATCGGCAACCGGTCAACGCCGGGCGGTTCGCGGGAAAAACGATGGGCGTTTGGCGCATTTCCAATGCTAAAGCCAGCTAACGCCAAACCCAAAAGTGGCCCATTTTAGGGCCTTTGGCCGGCATAGTGGTACTGTAATGAGCGACTCGCCCGCTGCGCGTCCGCAATGCGCCTGACGACGCGCTCCAGGTGCTCGCCGCGCACATTGAGATCCCAGAGCGCGGGCGTGCCGTTGGCGATCTCGTGGTAGCTGCTGAACAGACCATCGGTAAAGCTGAACATGGCGACGCCAAGGGCGACGATGCGATTGCCATTGCTGAAGCGGTTGAGCGAGCGAAAACTCGCCGTGTAGCGCACGTAACCGCGCTGTTGATCGCACACCGGATCGTGCATATCCCACAGCCAGCGGTCGCCATCCCGGTACCAGTCTACCACCAGCATGTCGGCGATGGCGGCGCGGCCGCGGACGGCGCCGTAAATGGCATCGTGGTACACCGCGTCGGGCGTGAACAGGCTGCCGAAGGCGTCGCCGTCGCGGGCCTCCACGGCTTGGGCGAAGCGCGCCAGGCGCGCAGTGAAATCGTTCATTATTCTGATCTCCGCAATGATGGTAAGGGTTGTGACAATAGTGGTGGCAGCGGTGGGGACAGCAGCTCGACTACAGCTCGGCTAACGCCCGGCGCCACACCAGCAAGCGATTGTTGGCGGGCATCGCATTGTCTTCGCGCAGCCGCAACCCGGCTGCCGCGGCGAGGCCATCGATCGCTTCGAAGTCGCGGATACCCTGGTGAGCCCCCTGCTGCTTCAGCCAGCCATCGAAACGGGCGTTGCTGGCGGAGGTGAATTTGCCACCGTAGTTGAAGGGGCCGTAGATGGCCAGCACGCCACCCGGCGCCAGCACTGCGCCCAGACCAGCAAACAGCCTGACGACACTGCCCCAGGCCATGATGTGGCAGGTGTTGGCGGTGAACACGCCGTCCTTGCGACCCACCGGCCAGGGCTGGCGATCGACATCGAGGTCGAGGGGCGGCAGCAGGTTGGGCGCGGCGCAATAGTCGCGCCAGGCCAGGATGCCGGGGTGATTCCCCCGCAGATCGCTGGTCTGCCAGGTCAGCTGCGGCAGCCGGGGCGCGCAATAGGCGGCGTGCTGACCGGTGCCGCTGCCAATTTCGAGAATGTCGCGGCAGTCGGCGAACACCCGCAGCAGCACTTCCAGAATGGGGGCCTGATTGTTCTCACAGGCTTGGGAGAACGGCCTAGTCGCCATCGCGGTCGCCTGAGTGATGGCCCGCGGGATTGCTGTCGCCCAGCTTGCGGACAAACACCCATTCCCGCACCGTCGAGCGGGCGGCGTCGAACGCATAGCCGCCGCCCCTGAAGGCCTTGATGGCGCGGGGATTGCGCAGGCGGTGTTTGACGATGTGGGCGCTCAACATACCGCGCGCCCGTTTGGCGTAGAAGCTGATGACCTTGTACTGACCACTGCTCCAGTCCTGAAAGATCGGCGTGATCACCTCGGCGCGCAGCCGCGTCGCCCGCACCGCTTGGTAATACTCCACCGACGCCAGATTGATCACCACGGGGGTTTTCTCGGTCGCCAGCTCGGCATTGAGCGCGTCGGTGATGCGCTCCCCCCAGAACTCGTACAGGTCTTTGCCGCGCCCGGTGGCCAGGCGAGTGCCCATTTCGAGCCGGTACGGCTGCATCAAATCGAGCGGGCGCAGCAGGCCGTAAAGCCCGGAGAGAATGCGCAGATGCCGCTGCGCCCAGCGCAAATCCGCCGCGGTGAAGCTGTCGGCATTGAGGCCCGCATAGACGTCGCCGCGGAACGCCAGCAGTGCCGGTTTGGCATTGGCGGGCGTGAATGGCCGCGACCAGTTCAGGTAGCGGCCAAAATTGAGATCGGCGAGGGCGGGGCTGATATTCATCAACTCCGCCACCTGAGACGGGGCGAGCTCGCGCAGACGCTCGATCAGGAACGCGGAATCGTCGAGGAACATGGGCTCGGTGTACCGGCCCGGAGGGGTCGTCGAGCTGTAATCCAGGGTTTTGGCCGGTGAAATCACCATCAGCATCGCCGCTCAACCTGCTACAAGTTTGTCTCCCCAACATAATAGGGCCTCGATATGGCGTATGCCATTCTCGGCTTTATTCCGGCGCCAGCCCTCCGACCACGATCTCGACCCCGGATCGGCCTTGAGATGGCTGCTGATGTACGCAGCGGCCATAGGCGGCGACAGCGTTGCACACCGCCCGAATCTCAGGGCTGAGCGGCACCCCGCGGGGCGTCGCGAACGCGCGGTAATCGGCGCCTCGCTGAGCGCATTCCCCGCGCTGGCCTTTGCATCTTTCCGGTAACGTCGGCAATCAGTTTCGCCGAGCAGGTGTTCAAGATTTTTAGATATCGTGGCAACCGAATGCGTAAAGTCGGCGTTCTGGCGGAAGGCCTGGTGAGCCGGTGGGGGCCAGATGTGGCCTGGGCACGCCCGCCGCCCAACGCGCTCCACGCGGACGCCCCGCTGCGCGGGGGGGGGGGGCCCGCGTTCGCTCGGCGCCCGGGATTGAACGCGTATAAAAAAGCACCGCCACCAGCGAGGATGACGGTGCTCGTGAGGATGCCTCCGGTTTAAATACCGGAGGCATCTCGGTTAGCTGGCCAGAGCAAATCCCTCATAACCCTTGGCCACTACTTCTTCACACTCCTGGCGGTAGGTTTTAGTGCCCGCCAGATAAGGCATGAAACCCCGTGGCTTACCCTCAATATTGGTGCCCAGATACCAGGAGTTACAGGTCGGCGCCGTCATCATGGAACCCTGAGCGGCCTTGTTGACGTGCTCGACCCAGGCGTCTTCGGCGGCAATTGTCGGCTCGATCGTTTTGATGTTGTGCTCGCGCAAGTAGGCAATGCAGTTGTCGATCCATTCCACATGCTGCTCGATGGAATGCAGTACGTTGCTCACCACCGAGGGGCTACCGGGGCCGGTGGTGGTGAAGAAGTTGGGGAAGCCGACGCTTTGCAGCCCCATGTACATGCGCGGCCCGTCCTTCCACTTCTCGGCCAGCAGCAGGCCGTCGCGGCCGCGAATGTTCATGCGCTTGATGGTGCCGGTCATGGCGTCGAAGCCGGTCGCGTACACCAGAACGTCGAACTCGTATTCGGCCTGGGTCGTGCGCAGGCCGTTGGCGGTGACTTCTTCGACCGGTGTCGCGCGCAGATCCACGATGGAGACATGATCCTGCTTGAACGCGGCGTAATACTCGGTGTCGATGACCGGGCGCTTGCAGTGCAAGGGGTAGTTCTTGGGTGACAGCGCATCGGCTTTCTGCGCATCGCCAAGCATCTCCTTGATGGTCTCCCGGTACAGCTCGCAGGCGATCTCGTTGGCTTCGCGGTTGAAGTAGGTATCGGCGTACAGCGACAGCACGTTGATGCCGAAGTCCTTGATTTCCTGCTTGCGCTGCTCGGGGGTCAGCTCCATGATTTTCTTGCTGGGCTTGGGTTTTGCCGGCTTGGTGGGATCGGCTTCTTTCTTGGGGCCGTTGTAATTGGCAATGCCCATTTCGTTGTTGCGCTGGCGCTCGCGAATCTCGGCGTAGTCGATTTTCGCCTGGGCGAGGAACTTGGGGTTCATCGGCGCGTTGCGGGCGGGGAAGGTGTACACCGGGCTGCGCTGGAAGGCGATGAGCTGCTTCGCCTGCTTGGCGATCTGGGGGATGGCCTGAACGCCAGATGAACCGCAGCCGACGATGGCGACGCGCTTGCTGCTCAGATCGACGCCCTCGCGCGGCCACTGCGCGGTGTGGTACACCTCGCCCTGGAATGCATCGGCATTCTTGAAGTCGGGGTAGTTGGGCTCGTTCAGGCAGCCGGTTGCCATGATGCAGTAGGTGGCAGTGTAGGTTTCGCCGGTGTTGGTTTTGACGTTCCAGACATTGCGCCTCTCGTCGTAGACGGCGTCCGTTACCTTGGTGTCGAATTTGATGTCCTTGCGCAGGTTGAAGCGGTCGGCGACATGGTTCAGATAGCGCTCGATCTCGGGCTGACCGGCCATGACTTCGGTCCAATCCCACTCCTGTTCCAGTTCCTTCGAGAACGAATAGGAGTACTCGATGATCGGCAGATCCGCCCGGCAGCCCGGATAGCGGTTCCAGAACCAGGCGCCGCCGACGCCCGAACCCGCTTCAAAGGCCTGGATGTTCAGCCCCCGATCGTTCAGCCGCTTGATCATGTACAGCCCCGCCATGCCCGTGCCCACAACCACGGCATCTAAAATTTTTCCTGTCGAATCAGTCATATAGCCCACCTATCACGGTTGAAATTGCGTCAGTTTAAGTTTCATCGAAATGGATTCGCCAGCTTCCGCTGCCCTTATCCAAAGGCACGGGCCGGGAACGCTGATACTCAGCGGCGCATCATACCAAACCGACTTGAACATTTAAGTCTCGCCACAGGTAAGTCCCGCCACCCAAGCAACACCGCATCTCGTCACTTTCGGCCCCCACGGCTGCACCCATGCGCACTTGTAGCGCGCGCCCAACAGGCGCAGATTAGCCGGTGGCAGTGGCGTCGTCAGCGCGTCTGTCGCGGCGCTCCCGATCGGCATAAAAACCATAAGTTTCCGGAGGAACGGCATGTCAAACGCACAACCAGCTGCATCATCACCCTCGCCCGGCGCCACGACCCGGCGGTACGACGCGGTCGTCATCGGCGCCGGCGTTTCCGGTTTGTATCAGATCTATCGCCTGCGCGAAGCGGGCTTTGCGGTGCTGGGCATCGAGGCCGGCAGCGGCGTCGGCGGCACCTGGTACTGGAACCGCTACCCCGGCGCCCGCTTTGATTCCGAGAGCTACACCTACGCCTATTCGTTTTCGGAGGAATTGCTTAAGGACTGGAGCTGGAGCGAGCACTTCGCGGCTCAGCCCGAGACGCTGTCCTACCTGAATCATGTCGCCGATCGCTTCAACCTGCGCCCGCACATCCAGTTCAACACCCGGGTCAAAGCGGCGACTTTCGACGCCGCGGCCAACCGCTGGAAGCTGGTCACCGAAGCGGGCGAAACCATCAGCGCGCAGTTCATGATCCTGGCCACCGGCATCCTGTCGGCGACGCAGTTCCCCAACATCGACGGCATCGACAGCTTTCAGGGCCAATCCTTCCACACCTCGCGCTGGCCCCACGACCCCAACGGCCTCGGCGGCGATAAATCGGTGTACCTGGGCAAGCGCGTCGGCATCATCGGCAGCGGCGCGACCGCGGTGCAGTTGATTCCGAACCTGGCTGTCGGCGCCGCGCACCTGCATGTGTTCCAGCGCACGGCAAACTGGTGCGCGCCACTGCACAATGCGCCGATCAAGGCGGAGGAGCAGGCGGCGCTGAAAGCCAGCTACCCGGCAATCCTCAAAAAGTGCGACGAAACGGCCGGCGCCTTCATGCACGATTTCGATCCGCGCTCGGTCTTCGACGTCAGCGCCGAAGAGCGCGAAGCGCAGTTCGACAAGCTCTACCACAACGGGCGCGGCTTCGCGGTGTGGCTGGCCAATTTCCACGATGTGATGACCGACATGAAGGCCAACCGGCTGCTGTCGGATTTTATCGCCCGCAAGATTCGCGAGCGCGTCAAGGATCCGGCTATCGCCGAGAAACTGATTCCAACCACCCACGGCTTTGGCCAGCGCCGGGTGCCGATGGAGACCAACTATTACGAGGTCTACAACCGCGACAACGTGACCTTGGTCGATATCCGCGAGAACCCCATCGAGCGCATCACGGCCAAGGGCATCAGAACCACGGCGCAAGAATATGAGCTCGACGTGATCATCTACGCGACCGGCTTCGATGCCGGCACCGGCGCCATCTCGCGCATCGACATCCGCGGCGAGAACAGCCAGTCGATCAACGACAAGTGGCGGCGCGAACTGAAGACCTTCATGGGGCTTCAGGTCAGCGGCTTCCCCAACATGTTCATGCACATCGGCCCGCACGCGGCATTCTGCAACATCCCCCGCTGCGCGCAGGTGACGGTGGACTGGGTGACCGATCTGATCGCCCATATGCGCGAGCGCAAGCTCAACCGCGTGGTGCCAACGGCGGAGGCCGAAGATGCCTGGACCCGCCACGCCGAAGCGGAGGCCGACAAGACGCTGTTGAGCAAGGCCGACAGCTGGCTGATGGGCAGCAATATCCCCGGTAAACCCCGCGCGTTGCTGCTGTACGCCGGGCCCGCGCCCCAGTTCCGCAAAAAATGCCAAGAAGTCGCCGCAAGCAATTACCGAGGCATGACGCTCAGCTAGACAACCTCGGTGGTATGCCGTCGCCAGCGCGCCAGGGATGGCGCGCCGCGGGCCAGGGCGGCACCGCGGGCGCGGCTGGTGCGCAAGCGCTGTCTCGCATCGGCGCAGCCATCACCACCAATCCAGTACCAAACTCGCGCTGCCAGCGCCGCGGCGCTAAACTGCTGCGTCCCGAGCGCGAACCTCGGGATCCAGAAACAGGAGTAAGCATGGCCAGTTTGCCCAAATGTCCGGCCTGTGATTCAGCCTTCACCTACGCCGACCGAAATCTGTATGTGTGCCCGGAATGCGCCCACGAGTGGACAGCGGACGCCGCCCCTGCGGTCGCCGAGAGCGCTGATCGAGAGCGCATTGTGCACGACGCCCATGGCAACCCGCTCAAGGATGGCGACAGCGTCACCGTGATCAAGGATCTGAAGGTAAAGGGCTCGTCATCCGTGGTGAAAGTGGGCACCAAAGTGAGGGGCATCCGCCTGATCCACGGCGACCATGATATCGACTGCAAAATTGACGGCATTGGAGCCATGCAGTTGAAATCAGAGTTCGTAAAAAAGGCGTAGCCGCGCGCATCAACTGCTGCCGCACCACTCGGCAAGGGGAAACCGCCCGGACTTGAGGATCTGACCGCGGCTGAACGGGCCGGCTACGGCGCACCGGGACAAACCCCAGCCCATCCCAACACCACCCCATCACCACCCCAACACCACCCCATCACCACCCCATCACCACCCCATCAATGCCCCAGCATCCAGGGCCGGCCCCGGTGCGGTCGCTGGGGTTGTGGCCGATGCCCAGGTTCGTGGCCGTGTCGCCCGGAGCTGGCACATGCCCCACCTGCTGGCGCCCGCATCACCCGCGGTTCGTGGGCGCTGCGCTCATTGCGCTCGTGGGCGAACCGGGTGGCCGGGCTCAGCACGGCCAGGCGCGGCGCCGACACCGCGCGCGTCGCAACCGCACCACAGCTCGCGCATGACGCGGGTTCGTCGCGCGCCGCCAGGGCCCGCCACTGGTCGCTGTGGTGGCCACGGGCACAGCGGTATTCATAGAGCGGCATGGCGCCCTCCCCGGTGCAATGAATGTTGTTCGACCAAGCCGACAGCTTGCCGGGCGCTCATGTCGCCACCGCCAGATCGACGCCACCGAAGGGCTGCACGATGGGCCCCATGGAGTTCAGGCGGATGTCGAAGTCGAAGATGCCCGTAGGCAGCCACAGCGTGGCACAGGCGTTGGGGATATCGACAATGCCGCTGATATGGCCCTCGACCGGCGCGGTGCCCAGAATCGCGTAGGCCTGCGCGCCGGTGTAGCCGAACTTCCTCAGATATTCGATGGCGTTCAGACAGGCGCGACGGTAGGCGACGTGGGCGTCGAGATAGTGCTGTTTGCCGGACTCATCCACCGAGATGCCCTCGAAGATCAGATAGTCGGTGTAGCGGGGTTCGAGCGGACTGGGGCGGAAGATCGGGTTGGTGACGGCGTATTTCTGCATGCCGCCCTTGATGATATCGACGCTGAGCTCGATCCAGCCGGCCATTTCGATGGCGCCGCAGAAGGTGATCTCGCCATCGCCCTGGGAGAAGTGCAGGTCGCCCATGGACAGGCCGCCGCCCGGCACATAGACCGGGAAATACACCTGCGAGCCCCGCGACAGGTTCTTGATGTCGCAGTTGCCGCCGTGCTCCCGCGGCGGCACCGTGCGCGCGCCGTGTTTGGCGGCTTCGGCCGCGGCCGCGCCGGTGAGCTTGCCCATCAGCGCGGTGTCCGCATAGGGCAGCGCCGCCAGCGGCGGCACCCGGTTGGGGTCGGTGGCGACCAGCGCCGCCTCGCGCTGGTTCCAGGTCTTGAGCAGATCGGCCGACGGCAGGCAGCCGATCAGACCCGGGTGCATGATGCCGGCGAAGCGGCAGCCGGGGATGTGGCGCGATTTGGCGAAGATGCCCTCGAACTGCCAGCACGCCTTGCGCGCGTCGGGAAAGTGCTCGGTCAGAAAGCCGCCGCCGTTGCTGTTGGCGAAGATGCCCGTGAAGCCCCAGTCCGAGGCCGGCAGGGTACCGATGTCGAGGATGTTGACCACCAGCAGATCGCCGGGCTCAGCGCCCTCGACGCCGATGGGCCCCCTCAGGTAGTGGACCTTGGTCAGATCGACGTCGCGGACGTCATTCGCGGAGTCGTCGTCGAAGATCTGGCCGCCGGTCCAGTCGGCGCATTCGACGCGGAAGGACGCGCCGGGCTTGACCGTCGCGACCATGGGGATATCCGGGTGCCAGCGATTGTGCAGCAGGCCGCCCTGCTGGGTGGGCGCCAGCCTGGGGTCGATGTGGATCAGCGTCTCAAGCATCTGGATGCACCTCTTGTCATTGATTGAGTGTCTGGTTGGGGGCAGTGGCGGAATCGGCGCGCTCACACCGCCAGATGGCGGCCGAGCACGGCGGCATCCGCGCGGGCGCGCGGCATGTCCTCGACGATGGTGCCGCGATCGATGACCAGCAGGCGGTCGGCGACATCGAGCGCAAAACTGAGCACCTGTTCGGACACCACGATGGTCAGCCCGCGCAGTTGCTTGATCTCCTTGAGCTGGCGGGCGAGGTCCTTGATGATCGACGGCTGAATGCCCTCGGTGGGCTCGTCGAGGAGCAGCACCTTGGGCTCCGTCACCAGCGCGCGAGCGATCACCAGTTGCTGCTGCTGGCCGCCGGACAGGTTGCCCGCCTTGCGCGCGTGCATGTCGGCGAGCACCGGGAACAGCGCGTAGATTTCGTCGGGCACACCGGCGTGGCGGTCGCGCAGGCCGGTCATGATGTTTACGCGCCCGGCCAGCGCCGGGAACACCATGCGCCCCTGGCGCACTTAGGCCAGCCCGCCGCGCACGCGCTGGTGGCTGGGCAGACCGGCGAGCTCCACGCCCGCCACTTTCAGCGAGCCGGCCTTGGCCGGCAGGATGCCGATCAGGGCCTTGAACAGCGTGCTCTTGCCCATGCCGTTGCGGCCCATGACCGCGACGATCTCACCCGGCGCGGCAGTCAGGTCGATGTGGTGGACGATCTCGCTCTCGCCGTAACTCACGCTGAAGCCGCTGACGTCGAGCATGGCCACGCTCTCCTCAATGGACCGGGGATCAATGCCCCAGATAGACCTCGATCACGCGCGCGTCGGCCTGGACATGGGCCATGGTGCCCTCGGCGATGACCTTGCCCTGGTGCAATACCGTGACCCGGTGGGCGATGCGCTTGACGAATTCCATGTCGTGCTCGATGACGATGACGGAGCGGTTGGCCGCGATCCGGGTCAGCAACGCGGCGGTCTGTTCGCGCTCGCTGACGCTCATGCCCGCGACCGGCTCGTCGAGCATCAGTAATTCCGGGTCCTGCATCAGCAGCATGCCGATCTCCAGCCACTGCTTCTGGCCGTGGCTCAACAGCTCGGCGGCGTCTTCGAGGCGACTGTCGAGGTGCACCAGCGCGGCCACTTCCGCCACCCGGTTGACGACCGCGTCATCGCGGCGGAACAGCAGGCTGCCGAACACCGAGCGCCCGCGCGGATAGGAGATCTCCAGGTTTTCGCGCACGCTCAGGCTTTCGTAGATCGACGGCGTCTGGAACTTGCGGCCGATGCCGAGGCGCACCCGCTGGTATTCCGGCAGCCGGGTCAGCTCCTGATCCTTGAACTTGATGCTGCCGGCGCTGGCCCGCGTGCGCCCGCAGATCAGATCGAGCAGCGTGGTCTTGCCGGCGCCGTTGGGGCCGATCACCACGCGCAGTTCGTTCTGCTCCAGATAGAAATTGAGCCCGTCCACCGCCTTGAAGCCGTCGAAGGACACGGTCAGATCCTCGATGGCGAGCACCATCCCGGGGTTGATACTGGTGTTCATGACCGCGCTCATGGCCGGCCCCCGTCGGCGCCGGCGGCGCGCATGCGGGTGGCGAGGCGCCGCCATTTGCCGCCGCTGCCAGCGGCGACACCCGGATGGACGCCGGCGGCGATGCCCGCCGCACCGCTCCCCGCACCGCTCCCCGCACCGCGCCGACGCGCGCGCCAGGCGCTGAACTGGGCGGCGAGCCCGGCTAGGCCGTTGGGGAACAGCATCACCACGGCGATGAACAGGCCGCCCATCAGGAACAGCCACAGCTCGGGCAGAGTCTCGGAGAAATAGGATTTGCCGAAATTGACCAGCAGGCTGCCGTAGACGGCGCCGACCAGCGACATGCGCCCGCCGACGGCAGTGAAGATCACCATTTCGATGGACGGCACTATGCCCACCAGCGACGGCGACATGAAGCCGACCTGGAGCGTGAACATGGCGCCGCCGACGGCGGAGAACATCGCCGCCAGGCAGAACACGAAGATCTTGAAGTTGGCGACGTCGTAGCCGGAAAAGCGCACGCGCTCCTCCTTGTCGCGCAGCGCCAGCAGCAGCTTGCCGAACTTGGTGCCCAACACCCAGCGCGCCAGCAGCAACACCGCCATCAACAGCCCGGCGTTGATGAAATAGAGGATGTACTTGGCACTGTCGCTGCGGATGTCCCAGCCGTGCAGCGTGCGCAGGTCGGTGATGCCGTTGACGCCGCCGGTATAGCCCTGCTGGCCGATGATCAGGATGGTCAGCACCGCGGCCAGCGTCTGGGTCATGATCGCGAAATAGACGCCGCCGACGCGGCGCTTGAACATGGCGACGCCGATGATGAGCGCGAGCAACCCCGGCAGCAGCGGGATCGCCAGCAGCGTGAACGCGAAGCTGTGGAAAGGCTCCCAGAGTGCCGGCAGCGCGGTCAACTGGTTCCAGTCCATGAAATCCGGGATGCCGGGCGTCGATTGAATCCGGGTGCTCTCGGGATCCGAGGCCTCCAGCTTCAGGAACATGGCCATGCAGTAGCCGCCGAAGCCGAAAAAGATGCCCTGGCCGAGGCTGAGGATGCCGCCGTAACCCCAGCACAGCACCAGCCCCACGGCGACGAAGGCGTAGGTGAGGTACTTGCCCACCAGATTCAGCCGGAACAGGTCGAGCGACAGGGGCAGCACCGCGAAGATCACCAGCGCGAGCACCAGCAGCGAGCCGTGGTTCCGCCACGCGCGTGAACCCAGCAGTTGTTTGATGGCAGTCGCGGCGTTAGTCATGAAATTGCCTCCCTTGGCGCGCTCATTTGCGCAGCCATCACTTGCGCACCCGGGCCCGGAACAGGCCCTCGGGGCGCAGCATCAGAATGCCGATGATGGTCAGCAGCGTGATGACCTTGGCCATCGAACCGGTGAGGAAGAATTCGAGCGTCGACTGCGCCTGGGCGATGGAAAACGCCGAGGCGATGGTGCCGAGCAGACTCTGGGCGCCGCCGAACACCACCACCAGAAAGGTATCGACGATGTACAGCGAGCCGCTCGTTGGCCCGGTGGAGCCGATGGTGGTAAAAGCCGCACCGGCCACCCCGGCGATGCCGCAGCCGAGCGCAAAGGTCAGCCGATCCACCTTGGCGGTGTCGATGCCGACGGCGCCGGCCATGGCGCGGTTCTGCACCGTCGCACGCACCCGCAGGCCCCAGCGGGAGCGGAACATCAACAGCCCGACGATGCTGGTCAGCAGCAGCGTCAGCGCCATCACGAACAGGCCGTTCAACGGAATATCTATGCCCTCGACGGGCTGATAGGAGCCGAGCAACCATGCGGGCAGCGTCGCACTGACCTCCTTGGGGCCGAAGGTCGAGCGAAACATCTGCTGCATGATCAGACTCAAGCCCCAGGTCGCCAGCAGCGAATCCAGCGGCCGGCGATACAGGTGGCGGATCATCAGCCACTCGACGCCATAGCCCACCGCGAACGCGATCGCGAAGCCGACCAGGGACGCGGCGACAAAGTAGTAGTCCATGAACCAGGGCGCGTACTGGGTGGCGACCACCGACAGCAGCCAGGTGGTGTAGGCGCCGATGGTCAGGAACTCGCCGTGGGCCATGTTGATGACGCCCATCTGGCCGAAGATGATCGCGAGGCCCAGCGCCATCAGCAGCAGCACGCTGAAAAAACTCAGGCCGTTGAAACCCTGCATGACCAGCACCGAACCCAGCTCGGAAAACGACATTCCGTCCATTGCACTATCTCCGCAGCGTCAGCGTGAACAAGGGAGAGCCGTCAGCGCGGCCGGACACCCTGTCCGCCGCGCTGGCGACGGTCACTGATAGCCCTTGGGGAAGGGGTTCGGCTCGATCAGCTCGGATTCGTAGATCACCTTGTACTGGCCATCGGCCTGCGCTTCGCCGATGCGCAACTTGCTCCACAGGTGGTGGTTCTCGTGCACCTTGACGTAGCCCTCCGGCGCGGTGGTCAGCTCGATGCCGGGGGACGCGGCGGCGATCTTGTCGATATCGAAACTGCCGGCTTTCTCGACCGCGGCCTTCCACAGCCAGGGCCCCAGATAGGCGGCCTGGGTGACATCGCCGATCACCGAGTTGGCGCCGTACTTGTCCTTGAAGGCGGCGACAAAGGCCTTGTTGTTGGGGTTGTCGAGGCTCTGGAAATACTTCATCGCGGCGTAGTAGCCGACCATGTTTTCGCCGCCGATGCCGAGAATTTCATCTTCAGTGACCGAGATGGTCAGAATGGTCTGCTTGGCGCTGGTGACCCCGGCCGCCTTCAACTGCTTCCACCAGGACACGTTGCTGCCGCCGACGATGATGCTGTACACCGCATCCGGCTTTTTGAGCTTGATCTTGTTGATCAGCGAGCCGAACTGGGTGTGGCCCAGGGGGAAGTAGTCCTCGCCGACCACCTTGCCCTTGAGCACGTTCTCGATGTGCTTGCGGGCGATCTTGTTCGACGTGCGCGGCCAGATGTAGTCGGAACCGATCAGATAGAAGGTCTTGGCGCCCTTGGTTTTGGCGAGCCAGTCGAGGCCGGCGATGATCTGCTGGGTCGCCTCCTGGCCGGTGTAGATGACGTTCTTCGACTGCTCCAGCCCCTCGTAGAACGTGGGGTAATAGAGCATGCCGTTCTCCTTTTCGAACACCGGCAGCACCGCCTTGCGCGAGGCCGAGGTCCAGCACCCGAACACCGCCGCGACCTTGTCGCTGACCAGCAGCTTGCGGGCTTTCTCGGCGAAGGTCGGCCAGTCGCTGGCGCCGTCCTCCTGGATGATCTCGATCTTGCGCCCGAGCACGCCGCCCATGGCGTTGATCTGGTCGATGGCGAGACGCTCGGCCTGGATCGAGCCGGTCTCGCTGATCGCCATGGTGCCGGTGGCCGAGTGCAACTGGCCGACGGTGACGGTGGTGTCGGTGACGGCGAGGCCGGTGGTATTGACCGCCGCCGTCGGCGGCGCGGCGGCCAGCGCGAACTGCGCCATGGCGCCGGCGGCGCCC
>CBDDRG010000064.1:0-2549 GCA_965232975.1 uncultured bacterium
CCGGTCATCGGCGGGCGCTGGGCGGCGAGCGCAATACAGAGGCCGAGGACGTCGCGGGTGTCGGCGGGCTCGATGATGCCGTCGTCCCACAGCCGCGAAGTGGCGTAGTAGGGGTCGCTCTGCTCTCCGTACTGGGCGCGCACCTCGGCCTCGATGCGGCGCAGGTCGGCGTCCAGATCGGCGTCGGCCTGCTTGATGCTGCTGCGGCGCAATTCCAGCATCACGTTGCTGGCGATGTCGGCGCTCATGGTCGCGCAGCGCGCCGTCGGCCAGGCGAACAGGAAGTGGGGTGCAAAGCCGCGCCCGGCCATGCCGTAGTTGCCCGCGCCGTAGGAGCCGCCGACGATGACCGAGAACTTGGGCACGCGGGAAGTGGCCTGCGCGTACACCATCTTCGCGCTGTGCTTGGCGATGCCGCCGCGCTCGGCCTCGGTGCCGACCATGTAGCCGGTGATGTTGTGCAGGAACAACAGCGGTGTCTGGCGCTGGTTGCACAGCTCGATGAAGTGCGCGCCCTTGAGCGCGGATTCTGAAAACAGCGCGCCGTTGTTGCCGAGGATGCCGACCGGATAGCCGTGCAGGTGGGCGGTGCCGCACACCAGCGTATCGCCATAGAGCGGCTTGAACTCCTGAAAGTCGCTGCCATCGACCAGGCGCGCGATGATCTCGCGCACGTCATAGGGCATCTTGGGATCGGCGCTGATGACGCCCGGAATCTCTTCGGGGCTGTACGCGGGCGCCACCACCGGGCGCACATCGGCATGACAGCGCACCGGCCAGTTCAGTTTGGCAACGATGGCGCGCACGCGGGCGAGGGCTTCTGCTTCGTCTTCGGCCAGGTAGTCGTTGACGCCGGACACCCGGCTGTGCATGTCGGCGCCGCCCAGCGTCTCGCCGTCCACGATTTCGTTGATGGCGACCTTGACGATGGACGGCCCGCCCAGATGGATGCGGGCGTTGCCGCGCACCATGATGGTCTCGTCGGACAGCGCGGGAATGTACGCGCCGCCCGCGGTACAGCCGCCGAACACCGCCGAGATCTGCGGCAGTCCCTGCGCCGACATGCGGCACTGGCGGAAGAAGCTGTTGCCGAAATGATCCTTGTCCGGGAACACCCGATCCTGCTCGGGCAGATAGGCGCCGCCGCAGTCCACCAGATAGATGCAGGGCAGGCCGTTCTGCTCGGCGATTTCCTGCGCGCGCACATGCTTTTTGACGGTCTCGTGAAAGAACGAGCCGCCCTTGACGGTGGCGTCGTTGGCGATGATCGCGCAGTGCACGCCGCAGATCTGGCCGATGCCGGTGACGATGCCGGCAGACGGCACCTCGTTGCCGTACTGACCGTAGGCGGCGAGCGGCGACAGCTCCAGAAACGGCGTCGCTGGGTCGATCAGCCGATCGATGCGCTCGCGGGCCAGCAGCTTGCCGCGCGCGCGGTGGCGCTCGATATGGGTCTCGCGAATGCCGGTGGCAGCTTCGCGCAAACGTTGGCGCAACTGTTTCGACAGCTGCTCGCCGTGGGTCCAGTTGGTGCGAAATCCGTCGGAGCGCGAGTTGACGTGCGATCTCAGCTGGGTCATCGAAGCCTTTGTTATTCCGCTGCTATGGCGGTTTTCCGCTGCCTGGACGGCGCAGGAGTTTCCGGCCTTCGGCGGCGTGGTCGGGGTGGCGCAAGAAAGGGTGCAATCTAACAAAGGCAGCGTGATTGTTCAATGAACGCCGCCCTTGGAGCGGTGAGCAGTACGGCCTCGCAGGCGTCGAGCGCCCGGTTTTTGTCTGGATCGCTGCGGCCGTCGTTCAACGGAGGGCGCCGCGTCTGTGGCAATTTGTCGCAGCTGCCGTGTTGACCGTTGTGCGACTAAAATAGGGGCTTTTGATTTGGTGTCTTTCGGCGAGATCGTACAAAAATGGCCCGGATGTGTCAGTTGCAGCAATGCTTATGTCACTTCATGCAGCCTGTAAACCCTTTGTAGATAACAGTTTAGGGCGTCTAATAATAGCGAGTCTGAGCATCGTCTCGATTCACTGCAATGGGTCGAGACGATGCAGCGAAACGATGCAACGAAAGAAGGTACGACTTTATAACAAGTACGGCTTTTCTCGGTTTTAAAAACACTATTACAGAACAGGGGAATAAAATGTCTGAATCGACCGCTCACACCGTCATTCCAATGCCAGCCACCACGGTGCCGGATCCTTACGACATTGCATTGGATGACATCGATGTTGGTGATCCCGCCGTATTGCAATCCGATTTGCTGCCGAAATATTTTGCACGCCTGCGCAAGGAAGATCCCATTCATTACTGCAAGACAGGTGTCTACGGCCCCTATTGGTCGGTGACCCGCTACAAGGACATATTGCAGGTGGAGACCAATCCACAGGTATTCTCGTCGGAGAAGGGCGGCATCACCTTGCAGGATGGCAATCTCGGACTGGACATCGAGATGTTCATCGCGATGGACCCGCCAAAGCACGATGAACAGCGCAAGGTGGTCTCCCCGGCCCTAGGGCCGGAAAATCTGGCCAAGCTCGCCGAGGGTATCCGC
>CBDDRG010000065.1:0-5373 GCA_965232975.1 uncultured bacterium
GAGATCAGCTGCTTAAGCAACTCCCGGGGAATCTCCATCGCAGGCGGCACCGCCGCTACGGCTGACTTCTTCTTGCGTGGCATACAATCTCCTTTGGTTCGTCATCGTATGCCTCGCACACAAAATTTCTGACAGGCTCCACTCAACCAGTTCATCTCAACCAGTTCTTCATTCTGTACGGCGACGGGGGGCCTGTTTGACGTGACGCGGCCGCTTATGCCGCCGCTCAATTTAGCTGGCTATTTTTGTCCACAGCGCCGAAACCCCAGCCAGCACTCCCCCCAACCCAAGAAAACCAACAAAAGCAACCATGGCGACGATTGCCAAGGCTATCAGCGCGCTTCCAGCCGCGAGCCAAGTGGAAAACCCCTGCACCTGGCCCAGACATTTGAAAAAGACGACCAGGGCCCAGATTTGAATTACCGTCTCGACACCAAGGACGCCCTGGTAAATGACCGGGTGAGCCTCGACCCGCGAGGCGGAGCCAGCGAACACGTCTGATTCAAAAACGAGCAACATCGGAACCCGTAGCAACAGGCCCCAGACCACCGGAACGGACGACCACGCGTATGGGGCCCTGACATTTACGCGGCTATCTTTGCCCCCAAAAGGGTTGATGTCGTTCAGTACATACCCGTAGAAATAGAGGAAAATAATTCCGGAGATGCCGCCCCCCACGGCAGCGAGAAGGATACCGAGCAGGCCAGTGGCCTCCAGGTTGGAGCCGTACAGCGTTCCCCAAACTCCATAGAGCGCTGCCAGCGGCAGGACCAGGTATTTGGGATCTCTATCGATGATGGCTTGAATCGTCTCGCGGGGCCGAAGCCACATCGAGAACCACGGGTTTGACGGGCTTGCGGAATGCGTCATGCGGCTGGGCTCCTTGCTGGTCGAACAAGACTGCAGAAAAATTCCGGCACATCAATCCCGCCCCCGCCTGCATCAGGATCGCGTCACCGAGCGGCTGCCGATGGCGCAGCTCGTTCGCGCCGAGGCCTCGCACCTGCTCTGAAGTGTCTTACAAATATCATCCGCCCTTCACAAACCGCAATCGCGGGGGAGCACGGTATTGTCCGATGCAATGTGGAAAGGTAATGCATTGTGGCGTGCAATGACGCGGCGCTGGGGCTGCTCGACTCGAAGGGCGGACTGAGCGCAGCTGTACCTGATCTGGCGCCGCCATGCGCGCCCGGCGATTGCTGACATCTCCTCGGGCGTAGCGCCGCGCCGATAGACGCGCGAGAGCCAGGCTTGACGGTTTGACCGGGCGTGATACGTCGCGGGCGATGGCGTCGCTGGCGATATCTCGACGCGGACCGGAACGGCCGCCATGGGCTAAACTCGGCGGCCATGACCCAGCCCTCCCGACCATCCGCCCGACCCGCCGCCGGGACCGCCGCCGCGCCGCCGTCTGCGGCGCCCGGTCAGCTGGCCGACGGGCAGCCCGCGCGCATCCTGGTGTTCGATTCGGGCGTCGGCGGCCTCAGCATTCTGGCGGCCATCCGCGCACGCCTGCCCGGCGCCGACTTCATCTACGCCTGCGACAACGCCGCCTTTCCCTATGGCACCAAGGATGAGGCCACACTGTTGGCGAGAGTCGATCGGGTGCTGCGGGCATTGATCGCACACAGCCAACCCGACATCGTCGTGGTCGCCTGCAACACCGCGAGCACGCTGGTGCTGCCGCGCATCCGCGCCCATTTGCCGGAGCCGGTCGCCAATCGCATCGTCGGCGTGGTGCCCGGGATCAAGCCCGCCGCCGCGCTGACCCAGAGCAGCGTCATCGGGCTGCTGGGCACGCCCGGCACCGTGGCGCGCCCCTACACCCAGCGCCTGATCGACGACTTCGCCGCACATTGCACAGTGGTGCGGGTCGGCAGCTCGGCGCTGGTCGAAATCGCCGAGGCCAGGCTGCGCGGCGCGGCGGCGGCTGTGGATCAGGTCGCCGCCATCATCGCGCCGCTGTTCGCCCACGCCGAGCTAGACACTGTGGTGCTCGCCTGCACTCACTTCCCGCTGCTGCGCGATGACCTGGTCGCGGCCGCACCGCGCGCCGTGCACTGGATCGATTCGGGCGCTGCGATTGCGCGGCGGGTGGCGTCGCTGTTGCCTGAGGTGGCGGCGAACGCGCAACCAAACCCGGAGCGCGGCGCATTTCGGAGCGCGATCTTCACCGCACAGAGCGCCGACAGTGCCGCCCTCGCCCCCGCCCTCATCGCACTGGACTGCGCGACAATCGACCATCTCGATGTCTAATTCTTCAATCTCTGTCGCCACGGACTGAACACCGCCGCCATGACAGCAGCGCCGCACCACGCCCCCGCCAAGTTCGGCACCTTGCTCGGCCACGCCCCCGGCGCGGTGCCGGTGTACTCCTCGGATTACGCCTCCGCCGATGCCGCCCAACTGCCCGACCGCAGCGCCTATCGCAGCTACGTGGACGGCATTTTCATGGGCTACAAGTGGCAGTGCGTGGAGCTGGCGCGGCGCTGGCTGTATCTGACCCGGGGCTACATCTTCGACGGCGTCGGCATGGCCTACGACATCTTTCAGTTGCGCTCGGTGCGCGTGGTCAAGGACAACCGCCTGCTGCCGCTGCGCTCGTTTCACAACGGTGCGCTGCGCCCGCCGGAACCGGGGTGCCTGCTGGTGTGGGACGAGGGCGGGGATTTCGAGGACACCGGCCATGTCGCCATCGTCACCGAGGTGGGCGCCGACCACGTTCGTGTCATCGAGCAGAACGTCGAGCACCGGGTGTGGCCTGCGCCACAGAACTATTCCCGCGAGTTGCCGCTCGCGCGCACGCCGGCGGGCGGCTACTGGATCGACGCCGGTGGCACGGTTCCCGACAGTGGCGGCACCGCCATCCTCGGCTGGGTGATCCAGACGGCGGACGATACCCACGCGGTGCGCTGGCAGACCATCGATCCGCGCCTGTTCAACCCGCAACTGCGCGAAGTCGCCCATCGCGGTCAAGCGGAGCGCGCCTGGCTCGATGTCCGCGAGCCCGACACCGCCGCCTTTGTCGCCTCCATGGGCGGCCACAAGCTCAGCGCCAATGTCGCCGACCAATACCGCTATATATGCCTGTCGGAGACCGCCCACCGGGAAATCCGCCACGCCACCAACGAGCTCCACGCCATGTTCATGCACGCCACCCACCATGTGCTTCAGGACGACGCGCTGCTCGCCCGGTTCGACCTGCCACCGGCGATCTGGCCCAAAATTCACCAATCGTGGAACAACCGCCGCAACCAGATGATCACCGGGCGCTTCGATTTTTCGGTATCGGAGCGCGGCATCAAGGTCTACGAATACAACGCCGACTCCGCGTCCTGCCACCTGGAAACCGGCAAGGTGCAAGACCTGTGGGCCCAGCACTTCGGCGCCCGCGAGGGCCGTTCCCCCGGCGCCAGCCTGCACCAGGATCTGGTCGACGCCTGGCGCGAGAGCGGCGTCGATGGCGTGTTGCACATCATGCTCGACGAGGCCCCGGAGGAGATCTATCACGCGCTGTACATGAAATCCGCCATCGATGCCGCCGGCATTCCCTGCAAGATCATTCAGGGCGTTGCCGATCTGGGCTGGGACGCCGACGGCTATGTCGTCGATGCCGACGGCGCGCGCATCCTGTGGGTATGGAAAACCTGGGCCTGGGAGACCGCCCTCGACCAGATCCGCGCGCAGTGTGACGAAGATACGCAGCGTCCGCCCCCCGCCGACGGCGAACGCCGGGCGCCGCGTCTGGTGGATGTGCTGTTGCGCCCGGAGGTGATGGTGTTCGAGCCACTATGGACGCTGATCCCGAGCAACAAGGCCATTCTGCCGGTGCTGTGTAACCTGTTCCCCAACCATCCCCATCTGCTCAATTCGCAGTACGAACTGACCGCTGAATTGCGCCAGAGCGGCTATGTCACCAAGCCCATCGCCGGGCGCTGCGGCGCCAATATCAGCATCATCGACGGCAGCAGCGCCGTAATGGAGGCGACCACCGGCCGCTTCGACCGCCAGCATCAGGTCTACCAGGAGTTGTGCCCCCTGCCCCGCTGTGCCGACGAGAGTGGCGACGAGAGTGGTGGCAAGAGTGGCGGCCACAATGTGCAGGTGTGCACCTTTTCCGTCGATGGTCGCTATGCCGGCGCCTGCGTGCGCGTCGATCCGGCGCTGGTGATCACGGACCAGAGCAACCTGTTGGCACTGCGCATTGTTGACGACGAAGCCCTGACCGAGTGAACTGCCGTTCAAGCCGCGACTGAATCAGTCGGGATGCACGAGCGTGCGGTAACCGGACACTACTGGAAATAGCTGTAATTTGATCCGCTGGCGGTCAACCGCGGGCAGTTTTCTGCTGGATAAACTCGCCGATACGCGCAATCGCCTCGCGGCCCTCCGGAATCATCGGCGCAAACAGTTGCCAGACGTGCACCATCTCCGGCCAGACTTCGAGGGTGACATCGACGCCCGCCGCCTCGGCGCGTGCGGCAAACCGGGTGGAGTCGTCGAGCAGGGTTTCGAGATCGCCGACCTGGATCAGCAGCGGCGGCAGCCCGGTCAGATCGGCGTACAGCGGCGATGCCGTCGGCAACCGCGGGTCGGCGTCGCCCAGATAGATCTTCGCCATGCCGAACAGCCCGCCCGGCTCCACCATCGGATCCACCTCGACGCGGGTCTTCATCGATTCGCCAGTGCCCTCCAGATCGACCCAGGGTGACAGCGGTGCGGCCGCCGCCGGCAGCGGCACCCCGGCATCGCGCAGCGCCACCAGCGCGGCCAGGGTCAGGCCGCCGCCGGCGGAATCCCCGGCGATGGCGATACGGGCCGGATCAAACCCCTGCGCCAGCAGCCAGCGATAGGCCGTGGTGGCGTCCTCCACGGCGGCGGGATAGCGGTGTTCGGGGGCGAGGCGGTAGGCGAGTGCCAGCGCGCGGCAATTGGCGGCTTGCGACAGCCGCGCGATCAGGCCGCGGTGGCTGTCGAGGGAGCCGATCACATAGCCGCCGCCATGCAGGTACAGCAGCACGCGATCTTGATCGACGCCGGGCGCGCTGACCCACTCCGCCGGAATGCCCTCGATATGCAGCGTTTCGACCAGGGTGTCTGGGGACGCGGTCAAATTGCGGGTGGTGCGCGCGAAGTTGTCGCGCATCTTGTCCACCTTGTCTTTCATCTTTTCGTAGCTGGAGGGGCCGGGGTAGTTCTGCCACAGCAACTCCAGCAGCTTTTTGCTTTCGGGACTGGCCATAAAGGAATCTCCGCAATTTAAGAAGGAACGCACGAACCGCTGGCTTGGCCCTCACAGCGAATGCTACAGGGCGGCTAGTACTCCGTTCCAGAAATATGCTTACACATCATGTCAATTCCAAGTCGAAGCGT
>CBDDRG010000066.1:0-4732 GCA_965232975.1 uncultured bacterium
TCATAACCGACCAGCTTCGAGTAGTCGTATTCGGTGCGGCCGATGGCGTGGCCGCCCCAGCACACCACCAGGCGCGGGCTGTTGCGCGGGCGCAGTGCCTCGGCGTTGCGCAGGATGTGGAAGACGGCACTGGTCACATCGACCGACGAATTCAGATCGAAACGCGGGTTGTCCTTGATATCGATGTTGGCGTAGACCAGATCGCGCAGCACCGCGAACAGGTGTTCGCTGCTGCCCTTGATGATCCTGCCGTCGACGAAGGCCGCCGCCGGTGCACCCTTGACCTCGAGTTTGATGCCGCGCTCCTCCTGCAGCACGCGCACCGAGAAATTGGGGTAGCGCGCGAGCAGCTCGTGGCCGTCATCCAGGCGGGTGCCCGAATTCAGCACTGCCAGCGCGCAATTGCGCAACAGCGCGTGCAGCTCGCGCTGGCTGGCGTCCGTGAGCTGGTTGACCTCGGCCCGCGACAGCACGTCGAGGCGACCTTCAGGCGTGATAACGGCGTCGACCACAGCGTGGTGCATGGGTGTCCTTCAGCGGGTGACAAGATCGGGTGACAAGAGCGACTCGCCGCGGCGGGTCGGCTGGGGGGCGGCAAATCCGGCGCTGGTCGGTGACCTCAGGCGCGCGCCAGCACCCAGCGATGCACCTCGGAGGGGCCGTCGTAGAGGCGGAACGCGCGGATGTCGCGATAGATGCGCTCGATGACGGTATCGCCCGAGATACCCTTGGCGCCGAGAATCTGCATGGAGCGATCGACGACCCGCCCCAGCGCCTCGGAGCTGAGCACCTTGCACATGCTGGTTTCAAAGCGGGCGTGGTCGCCCTGATCGAGCAGCCAGCAGGCGTGCCAGGTGGTCAGGCGGCAGCAGTGCAGGTCGATGCGGTTGTCGGCGAGCATGAAGCCGACGCCCTCGTGGTCGATGATCGGTTTGCCGAACGCGATGCGGGTTTTGGCGTACTCGCTGGCGATGTCGTGGCAGCGCTGGGCGGCGCCGAGCCAGCGCATGCAGTGGGTCATGCGCGCCGGCCCCAGGCGCACCTGCGCGTAGCGAAAACCCTTGCCGACCTCGCCGAGAATGTTTTCTTTCGGCACGCGCAGGTTGCGGTAATCGACCTCGCAGTGGCCGCCGGGCGAATTGCTGTCGATGGTGTCGAGCATGCGCACCATGTCGATGCCGGGTGCATCCGAGGGGGTGATGAACATGGTCGCGCCCAGGTCGCGACCCAGGTGATCCTGGGTACGGGCCATGATGATCTGGAACGCCGAGCCGGGCAGCCCGGTGATGAACCATTTGCGGCCGTTGATGACATAGTCGTCGCCGTCCGGCGTCGCGATGGTCTTCAGCAGGCTGGGATCGGAGCCGGCGCCATTGTCCGGCTCGGTCATCGCGAACACCGAGCGGATCTCGCCTCGGTACAGGGGCACCAGCCAGCGCTGTTTTTGCTCCGCCGTCGCCACTTTCAGCAGCAGCGTGGTGTTGCCTTCATCCGGCGCCTGGATGTTGAGCGCCAGCGGCCCCAGCGGTGAATAGCCGGCAGCTTCGAAAATTACCGCCATGCCGCGGTGGTCGAGACCGCGCCCACCATACTCGGTGGGCGCATGGGGGGACAGCAGGCCGGCGGCGCGCGCCTTGGCGACCAGCTCCAGCCGCAACTCCTCGGTTGGGCCGTAGTAGTGCTGGCGGGCGTCCGGTTCGTAGCCCATGACGACATCGCGAATGAAAGCTTGCGTCTGTGCCTGCAAGTCGAGCAATTCGGGGGAGAGAGCGAAGTCGATCATGGTGGATTCTCGTTTTGTAAGCCGGGGACAGGCTGATCGCGGGCGGAGGAAATCAGGGCCACAGGCCCCGTTGCAAGGTGGTGTCGATCAGGCGCTCGATGGCGACGACCAGCGCCGCGGTGCGCAGATCGAGCGGATAATCCCGCTCCGCGCCGCCGCTTTCCGCGGTCAGAGCCTGCCAGCGGGCGACCGTGACATCGACGCCGCCGAGCATTTTTCTGCGCAGCTTGTCGTTGACCTCGGCCAGTTCCCACTGCTCGTTTTCCAGATTTTGCACCCACTCGAAGTAACTGACGGTGACGCCGCCGGCATTGGCCAGAATATCGGGGATGACGTGGACGCCACGCTGGCACAGCAGTGCGTCCGCCGCGGGTGTGACCGGGCCGTTGGCGCCCTCGACGATGAGCCGCGCGCGGATATTCGCCGCATTGGCTCCGGTAATCTGATGGCCGAGCGCCGCCGGGAGCAGAATGTCGCAGTCGATCGTCAGCAGTTCGGCATTGGTCATGATGGTGGTGCCCGTCAGGCCCGCGACCGAACCCGTGGCCTGTTTGTGGGCCATCGCGGCGGCCGGGTCTATGCCTGCGGGCGACGCAATGGCGTGCTGCGAGTCGCTGAGCCCAACTATGGTCGCACCCGCGGCCTTGAACAGCTCAGCCGCGATGGCGCCGACGTTGCCGAAGCCCTGCACCGCGACCCGCGCGCCCTGCAATGTCGTGAGCCCGGGGATCAGGCCCTTGGCGAGAAAGTGTTCGGCGGCGTGCAGACAGCCGCGACCGGTGGCCTCGTGCCGGCCCCGCGAGCCACCGAGAGCGATGGGCTTGCCGGTCACCACCGCGCGGTTGTTGGCGCCGGCGTGCATGACGTCGTAGGTGTCGTACACCCAGGCCATGGTCTGCTCATCGGTGTACATGTCCGGCGCAGGGATGTCGGTGTGGGGGCCGATGTTGTCGCCCAGCTCGCTGATGAAGCGGCGGGTCAGCCGCCGCAGTTCGTTTTGCGACAGCTGTTTCGGATCGCAGACGACACCGCCCTTGGCACCGCCAAAGGGCACGTCGATCAGCGCGCATTTCCAGCTCATCAGCGCAGCCAGCGTGCAGACCTCGGCCAGACTGACCTCGGGGTGATAGCGGATGCCCCCCTTGCCCGGACCCAGCGTGCGACTGTGGAGCACGCGAAAGCCCTCGAACACGCGCACCGAGTCGTCGTCCATCTGTACCGGAAAGGCGACGCGGATAATCCGTCGCGGCGCGGCGAGCAACTCCGCAAACCCGGGTGGGATATCGGTCAGGCAGGCGAGCGCGCGCTGCATGTTGATGCCGACGATGTCTTCGTCAGCGCCGGTGATGCGGTCGATTTCCTGTGTCATGGGCGGCCCCTAAGGTTCTGTTATTGGTGGGGGATCAGGGCGGCTGGGCACCGCTCGTCGCAGACAGCTCGCAAGCGCATTTTAAGCGAAGGGCGCCGGGCGCACAGGCCGGCCCCGCCGACAGCGGGTTGCCTCTTTGCGCCTACTGCTGCTGGCAGAATTCCGCATCCAGCGCTTCCAGTTGCTCCAGTGCCTCTACCCAGCCCTGTTCGATGCGCTCGATCTCACTTTTCAGCGCACCTTCATCGGCCAGCAACTGCCGCAGTCTGGCCGTCGCGTCCGGCTGATACAGGGCGGGATCGGCGAGCGCGGCGGTGATGCTGGCGAGCCTGGCCTGTACGGCTGCCAGCCGTTGCTCGGCGGTGGCCACCAGCTTGCGCTGCGCGGCGGTGCGCTGGCGGTGGGCTGCCTCCTCGCGCTTGCGCGTCTGGCGATCGACGGGGGCGAACTGCTGGGGCAGGGGTTTAACCGCGGTGGCGGCGACGTGAAGCTTGGCGTCGGCGACCGGTTCGTTTTGGGAGTGATTTTTTGACGACGATTTCGCGCTTGGCGGCTTCGCGCTTTGCTGTTGCAGCTTTTGATAGTCGTCGAGGTCGCCGGCGAACGGTCGCACCGCACGATCCTGTACCAGATACAGTTCATCGACCACGGTGCGCAGCAGGTGGCGGTCGTGGGACACCACCACCACGGCGCCGGTGAAATCCTGCAGCGCCAGCACCAGCGCCTCGCGCATGTCCATGTCGAGGTGGTTGGTGGGCTCGTCCAGCAGCAGCAGATTGGGCCGCTGCCAAATCAACAAGGCGAGCGCGAGGCGGGTTTTCTCGCCGCCCGAGAAGGGCCCGACTGGCGCGGTGACGCGCTCGCCGCGAAAGCCGAAGCCGCCGAGGTAGTCGCGCAATTCCTGCTCGCGGGCGCGCGGGGCCTGCCGTTGCAGATGCAGCAGCGCCGAGGCGTCGAGATCCAGCACTTCGAGCTGTTGCTGCGCAAAGTAGCCGATGACCAGATTGCGCCCGCGCTCGATCTGGCCGCGCAGCGGCGCAATTTCGCCCGCCAGCAATTTCACCAGCGTGGATTTGCCGGCGCCGTTGCGGCCCAGCAGGCCGATGCGCGAACCGGGCAGCAGGTCGAGGTGGATGTGTTCGAGCACCAGTGTCTCGCCATAACCGGCCTGCACCTGGTCGAGACTGAGTAACGGCGAACACAGCCCGGCGGGCTCGCGAAACTCGAAGTCAAAGCCACTGGCCGCTTGCAGCGGTGCCGCCGCCTGCAGGCGTTCCAGGGCCTTGATGCGACTCTGCGCCTGGCGCGCCTTCGAGGCCTGGTAGCGGAAGCGATCGACATAGGCCTGCAGGTGCGAGCGCTGGCGCGCCTGCTTCTCGAACACCGCCTGCTGTTGCACCAGGCGCTCGCCGCGCTGGCGCTCGAACGCGGAATAGTCGCCGCGATAGGTGGTCAGGGTCTCGTGCTCGACGTGGACGATGCTGTCCACCAGGCGGTCGAGAAACTCGCGGTCGTGGGAGATCACGATCAGCGTGCCGGGGTAGCGCAGCAGCCAGCGTTCGAGCCACAGGATGGCGTCG
>CBDDRG010000067.1:0-6318 GCA_965232975.1 uncultured bacterium
TAGGCGGTGGCGTCGTCCTGGAAGGTGAACCAGATGTTGTTGCGCACGTATTCGCTGGGCTTTTTGGTGATGAAGCGATCGGTGCCGGTGTCCAGGCGCTCGGCGGCGTGGTCGGCGCGGTACATGTAGTGCGGCACCCAGCCGGCATCGCCCTCGGCGACGACCATTTTCAGCTTGGGGTGGCGCTCGAACACGCCGCCGAACACGAACACGCCCATGACGTTCTGCACGCCGCGGATGATGTTCATGAAGCCGTTGGCGGAATGGCCGCGCTCGGCCTTGAACGCGGTTTCGACGCCGTGGTCGCTCGAGGTCAGGATGTGGAAGCAGATCGGCAGATCGAGATCGACCGCGCACTCCCACAGCGCGTCGTAGTCGGGGTGGTCGTAGTCCTCGTGTTGCGGGTTGCCGGTCATCATCATGCCGACCATGCCCATCTCCTTGGCGCGTTTGAAGTCGGCGATGGCCGAATCGACCGAAGAAACCGCGGTTTGCGCGAGCCCGAACAGGCGGTTGGGCAACTCGCCGCAAAACCCTTGCAGCCAGCGGTTGTAGGCCTGGAAGCAGGCCGATTTGTATTCGAAGTCGGGGTGGCTGCACATCACCATGCCGACCGAGGCATAGATGATTTCGCCGCAGATGTCCTCTTCGTCCTGGATCGCGACGCGGGCCTTTGGATCCCAGCTGCCGCGCGCCAGATCGACGAAGCTGGCGTTGCGCTGGGCGCGCAACTGGTCGGGCGGAATGCCGGCACCGGCGAGCAGGCCAAGCGGCAGCGCGTGTTTCATGCCCTCGATGACGAAGGTATCGACGCCGTGCTTGTTTTTCTCGATGCGGGGCGCGCGGTCGCGGAATTTGGGGTCGATGAAATCGACATAACAGTTGGGTGGTTCAACGATATGGGAATCGGCGGAAATGGCGTGTTTTAACATGGCGATGCTCCAGAGGCGCAGGGTCCGCGCCGGATCAAGGTTGAAGGGAAAGACGAGAAAAAATGGAATACCGCGATGCTATCACTGCGCCCCGCAACCGGAAAGGGAAGGCTGCGCCGACGGCACTCAGGCGGCGATTGCGGGCGGGAATTCCTCGCGCCACACTCGCTTTATGATCCGGTAGGCGAGCGCGCCTGCAATCAGGTTGCCGCCGGTAAACCCGGCGAACAGCCCGGTCAGGCCCCACCAGTGCCCGCCGAGCCAGGCCAGCGGCAGATTGCAGGCGAGCAGCCGCACGGCGGCGGTGAGCAGCGCGGTGCGCGGACGCTTCAGCGCATTGAGCGACACCAGAATCAGAATCACCAGCGCGTGGGCGCCGTAGCTGGCCGGCACTATCCACAGATAAATGCCGATGGTGCGGATGACCTCGGGGTTGGCGCTGAACAGTGCGCCAACCCCGGTCGCGAACAGGGCCAGCGGCAGGTAGACGCCGAGCTGGAAGATCACGCTGAACTTGAGTGCGCCGAACAGCGCCCGGCGCGCGCGTTCGATCTGGCCGGCGCCGATATTCTGGCCGATGAACATGGGCAGCGTCGCCGACAACGAGAACACCACGATCATGCTGAGCGCGTCGATGCGCGTGCACACGCCGAAGCCGGCGACCGCGGTGGCGCCGAAATGGGCCACCAGCGCGGTCAGGATCGCGGTTGCGAAGGGCGTCAACAGATTGGCGCAGATGGCCGGGACGCCAATCGACAGCAGGCGCTGCCAGTTGCCGAGCAGCCGCCGCCAGACGGGCCGCCCGCGCAGAATCAGGTGCTCCTGCGCGCCCAGCAAGTGGTCGGATACCACGCAACTGACAATCCAGCCGGTCACGGCGGCGAGCGCGGCGCCGGCCATGCCCATGCCCGGTATCGGGCCGAAGCCGAAAATCAGCAGCGGGTCTAGCAGACCGTTGACGACCGCGACCACGGCGAGGACGAGCGCCGACTTGGCCGGGCTGCCGGCCGCCCGCAACGTGTTGTTGCTGGCCAGGTTGAGCATGACCAGCGGAATTGCGAGCAGCCACAGCGACATGTATTCGAGCACATGGGGCAGCACCAGCGGGCCCGCGCCCATCAGCATGAACAGCTCGGCCCGCCACAGATACAGCGGAATGGCCAGCAGCACCCCCGCTGCCAGCACCAGCAGGCGGCTGTCGGTGACGAGGCCGGCCGCGAGATCAAAGCGCCCTTCGCCGAGCAGCCGCGCGGTCAGCACCGACACCCCCATGCCGAGCCCGAGGCCGACGCTGTGGACGCTGTAGACCACCGGCAGAATAAAGCCGAGCGCGGCCAGCTCCGGGGTGCCCAGTTGGCCGAGAAAGTAGGCGTCGACGACGCTGACCAGCATCAGCGAAACGATGCCGAGGATCATGGGCACGGTCAGCCGCAGCAAGGTGCGGCCGATCGGCGCGCTGACGATCGCCTGCGTGCGCGTTGCCGATCTGGCGTGGGCGGCGGCCTTCGCTTGGGCGGCGCCCGCGTGGGCTGGGGAGGGCTGGCCGAGGCGATTCACGGGTGCATCGGCTCAGAATGGCTTCACGACGACGAGCACGACGATACCGATCAGCAGCAGTACCGGCACCTCGTTGAACCAGCGGTAGAACACCGGGCTGTGCGTATTGCGATCCTGCTGGAAGCGCCGTAGAAAAAACAGGCACAAATGGTGGTAGGTCAGCAGTGCGAGCACCAGCGCGATCTTCGCCCGAAACCAACCCTGGCTCAGGTAGTGCTCGGGCGCAAAGCTCGCCAGCCAGATGCCGAAAGTCAGGCTTGCCAGCATCGCCGGCGTGGCGATGCCCCGGGACAATTTGCGCTCCATGACCTTGAAGCGCGCGCTGCTGATGGCATCATCCGTGGCGGCGTGATAGACGAACAGACGCGGCAGATAGAACAGCGCGGCGAACCAGCACACGACGCTGATGATATGAAAGGCTTGAATCCAGGCGGGCATCATCGCGGCGCGGCGCCCGCTGCCGACAGTTGCGGGAGCGGCTGGGTCGCGGGTGCTCCGCTGCCGGCAAACCGGTTGCGTCGTTGCGAGCCCCGAGTCGCCGCGCCCGCATTCGCCATCACTCGCGACGACCGCGCGGCAATTGACTCGCTTTTTTTAGACGCGACGGAAAGCGCTGTGGAATACGGTCGCTGTCGCCCTTCGCAAAGGCGCCGCGCAGATCTGCGAAGTGTTTGAGCCGCGCCATGACTTTGCCGTTCAGGGTGTCGGGAGGGTAGTGGCCCCGGTGGTCGGGAACACCGGCGGGGACGCCGGTGAGAATTTCGATGGCCGCGTCGACGTCGCTGACCGGGTACAGGTGAAATTCGCCGGCGGCGAGTGCGGCGACCACATCCGGGCGCGGCAACAGATGCTGCACATTGTTGGCCGGCAACAGCACGCCCTGTTCGCCGGTCAGGCCGCGCGCCTTGCAGACATCGAAGAAACCCTCGACTTTCTCGTTGACGCCGCCAATGACCTGCACCTGGCCGAGCTGGTTGATGGAGCCGGTCATTGCGAAGCACTGGCGGATCGGAACCTGGCTTATCGACGACAGCAGGGCACAGAGCTCGGCGAGGGATGCGCTGTCGCCGTCGACGCCGCCGTAGGACTGCTCGAACGCCAGGCTCGCGGTCAGCGACAGTGTCGAGTGCTGGCCGTAGCGGGCACCGAGAAAACTGCTCAGGATAAATACGCCCTTGGTGTGGGTGGGTCCGCCCATCGTGGTCTCGCGCTCGATGTCGATGACCCGGCCGTCGCCGAGGCGGGTGGTGCAGGTGATCCGCGATGGCTGGCCAAAACTGAAATTGCCGAGTTGTAGTACGGACAGCCCATTCACCTGACCGACCACGGCGCCGCTGGTGTCGATGAGGATGGTGTGGCGGCTGATGCTTTCGTGGATCCGGTCGCGCACGCGATCGAGGCGCACGGTCTGGGCGGCGAGGGCGCGGTGGACGTCCGCGACGCCGGCGAGACTGCGGCCGCCGTCGCGGGCCCAGTAATCGGTTTCGGCGGCGAGGTCGGCGACGCTGCGCATATGGGTTGAGAGCTGGGTCGAATCGGCCTCCAGGCGCATGCTCTGGCGGATGATCGCGGCGACGGCGGCACGGTCGAACGGCAGCAGGTTCTTGTCGCGGATCAGTGTGGCGATCATACGGGCATACAGAACATCGTTTACCGGATTGCGCGGCATGGCTGAGTCAAAATCGGCGGGCACCTTGAACAGCTCTGCGAAGTCCGGATCCTGGGCGTAGAGCAGGTAATAGAGGTAGCGGTCGCCGAGCAGTACGACCTTCACGTCGAGCGGGATGAGTTCAGGTTCCAGCGACAGCGTGCTGACCAGGCTGAGGCTCTGTTCGAGCGATTCGATGCGCAGCTCACGCGCCGACAGCGCCTGCTTGAGGCCCTGCCAGGCGTAGGGCTGCGTCAACAGTTTGATCGCGTCGAGAATAAGGTAGCCGCCATTGGCGCGGTGCAGCGCTCCGGGTCGGATCAGCGTGAAATCGGTGAGCAGTGCGCCCATGTAGGCACTGTGTTCGACGCGCCCGAGCAGGTTGGCATAGCTCGGATGGTCTTCGTAAACGACGGGCGCGCCGCCATTGCCGGTGCGCTCGAGCAGCCGATTGACGTCATAACGGGCCAGCGGGTTGCGCGGCTGCGGCGGCTCCGCGCCCGCTTCGCGGGGGCGGAAATAACTGACATTGGCAATGACGTCCTTCTGCGCTTCGTTGAGATAGAGCAGCACCGCCGGCAAGTCGGCAAATTCGCGGTGGAGAGCGGCGAAGGGTATTGCCACCGCTTCCAGCGTGATTTGATAGTTGAGGTGGCGGATGGCTTCGCGGGCCTCCTTGTGCCACTGCGGCAACTGTTGTTGAAAAATGACCCGCAAGCGCTCGCGCAGATCTTCGATGGCCTGTTGCAGACGCTTCTGTTCTTCGTCCGGCAGCTTCTCAAAGGCTTGTGGATCGAGTTCCTCGCCCTCGTGGAGCGGAATAAAGGACAGCTCCGTGGGCGAGGATTGCTGAACCTTGATGCCCTGCGCGCCGGCTGCCTCCTGAAGCTCCCGGAATGCAGTCTGCTGGCGACCTTCGAGCATTTCCTCGACCCGGCGGGCGCTCGCCTTGTACTCGTTGCTGTCAAAAGCGGCGGGGATGACGGTTTGCAGGTCTTCGACCAGTTGGCGCATGCGCTGGCGCAGTACGCCGCCGCGACCGGTGGGCAGGGTCAGCAGCCGCGGCTTGGTGCCGTCGGCAAAATTGTTGACATAGCACCAGTCCGGCGGCACGGCCTCGGTGGCCGCCTTGGCGTGCAGATAGTGGCTGATCGCGGTGAACTTGCCGCTGCCGGGTGCGCCCATCACGTACAGATTGTAGCCCTCGCTGGCCATGTCCAGCCCGAAGCGAATCGCCGCCAGGGCGCGTTCCTGGCCGATGATTTCAGTGAGGGGGAGAAGGTCGTCGGTGGTCGCGAAATCAAACTGCTCGGCCTCGCAGCAGCTCGGCAAGTCCTCGGGCCGCAGCGCTTTCGCAGCGAGAAAATCCCGGTTGGTGGTGGCGGTGTCATTCATCCCCTGTCCCTTTCGTTGATTCTTGTGCTCGTGCGGGGATGGCCGGTCACAGCCCGGCATCCAACCGCTGTCTGCAAGCTCGGTATTGCGCGCCATAGCGCTGGGCGCGGGCGGCGACCCCTCGGGCATTCGCGCGCAGCCTGGCATTGCGCCGATACGCGCCGCTGCGATAGCCGCGCCAGCCCTCGTGGTAGTTCAGGTACTGAGCGTAAGCGTCGGTCTGGGGCACGGCATTGATCTTGGCCGTTTTGTACATGTACCACTGCACGAAGTCCACCGCATCGGCAAAATCGTCGCGGTCGCTGAACCATGAGCCGGCTTCGCGCTGGTAATCCTCCCAGGCCGGATCCTGGGCCTGGGGATAGCCGTAGGCGGAGCTGCCGCGACCGATGGGGATAAGCCACAAAAAGTAGCGCATCCGGGGTCTGGCATCGGCGCGAAACCCCGACTCGTGGTGGATGATCGCGAGCGGCGTCTGGATCGGCCCGCCCCAGCGTTCGGCAGCTTTTACCGAGGCTTCATACCAGGCCGGTCGTTCGGCAAAAAGGTCGCACAGATTGTCGCGGTGGGCGGGCGGCGCGGTGGCGCAGCCACCGAGCAGCAACAGCGCGGCGAGCGCCAGCCAGCTCAGCTTCACCAAGGCATCAAGCGCGAAAAGTGCAGTTCCAGGGTGACGGTAAAGCTAGGAGCCTGTCGGACTTGAGACTGTCCTACTGCGGAAAAGCCGAATTTGGTCATATTTTGCGCAAATTTTTGTTGAATAATCCCATTATTCGCCGCAAATTT
>CBDDRG010000068.1:0-4327 GCA_965232975.1 uncultured bacterium
CCGGCGAGAAACCCCTTCGACAGGGGCGGGCGCTGGTAGGGCAGTGTGGGCTCGGCGCCCACCAGAACGATGCGACCGGCAAACCCCTCGGCGCGCAGGCTGGCGGCGGCCTGGCCACCGGCCTGCCCGGCGCCGACGATCACTACGACTTTGTCCATGACGGCGTCTCTGTCTACAACTGTGGCTTGTTAAGCGGCCGTTCCCGCAACAGCGTCCGTCACTGCAATCACGCTGCGAAGGGACAGAGGTTGATGCGCACTGGCATCGATCTGAAGTTGCGGATCGCGTAGGTGGTATTGCGCACCGGTTCGCCCACCACTTCGATCTGCGGCCGCGGCCAGCGCTTGAGAATTTCCTCCCACAGAATTCGGATCTGCATCTCGGCCAGGCGGTTGCCGACGCAACGGTGAATGCCAAAGCCAAAGGACAGGTGCTGGCGCGGCCGCGCGCGGTCGATGATGAAGGCGTTGGGATTTTCGATGGCCTCCTCATCGCGATTCGCCGAGGCGTACCACATCACCACCCGGTCGCCCTCGCGAATGGTCTTGCCGCCGAGCACCGTGTCGCGCAGCGCAGTGCGGCGCATGCTGGTCACGGGCGTTTGCCAGCGGATGATCTCGGGCACCAGCGAATCGATCAGCTTGGGGTTCTCGCACAGCTTGCGGTACTGATCGGGATTGTCGTGCAGCGCGAGCAGACCGCCAGTCATGGAATTGCGCGTGGTGTCATTGCCGCCGACGATCAACAGAATCAGGTTGCCGAGAAACTCCCGCGGCCCCATGTTGCGGGTCGCCTCGGAGTGCGCCAGCATCGACAGCAGATCGGGTCTGGGCTCGGCATTGACGCGCTCGTTCCACAGGCGCGTGAAATAGGCCGCGCACTCGCCCAGGGTCGCGAGCCCGGCATTGCGTTCCGCCTCGCTCGGGTGTGCGGTCATGGCCGTGGCGGTATCGGACCACAGGGTCAGCTTGCGGCGATCCTCCCAGGGGAAATCGAACAGTAGCGCAAGCATCTGTGTAGTGAGTTCGATGGACACCCGATCCACCCAGTCGAAAGTTTCGTTCACCGGTAACTGGTCGAGCAGCTGTCCGGTGCGCGTGCGGATACCCTCGGCGAGCTTGGCCAGATTCTCCGGCCCCAGCGCCGGCGACACCACCTTGCGCTGGTCGTCGTGCTTGGGTGGGTCCATGGCGATGAACATTTCGATGTCGAGCCCGAGGTTGCCGTCCTCCAGCGTGATGCCGCCTTTTTCAGACGAAAACACCTGGGGATTGGTTTCCACCTGCAAGATATCCTTGTAGCGGGTGATCGACCAATAGGCGCCATAGGTGCCTTGCGCGCAATAATGGATCGGGTCTTCCTTGCGCAGCCGGGCAAAATATTGCGGCAGAAAATCGGACTGCAGCACAGCGGGATTGCCGATGTCGATTTCATCGAGCGCGATGGTGTAGGGGTCTGGGACAGCGTTGCCCGCTGCGTGCGTCATGGTGTGGGCGGTCAATTCGGACATGGTATTCCCCTGTATTTTGAAGCCTTATGGAACACTGTTCGGACGATCGATGCACGCTGACTTCGACATCCGAGCAATCACTTTTTTCCTGCGGCCATTTAGACGTCAAAAGAAACAATTCCTCGTCTGCTTCAGGTGACATGTTGGGCTCTGAAACTGACATAGTCACAATTATTCGTGTGTGGAGAGTAAAAAAGTGCGTTTTCCAGAAGCTCAATGAAAAATTAAAGGTTTCGAAACAATGCAACGGCGCCATGCCGGCCATTTGACGCGCAAATGCGGCGGCTGCCAATGCGACAAATTGTCGCAGGCAGCCGTTGGTTGCGATGCGGCCAGTGTGTGCTCGGCGCGTTCCCCCGAGCCGCGGCGCCTGAAAACAGGCCGATATTTGCCGTTGCCGCGCGGCGCAAGAAGTCACCGAACTGCCGTTGGGCGCGGATCCTTGGCGTGAACTCAGCCTTAGGGCGCGCGACCATGGCGCTCGCGACAGCCTTGATGGTGCCCGTTATCACGCGCTCGTCGGCGCCGCCGGGATTTGCGCAAGCCCGCGCGGTGAGGATGCGCAATTGAACAATGCTGCCGCCTTCTGCTAGATTGCCCGTCCCGTTGCGCCGGCCCCAGGCGCTCCCGCGCGGAACGGCTTTCGCGACAGCTTTCGCTGTCAACAATAATCACGCAGCCACAAGGTAGTCATGAGCCTGATCCAGTCGCGCGTCAATCCGCGCGCCGCCGAATTTCGCGCCAACCGGGCGCATTGCGAGCACCTTGCGGCGGAGCTGCGCGCGCGCCTGCGCGAGGCCGCCACCGGCATTCGCGAGACCCATATCGACCGCCACCGCGCGCGCGGCAAGTTGCTGGCCCGCGAGCGCATCGACCGCCTGATCGATCCGGCGACGCCCTTTCTGGAGCTGTCGCCCCTTGCCGCCTATGGCCAGTACGCCAACGAAGTGCCGTCCGCCGGCATCGTCACCGGCATCGGCCAGATCTGCGGCGTGCACTGCGTCATCATCGCCAACGACGCCACCGTGAAGGGTGGCTCGTTCTTTCACGAAACCGTAAAAAAGCATGTGCGCGCGCAGGAGATCGCCGAACAGAACGGCCTGCCCTGCATTTATCTGGTGGATTGCGGCGGCGCCTATCTGCCGGAGCAGGACCGCGTGTTCCCCGACAAGGATCATTTCGGCAACAGTTTCTACCGCCAGTGCCGGATGTCGGCGCAGGGCCTGCCGCAGATCTCGGCGGTGTTCGGCGGCTGCACCGCCGGTGGTGCCTACATTCCGGCGCTGTCCGATGAAACCATCATGGTGCGCGGCAACGCCCGCATCCATCTGGGTGGGCCGTCCATCGTCAAGGTCGCGATCAACGAAATAGCGGACGGCGAAACACTTGGCGGCGCCGACATGCACAGCCGCATATCTGGCGTCAACGACTACCTGGCCGAAGACGAGGCCGAGGCGCTGGCCCGCGTGCGCGCCATCGTCGCCAAGCTCAACTGGCCGGTGCGCTGCCACGCCGACGTGCGGCCGGCGGTGGCGCCCGCGTACAGCCCCGAGGAGATTCCGGGCGTCATCAGCGCCGATCCCAAGATGCCCTATGACGTGCGCGAGATCATCGCGCGCCTCGTCGATGGCAGCGATTTCCAGGAGTTCAAGCCGCTCTATGGCGACACGCTGGTGTGCGGCACCGCCCATCTGCACGGCTATCCGGTCGGCATCCTCGGCAACAACGGCGCGCTGTTTTCGGAGTCGGCGCTGAAGGGCGCGCACTTCATCGAGCTGTGCAACCAGCGCCAGACGCCGCTGCTGTTTCTGCACAATATCACCGGCTATATGGTCGGCACCGAGGCCGAGCGCGGCGGCATCGCCAAACACAGCGCCAAGATGGTGTATGCGCAGGCAACATCCCGAGTAGCCAAGTTTTCGGTCATCGTCGGCGGCTCCTACGGCGCCGGCAACTACGGCATGGCCGGGCGCGGCTTTGCGCCCAACTTCCTGTTCGCGTGGCCGACCGCGCGCTGCGCGACCATGAGCGCCGACATTGCCAGCAACGTGATGCTCGAACTGCGCCGCGGCAGCATCAAGCAGGCCGACGCCGATCTCGACGCCGACCTGCGCCGCATCGAAGCCGAGGTGCGCGCCCAGTACGGCGCGCAGAGCGATCCCTACTACGCCACTTCGCGGCTGTGGGACGACGGCATCATCGAGCCCGCCGATACCCGCGATGTGCTTGGCCTGTGTCTGGCGCTCGCCGCCCGGCGCCCGCCGGTGACCGGCCACTCTGCCGTGTACCGGATGTAACGCCGATGATTCTCTGCAACCCGCGAGTGCCGTCGTGATCGAATCCCTGCTGGTCGCCAACCGTGGCGAAATTGCGGTGCGCATCCTGCGCACCTGTCGCCGCCTCGGCATCCGCACCGTCGCCGTGTATTCCGAGGCCGATCGCCAGGCGCCCCATGTCGGTCTCGCCGACGCCGGCGTGCTGATCGGTCCGGCGGAGAGCCGCCGCTCCTACCTCGATGCCGACGCCATCATCGCCGCCGCGCAACGGCTCGGCGTCGCCGCCATTCACCCCGGTTACGGCTTTCTGTCCGAGAGCGAGGCGCTGATCGCCCGCTGCGAGGCCGCCGGCATCGTCTTTGTCGGCCCCCACCGCGAGGCCATCCGCTGTATGGGTTCGAAGATTGAGGCCAAGGGCATCGCCGAGCGCGCCGGCGTCGCCACCGTGCCCGGCTATCAGGGCGCGGATCAAAGCGCACAGCGGCTGCTGCACGAAGCCGAGCGCATCGGCTACCCGGTATTGATCAAGGCGAGCGCGGGC
>CBDDRG010000069.1:0-9231 GCA_965232975.1 uncultured bacterium
TACCATCAGGGACTGCATCGTGTGCAGTCTCGCGCGCACCATCCACGCCGATATCGAGCGCGCCGGCGAGGCACTGCGCAACGCGGTGTCGCCGCGCATCCACACCTTCATTGCGACCTCGCCGATCCATATGGAGTACAAGCTCCAGATGACCCCCGATCAGGTCGTCGAGCAGGCGGTGGGCGCGGTGAAGCTGGCGCGCAATCTGGTCAGCGACGTCGAGTTCTCGCTGGAGGACGGCAGTCGCACCGAATTTGACTTCATGTGCCGGGTGATCGAGGCGGTGATCGACGCCGACGCGCGCACCATCAATATTCCGGATACCGTGGGCTACGGCGAACCCGGCCAGTACGGCGCCATGATCGGCCGCGTGATGGCGGCGGTGCCCAACGCCGGCAAGGCGATTTTCTCTGTGCACTGCCACAACGATTTGGGCCTTGCGGTGGCCAACTCGCTGTCGGCGGTGATGCACGGCGCGCGGCAGGTCGAATGCACCATCAACGGTCTTGGCGAGCGCGCGGGCAATGCGTCGCTGGAGGAGATCGTCATGGCGGTGCGCACCCGCAAGGATGTGTTCCCGGTGCAGACCCGCATCGACACTAGCCAGATCGTGCCCATCTCGCGGCTGGTGTCCACCATCACCGGCTTTCCGGTGCAGCCCAACAAGGCCGTGGTCGGCGCCAACGCCTTCGCCCACGAGTCCGGCATCCACCAGGACGGCGTACTCAAGTACCGCGAGACCTACGAGATCATGCGCGCGCAGGATGTGGGCTGGAACACCAACCGCCTGGTGCTCGGCAAGCTCTCCGGCCGCGCCGCGTTCTCGGCGCGCCTCGAAGAGCTCGGCATCCCGTTCGACAACAAGGCCGACATGAACCGGGCCTTCGTCCGCTTCAAGGAACTAGCCGACAAGAAGCGCGAGATTCACGACGAGGACTTGCAGGCGCTGGTGTCCGAGATCCAGCTCGGCGAGGCCGCGGAGAACTACTCGTTGGTCACGCTGGATGTGTGCTCGAAGACCGGTCGCCCGCCCCATGCCAGCCTCGGCCTCCGCAGCCATGGCACCGATCACGTCGTCGAAGCCGATGGCGACGGCCCGGTCGATGCGATCTTTGGCGCCATCGAGAAGCTGGCCAACAGCAACGCCAGGCTGCGGCTGTATTCGGTCAATGCGATCACCACCGGCAGCGATTCCCAGGGCGAGGTCACGGTGCGCCTGGAAAAGGACGGCCGCATCGTCAATGGCCAGGGCGCCGACACCGATATTCTGGTGGCGAGCGCCAAAGCCTATTTGAACGCGCTCAATTTGATGGCCAACCCCAACCGGCTGCATCCGCAGTTGACCGGGGTCTGAGGCCCCGCGCCAATGGCCGCGGCATCGCGGGACTGGTATCTCGCCGCGCTGGGGATAGTGCAATATCGCCCCCGCGCGGTCGCGACCGCGGGCAGCGGCGACCTGGGCGATGCCGCGGTGAGGGCGCCAGTGCCGGCGGAACCCAGGGTGCCAATGGCCGTCAGCGAGGCGCTGGCGGCGCCGCCGCGTCCCCCGCGCGTGGTGCCCACAGCGCCGCCGCAACCCACTGCGCAGGCGGCGGAAACCCTCAGCTTTCGTCTCGCCTGCTGGCGGCCCGCGGTGGATGTACTGGTGCTCGATGCACTGGCCCCGCGCCAGCGTCCTGACGCCGATCGGCTGCAATTGCTCACCAATATCCTGCGCGCTATTCGCCGCCTGCCCGATACCCTGCCAGCGGCCGAGTTTATCGACTGGCCGCCGGGTTCCGCCCCGGGCACGCTGGCCGATGCGGCGACGCTGCTGGCGATGTTCCTGCAGGGTCGCTGCCAACAGCAGCCGTTTCGCTGGGTGCTGGCGATGGGCGAGGTGCCGGCGATTTTGCTGGCTGGCCAAGAGCAACTGGAGCCCTCCGCCTGGCGCCAGCGCTGGGGCCAGCGGGTTGACCTCGACGCCGGCGCGACCGCCATCTTTACCCCCGGCCTCGGCGATATGGTCGCCGACCCCGCGATCAAGGCGGTCACTTGGGCGGCGCTGCGCTTTCTCGCCGACACGCCGCCGCCTGCGGCACCGTCTTGACTGCATCCCCCTACCCCATCGTCCCCGCCGGCGTCGAGCACCTGGACGGCCTGTGCGCGCTCGAACACGAAGCCTCGCCCTATCCCTGGAGCCGGCGCGAGTTCGGCGCCAGTCTGGCCGCCCATGCCGGCTTCGTCATGCTGCGCCGCCACAGGGTTATCGGCTTCATCTTCTATCACCGGGTGCTGGATGAAGCGGAGCTGCTCAATATCGCCATCAGCCCGAGCTTTCAGGGCGAGGGGCTCGGCCACCGGCTGCTCAATTTCGGTTTCGAGCAGCTCGGCGCCGGTATCCGCCGCATGTTTCTGGAGGTGCGGGCGACCAACTTCGCGGCGCTCGCCCTGTATGAAAATAACGGATTCACCCAGATCGGCACTCGGCTGGGCTATTACCACGACGCGGCGGGCAGCGAAGACGCGCTGGTCATGTGTCGCGACTTCGGTGCGACCGCGCACGGCAGCGGCGGTGGTGGCATTTGAATCGCGGGCGCCGGCCGCCTTGGCCCCGGCAAGCGGGCGTCGGCGCTCGTGCTATGCTGGGTCGGACAAGGGAGGATAGGCCATGGCATTTGACCCGCTCTACTGGCACTGGCTGGTTCTGGGTGTCGCGCTGATCGCTCTCGAAATCTTTCTCGCCAGTTTCACCGTGATCTGGTTTGGCCTCGGCGCCCTCGTCGTGGGTGTCCTGGTCTGGCTAGCGCCCCAGTTGGGGTTCGGCGGCCAACTCGCGGTGTGGATCTTCGCCTCCCTGGCCTTTGCAATTTTCTGGTTTCGCTATTTCAAACCCAAAATGGTGGACAAGACCACGGCCGGCATCGCCCGCGAGGCGGTGTTGGGCGAGACCGGCCAAGTGATCCGCGTGCCCGTCGACGGCGGCCGCGGCACGGTGCGCTTCACCCGCCCGCTACTGGGTGAGGACGAGTGGGATTTCATTTGTGAAGGCGAGGTGAAAACCGGCGACCGGGTCGTCGTCCGGGATTTTTCCGGCAACGCGCTGGTGGTGGAACGGCAGGGGCAGGCACCGGGTTGACCGTCCCGGCGGCGCCGGCAAGCACAGTAGACCAAGACTCATCGAAATCTGGCAGAGGCAAATTCCCATGGAATCCACAATCGTCGTGTTCGCATTTCTGGTGCTGGTCGTGGTCACGCTGTTCAAGGGCGTGCGCCAGGTGCCGCAGGGCTACAAGTGGGTGATTCAACGTCTGGGCAAATACCACACATCGCTGTCACCGGGGTTGAATTTCATCGTCCCCTATGTGGATAGCGTCGCCTACAAGGTGACCACCAAGGACATCGTCCTCGACATCCCCTCGCAGGAGGTGATCACGCTCGACAACGTCGTCATCGTCGCCAACGCGGTCGCCTACATCAATATCCTGTCGCCGGAAAAGGCCGTGTACGGCGTCGAGGATTATGAGCTCGCGATCCGCACCCTGGTGCAGACCTCGCTGCGCTCCATCGTCGGCGAGATGGCATTGGATGGGGCGCTGTCGTCCCGCGACCAGATCAAGGCCAAGCTCAAGGCGGCGATCTCCGACGACATCGCCGACTGGGGCATCACGCTGAAGACGGTCGAAATCCAGGACATCAACCCCTCGGCGACCATGCAGAAGGCGATGGAGGAACAAGCGGCCGCCGAGCGTCTGCGCCGCGCCACCGTGACCCGCGCCGAAGGTGACAAAACCGCGGCCATCCTGCAGGCCGACGGCCGTCTGGAGGCCTCGCGGCGGGATGCCGAAGCCAAGGTGGTGATCGCCGAGGGCACCCGCGAAGCCATCGAAAAAGTCACCGCGGCCATCGGCCAGAACGAGCTGCCGGTGATGTATCTGCTCGGCGAGCGTTATGTCGATTCGCTCAAGGCGATGGCCGAATCCCCCAATGCCAAACTGGTGGTGCTGCCCGCCGATATCCCCGCCGCCGTGCGCGGCATCATGAGCGGGGCGAAGGGCTGAGTTCGGCGTCGCGCCGCCGCAACCGGCGGATGCGGCCGGCATCGCTGTGCTCACCGACTTTGCGCCGCCGCCAGCGCCCGCGCGGCGGCGGCGGTGCGGGTCTCCACGCCGAGCTTGGTGAATACGTGCTCCAGATGTTTCGTCACCGTGCGTGGGCTCAGGTCGAGCAGGACACCGATATCCCGATTGGTCTTGCCGGCGGCGACCCAGTGCAGCACTTCCGCTTCGCGCGGTGTCAGCCCGAAGCGGCGCACCAGGGGTGCCACTGCGGGTAGCCCCGCGCGCTCGATCCAGAGCAATGCTTCGTGCAACCCCGTTTCACCGCAATACTCGACGACCAAACCGGCCTCGGCAGCACCCTGGTTGGCCACGTCCGGACTGTTCAAGGTGACCGTTGAGGCTGTAGAAAAACTCCGCAGAAACAATTTGAACCGAAGGTTTGAAAAAATGGCCTTCTCAGAAGCTCTACAATCAACGATCGACACTTTAGGAGGGGTCAAAGCACCCCCGGAAATGGTCGGAAATTTTCCGAATGGACTTTTTCTACACTCTCGTTAGGCCTTTAGGAGAAAGTCCGCCGTGCTTGAAGTAGTTCTATCGTCATTTGGTTCTGCCGCGCTCGTCGCAGCATTTCTTTGGCTCTGTCGAACCTGGATCAAGGAGCGGCTGACAGCGAGCATACGACTTGAAACCGAGCAAGAACTGGCAAAACTCAAGTCGGAATTAGACAGAGCCTCTCAGCAAATTAGAGATCTCGCACTTGCCGGCACCTCCGCAAACGCTCATGTTGAAAAGGCACTTCTGGAGCATCGCATTAGGGCCGTAAACAAAGTCTGGGAATCAGTTCTCAGCTGGCAGACGGTTTCCGTCGAGACGATGATGGTCTCGGTTCTGTCGAACGATTGGTTGAAAGAGAACGCATCTGATCCTGGAACAAGATCAACGTTCGAGCAGCTGTTGAAGAACACTGATCATTTGAACTTCATGAAGAAGCAGAATGAGACGGAACTCGTCCGCCCTTTTCTTTCTGAGCAAATTTGGGCTCTATTCGCGGCGTACCACAGCTTTCTATCAGCTCGACTTGCAAAAGCGTCACTCTTGGCGATTCCCGGCATTGATCATGCTGAAGCGTTATCTCTAGTCAACGAGCGCGACCTAGTACAGAAATCGGCGCCCCCCGAAGTTCTGGCGACTTACGACAAGAGCCCATACGTCGGGACAGAGCCGTATTTGCACTACCTTCGGGAGGAGATGCTCTCGCAGTTCCGGGAGTTCCTCTCTGGTGAGCGGGCCGGGGATCTTGCAGTGCAGGATGCCGCAAAGATCCTTCATGCGGCGGAGGATCTCGCGGCGAAGTCTTCGACTACCGCGTATGAGGCGCAGAATCAGAAGAAAGCCTAACAGGCCGCCGCATCCGACCACCTTCGGCGTCGGCTGAGCGGCGGCGTTGAGGCTGTAGAAAAACTCCGAGGAAATAATTTGAACCGAAGGTTTGAAAAAATGACCTTCTCAGAAGCTCTACAATCAACGATCGGCACTTCAGGAGGGGTCAAAGCACCCCCGGAAATGGTCAAAAAGTTTCCGAGCGGACTTTTTCTACACCCTCGTTAGACGGCTTAGCGAGAGCGTTTCCGGAACGGGTTGTCTTTATGACATTGTTCCAGATCTGCGAAAGGTCATTCCAGAGTAGACGGACGCGCTCAATTGTTGTCGTCCAGCGTGTATCACGACATAAATTCACTTCCCGTGGTGATGGCGGGTGAGGCCGCGCGATGCCGTCCAACAACAAGTTCCAGCGACGTCCTTGCCTTCGGCCCTCCGGCAAATCCGCGGCTGAGTTAGGGTGTTGGGGTTAAAAACAGGAGTGGCTTCTATGTCTGAAGTGTTCACGGGCAATTGTCCTCTTTGCAGTGCAATTGCGAGCTGGCAATCTTGGAACGGCGGTATCGCTCGCATCTACAACTGCCCATCGTGCAAGGTATTCGCCATATCTTCGTGGGTTGAAAAGGAAATCGTCATGTCCTTTCATCGCGAAACGATCCGGTCTCAACTGCCGGGAATGCAATCGAAGCCAGGATGGGCTCCCTATATTCGCCAGGGAGACGGCGTGAGCTTCTTGATGGAGCATGTGCAATCGTGAGCCTCGGAAAACAGGGGAAAACAGGGGACAGACCACGGTTGGTTCGGGTCGTCGAACAACACTCCGGAGTCCAGCTCTGGCCTTTGCCGTGGCCGTCCGGATTTCCCGGGGTCGCTCATCTTCCCAGCATGAGCCGGGCGTCTTGAGGCCCGGGATTGCATTCAGTTCGAGGTGGAGCCGCAATGGCCAGGTCACGGATTCCATCCGGGTGCGGACGGGAGTCGATCGGGTCGTCCTGAGTTATCACCATCGCAGTGGTTCGGGGGCAGGGGAAGAGAAAAGCCATCCCATAGACCTGGCTTGGACACCCTGCAACCTGGGTGGCCAGCGACCTTGGTTCCTGTGTCCCGCGCGAGGGTGTGGGCGGCGCGTGGCCATCTTGTATGGCGGCAGCATTTCGCCTGCCGATGTTGCACGTCATACCGCCGTCAAAACCGGGCGCTACATCGGGCGTGGCGCGGCGCGGCAAGTGATGGGGGCTGGTAAATAGGCGGTATACCGTCAGGTTGGTCGGCAAGGTGGCCCGCGTGGCCGCGCCGAGCCTGTCGGCGAAGACGAACAGACTCAGGGTTCGGGAAAACCCTGCGCACCCTGTCTGGCATCCCTGGCAAATATTTGGCCGGTCGCGCCAAATGGGCACAAGCGCGGTACGCTTGCGCGACATGCCCCCGCGCGCCAACCGAGCCTGGCAATGACACTCAACCGTAAACGAACCAACCTTCTCGAGTTTCCGGTGCTGGCCGCGCTGATGTTGCTGACTCTCACCGGCTGCGACAAACCGGCGCCCGGCAATGCCACCGGAGCGGCTGCGCCCCCCGTGCAGACCAAGGAATTGACGCCGGAAGAAGCATTTGCGAAGTCGCTGAAAGAAGCGGAAGCGGGGGATGCGAAAGCCCAATTTATCCTCGGCCGGATGTATGGCGAAGGCGCTGGCGTAGCCAAGGATGCCGCCAAGGCGGCGGAGTGGTACCGGAAAGCGGCCGAGCAGGGGCTTGTCCAAGCCCAATTTATCCTCGGCGCTATGTATGGCGAAGGCATCGGTCTACACACGGATGCGGCCAAGGCCGTCGAGTGGTGGCGGAAAGCCGCCGAGCAGGGAGATGCCAAAGCCCAAAACAAACTCGGCTGGATGTATGCCAACGGCGAGGGCGTAGATAGGGATGTCGCCCAGGCCGCCGAGTGGTACCGGAAAGCCGCCGAGCAGGGGCATGCCGAAGCCCAATTCAACCTAGGTTTGAAGTATTACAACGGCGAGGGCGTAGATAGGGATGTCGCCGCGGCCGCCGAGTGGTATCGAAAAGCCGCCGAGCAGGGGCATGCCGAAGCCCAATACAACCTCGGCTGGATGTATGCCAACGGCGACGGTGTACCCAAGGATGCCAACCAGGCGGTCGAGTGGTTCCGGAAGGCGGCCGAGCGGGAATATCCCGACGCCCAATACAACCTCGGCGTGATGTATCGCAATGGCGAGGGTGTAGCCAAGGACGCTGTCAAGGCGGTCGAGTGGTTCCGGAAAGCCGCGGAGCAGGGAGATGCTGCAGCCCAATACACCCTCGGCGCAATGTATGACATGGGCGCTGGCGTACCCAAGGATGCGGCCAAGGCGGTCGAGTGGTACCGGAAAGCCGCCGAGCAGGGGCTTGCCGACGCCCAATACATCCTCGGCTGGATATATGCCAACGGCGACGGTGTACCCAAGGATGCCAACCAGGCGGTCGAGTGGTACCGGAAAGCCGCCGAGCAGGGGCATGCCGCAGCCCAATACAACCTCGGCTTGATGTATTACAAAGGCGATGGTGTACCCAAGGATGCCGCCCAGGCCGTCGAGTGGTGGCGGAAGGCGGCCGAGCAGGGGCATGCCAAAGCTCAACTCAACCTCGGCAAGATGTACGTCCAAGGCGAAGGCGTCCCTCGCGACCTCGTCCGCGCCTATGCCTGGTTCAACCTGGCGGCGGCGCAGGGGTATGAAGGTGCCAAAAAACTTCGCGATTTCGTTGAAGGCGAGCTGACCGCCGCACAGCGCGCCGAAGGCCAACGCCTGGCCTCCAACTGGCAACCCGGTGAAGGTCTGCGCTCTGCAAAGGACGCGCCGGCTGTGCCAACGCCGGTCGGCCGCGCCACGCCCAGCAAACAATACACCGGCACGGCTTTCGCGGTGAGCGTGGCGGGCCACGCGCTGACCAACCAGCATGTCATCGACGGCTGCGCGGCGGTGAAGGTTGCCGGTCGCGAGGGGCTGGTCAAGGTCATCACCGCCGATAGCGCCAATGATCTCGCCCTGCTGCAACTGCCGGGCAACGTCAAGGCGATTGCCCGCTTCAACCCCGACGCCACCAAGCTGCATCAGGGCCAGGACGTGGTGGTGTTTGGCTACCCGCTGAACTCAGTGCTGTCGTCGGGCGGCAACTTGACGCCGGGGACGCTCAGCGCTCTCACCGGGCTCGGCAACAACACCAACCAGATGCAGATTACCGCGCCGCTGCAACCGGGCTCCAGCGGCAGCCCGGTGCTGGATCGGCAAGGCAATGTCATCGGCGTGGTGGCGATGAAGCTGGACGACATCAAAGCGGCGCGCGCCACCGGCAGCATTCCGCAAAACGTGGGTTTTGCCGTCAACGGCCAGACCGTCAAAGCCTTCCTCGCCGCCAATGGCGTGCCCTACCAAACGGGCGGCGGCTGGTTCGCGGGTGACAAAACCAATGTCGCCATTGCCGATGCGGCGCGCCAGTGGACGGTGCTGGTGGAGTGCTGGCAGTGATTCGTTCGGGACGGTGTTTAAGAATGCGACCACATCGGGCGCAGTAGCCAGCGGTTGAAGCGCCACTTGCCAGAAAACAGGGGACAGACCACGGTTTCTGAGTGGGGCGAAGGGCTGAGTTCGGCGTCGCGCCGCCGCAACCGGCGGATGCGGCCGGCATCGCTGTGCTCACCCACTTTGCGCCGCCGCCAGCGCCCGCGCGGCGGCGGCGGTGCGGGTCTCCACGCCGAGCTTGGTGAATACGTGCTCCAGATGTTTCGTCACCGTGCGTGGGCTCAGGTCGAGCAGGACAC
>CBDDRG010000070.1:0-11087 GCA_965232975.1 uncultured bacterium
GAATTTGGTCATATTTTGCGCAAATTTTTGTTGAATAATCCCATTATTCGCCGCAAATTAGCGCAAAATCTGCCACAAATCGGACTTTCCCTCGCTACGGACGCTCAAATCCGACAGGCTCCTAGGCCTGATCCCGCCCGGCGCCAAATTTGTCGAGCTGGGCAGGCGTCGCCTCCGTTTGGTACAGATCCTTCCATTGGCTGTAGGGCATGCCGTAGATGATTTCGCGAGCTTCTTCATAGCTCAGGGCTTGACCCTGCTCAGCGGCCGCCGCGACATACCATTTGGCGAGGCAATTGCGGCAGAACGCGGCCAGATTCATCAGATCGATGTTCTGTACCTCCTTGTGCTCATCGAGGTGGCGCACCAGGCGGCGGAATACGGCGGCCTGGATGGCGAGATCAGCGGTGGTGGGTGGGGTGACGGTCATGGCGATTCCTGGAGGTTTGCAACGAGGGGAAGATGCTGTCCATTATTCTAGCCCACCCGCCGCCAGTGTCGCTCCGGGGCGCGGCTCGGGGGCGCGGCTATACACCCGGAGGAGGCGGGCTTAAGATGCGCGACAATCATGGCCCGGAGCCCAACAACCCTGTGTCCCGCCTTTGCCACCGCCGCTAGCGGATGCCCCTGCCGCATGTCACCCGGAACTGATCCCCACCCGCTGGCCGCACCATCCACCAGCCACACTGCGCTGACCGCCTGCCCCGAGTGCGATGCGCTGCACCGGGTAGAGCCGCTGCGCCCCGGACAATCCCTGTACTGCACGCGCTGTGGGGCGGTGCTCGCCCGGTTCCCCTTCGGCGGCATGCAGGGAGCGCTGGCAACGCACGCCACGGCCTTGATCCTGCTCGTGCTCGCCAATGTGTTCCCGTTCATGGCGCTCGACATCCAGGGACGCCCCGCTGTGACGACGCTGAGCGGCGCCGCGCTGGCGTTCTACCGGGCGGACATGCCGGAGCTTGCGGTGGTGGTGTGGGTGACCAGCGTCATCGCCCCCGCCGCGCTGTTGTTGTGCGCGCTCTATGTGCAGGGCGCGGCCTGGCGCGGGCGCGCCCTGCCCGGCGCCCGCCGCACCCTGGTGGCGCTGAGCCATATCCAGCCCTGGTGCATGCTCGATGTGTTTTTGTTGTCCGCGCTGATCGCCTTCGTCAAGCTCGCCGACATCGCCGACCTGTTTCCCGGCCCCGGCCTCTATCTGTTCGTGGCGTTCATTCTGGTGCACGCCATCGCCACCTCCACTTTCGAGCCACAGCTACTGTGGGAGCGGATCGCCCCACTGCAGGAGGGCCCATGATCCAGGCGCGAGCCCTCGGCCTCGCGCGCTGTGGCACCTGCGCCCTGTTGGTCAACCTGGGCGCCTACGTCCGCGCCCGCTGCCCGCGCTGCGCGGCGCCGGTGGCCGTGCGCCAGCCACGCAGCGTCGGCGTCACTTGGGCGCTGCTGTTGGCGGCGATCATCCTGTACGTCCCCGCCAACCTGCTGCCGGTGATGACCGTCATCAGTCTCGGCAGCGGTCAGCCGGATACCATCATGAGCGGGGTGATCTCGCTGTACCGGAACGGCTACCAGCCGCTCGCCATCATCGTGTTCGTCGCCAGTATCCTGGTGCCCCTGGTGAAGATGCTGGCGCTGATCTACCTGCTGGTGTCGGTGCAGCGCAAATCACCGTTCGGCCGCCACCAGCGCACCCGCCTGTACCGGGTCACCGAGTTCATCGGGCGCTGGTCGATGGTGGATGTGTTCGTGGTCGCGTTGATGACGGCGCTGGTGCGGGCCGGCGCCATCGCCACCGTCGACCCCGGTAACGGCGCGCGGGCGTTCGCCGCGGTGGTGATTCTCACGCTGTTTGCCGCCATGAGTTTTGATCCCCGCCTGCTTTGGGATCACCCGGTGGCCGATCGTGGCTGACGCCGGCCAGCGCCGCGATCTCGACGGAGTCCCGGCTGCCGTCGCCGATACTCACCACCACCGACGCCTATCGGCGATTTGGCTGCTGCCGCTGGTGGCGGTGCTGATCGGGGTCTGGCTGGTCTACAAAACTCTCGGGGAGACCGGCCCCGAAATCGTCATCAGCTTCAATACCGCGGAGGGTATCGAAGCGGGCAAGACCTGGGTCAAGTACCGGGATGTCAATATTGGCAAGGTCGCGGAGGTGCGTTTTGCCGCGGATCTGTCGCGGGTGGAGGTGACGGTCAGGATGGCGCCCGAGGCGAAAAACTATCTGAACGAGGCCACCCGCTTCTGGGTGGTGCGCCCCCGCCTGGGTGCCGGGGAGATCAGCGGTCTGGGCACCCTGGTCAGCGGCGCCTATGTCGCCATGGATCCTGGCAAAGGGGCGACGGCCGTCCGCCATTTCATCGGCCTGGAAAAACCGCCGGCGCTGACCGCCGACAGGGAGGGAGCGATCTACCACCTGCGCGCCGACCAGTTGGGCTCGCTGAATGTGGGTTCGCCGGTGTATTTTCGCCAGGTCAGGGTGGGTGAAGTGGTCGATTTTCAGTTGGCGGACGACCACCGCCATGTTGATATCAGCGTGTTCATCAGCACGCCCCACCACCAGTATGTGCGCCCGACCACCCGTTTCTGGAATGCCGGCGGCGTTGGCCTGACGCTGGATGCGTCGGGCTTTCAGGTCGCGCTCGGCTCGGTCACTTCGCTGCTCAGCGGGGGCATTGCCTTCGCCACGCCGCCAGCACCGGCGCCACCGGCGCCGCCGGATATGGTGTTTAAGCTGCATGAAAACCAGGCCAAGGGCGAGGAGGCGCCGGCGACGCCCAGCTTCGACTATGTCGCCCGGTTCGACGACAGCGTGCGCGGTCTCAGCGTCGGCGCGCCGGTGGAGTTTCGCGGCATTCGCGTCGGCGAGGTGCGCGACATCCAATTGCGCGCCGACCCCACCACCGGCGACATCAGCATCCCCGTGGTGCTCGCCATCCATGTCGGGCCCGGCTTCGGCGCTGAAGAGTTGCTCGGGCGCCCCGGTGTCGAGGTTCAGCGGCGACAGCAACTGCGCCTCGAAGCCCTGGTCAAACAGGGCCTGCGCGCCCAGTTGCGCACCGGCAATCTGCTCACCGGCCAACTGTTTGTCGATCTCGATATGAACCCCAAAGCGACGCCGGCCACGCTGGTCTACGGCGGCGCCTATCCGGAACTGCCGACCCGGCCCGGGCTGCTGACCGGGCTCGCGGACGCCACCGCAGCGCTGCTGGCCCGTCTCGACCAGCTGCCGGTCGAGGCGACACTGGACGACATTCGCGGGCTGACCCAATCCACCAAGCGCCTGGTCGATACCCTCGACCACAAGGCGCCGGGCCTAGTGGACGACATGGCCAAAACCACCGGCGACGTGCGCATCATGCTCAAGGCGGCGACCGCCGCGCTCGCTACCCTGGAGAGTACGGCGGCAGCGGACGGCGAGCTGGGCACGCAGGTGAATGCCACGCTGACCGAGGTGCGCGCCGCGGCGCGCGCGCTGCGCCTGATGACGGACTATCTGGAGCGCCACCCGGAGGCCCTGTTGAAAGGCAAGCAGGCACCCCAATGACGCCCAAGCACCCAATGATCGAGGCGAGGCATTGCCAGCCGATGCGCACCACTTCCCCAACTGCCCGAAGGGCGCCCTTGGCGGCGATCGCCGTGCTCGCGATGACGTTGCTGGGCGGTTGTCTCGGCACCAGCGATCCGGTCGCGTTCTATGTTATCGAAGCCCTGCCGGGGAGGGTTGCCGGCGCCGTGCCCGCGCCTCTCACGCTAGGTCTCGGAACCCTCGCACTGCCGGCGCTTCTGGATCGGCCGCAAATCGTCACCCAGCTCGACCCCAACCAAGTGGAGTTGTCCGAACACCACCGCTGGGCGGAGGAGCTGACCGACAATGTCCGGCGCGTGCTGGCGCAAAATCTGGCCAGCCGCGTCACCGGCATCGATGTGTTGGCCCGCCCATCCGCGCGGCTGCGCCCCGATCTCGGCGTCGAACTGAGTTTCGTGCAATTTGGCGGTCGACTGGGCGAGAGCGTGCGCCTGGAAGGCAACTGGCATCTGCTCGATCGGCGCGCCGGCTGTCAGGCGGCACTGCCCCCGGCGACCCCTTTTGCGCTTGAAATCGCCCCTGCCGGGCCGAGCTATGCCGAGTTCGTCGCGGCGCTGCGGCAAGGTGTTGGCCAACTCAGCGATCTGCTGGCGGCACAGGTTGTAGCCGCCGCCCGCTGCGACGGCTGACGCCAATCGCTGCCCCGGCATCGTGCCGGTGACGATTTCCTTCCAGTCTGCGATGGCTCAACGCCGGCCGCGGGATGCCGCGGCCTCACAGTAGCCAACTCCAGGCCACCATAAATGTGTTCACGTAGGGGTGTAGCCTTTCGGTGCCGCCGATGGGCAGCGCCGAAGGGCCGGAGTAGGTTTTCTCGAAGAAATGTGACACGCCGAGGTGCAACTGGTGTCCCGGGTCGACCTGCCAGGTCAACCCCAGGCTGGCCTGGTTGATGGCGTTGGGCGCCATCAGGTTGAGGCTGACGCTGTCGATGTCATCGCGATTGGGGCGCTCGCCGTGGGCCCAGCCCGCCCGTAGCGTAACCGCAGGGGTAGCCTTGAATGCCACGCCCAGGCGGTAAGTCGTGTTGTTGCGCCAGTTGAAGCCGCTGCCCTCATCACTGCCGAGCGGCTGCGAAGGATCGAGGAGGGAATTCTGGACGCCGTTGCCGAGCGCTTTTACGTCGCCAAAGTTGATGCGCTGGATGTCGAAGGCAATCAGCCAGCGAGTATCGGGCTTAAGTGCAATACCGACGCTGTAGTTCTCCGGCACGTCAAAGCTGCCTTCGGCAAGAAGGCCGCGGTACTTGCGAAAATCCTGCATTTGGACGCGCGACGCGTAGGCGACACCCAGGTTGAGCCAGGGCGTGATCTCGCCGTACCAGCCAACGCGGACACCACCGCCGAACGCCGTGGCACGACCTCGGTTGGTCACCGCGTCCGGCCGCTCCGAGAGCGGGGCGAGCGCCTGCAGGCCATAGACGTCGATGCGCTGCATCGCGATCAAGGGCGAGATGCCGAGGCTCTGCCCCGGCGCGAACTGCCATGCCAGCGTCGGCGCCACAATCAACTGCATCAAATCAAAGCCGAGCTTGCCGCAGCCCAGCAAAAAATTGGCCGGGCGAGCGCCGCAGGCTGTGGGGTTGCCATTGGTGCCCGGGACGTCGGCGGTGTACTCGGTGTTGAGCCCGCCGTTACCGTACACCGTGACGCCCCAAGCCATGTCGTCGCCAAGCCGTCGGCTGAAGGCGGCCTCTGGCACCAGAAACAGATCATTGTCGCTGTCGGACGAAAAATCGTAGGTGGGGTCGATGGCGCCCTTGCGATCGATACGGCGGTGCGGGTTGAACAACTCAAGCCCGATATCCACCCGGTTGCCGGCAGCAAATGCCTTGGCTGGGTTGGAGGCACCGGCGTAGGCATCGGCCACCACCGCGGTGGTGGCGCCGGCCATCTGGCGAGCGACCGGACCATAGCCGAGGGCAAAATAGCCACCCCCCGCCAGCGCGGGGCTGGCGATGCAGCCGCAAGCCCATAACAGGACGCACAAAGTTTTATAACTAATCGACGTCGCAGGGTACATGAAATTATCCTGGCGATCTTGCGCCGCAGGGTGGTTATTATTGGGAGTAGGCCTGGTAGTTGACCGGCCAGTTAAATTTTATAGGCCGTTTGACTGAACAGTCAACTAGTGACTGCGATGCCGGCGCTGTGAACCGAGGACGCCTCAATGCCGCCCATGGCACCTGCTGATACCCGTGAACGGCTGCTCCTCGCGGCCACGCGTTTGTTGTGGGTGAGCGGCTTTCATGCCACCAGCGTGGACGATCTGTGTCGGTGCGCCAATGCCAGGAAGGGCAGCTTTTATCATTTCTTTCCGTCAAAGGTGGATTTGGCGGTGGCCGCCATCGAAAGGTCGTGGGCGCAGACCAAGGTTGCGGTTTTTGACCCGGTGTTTACGGGCAACGACAGCGGCCTGGGTCAACTCGAAGTCTTGGCGGAAAAGCTTTATGAGCAGCAACTCGAGGTTGCTGGCGAAAAAGGCGTCCTCTTAGGCTACCTCTTTGGCAACCTCGGACAGGAAATGGCCTGTCAGGATGAGCTGATACGAGAGGCATTGCAGGCAATTTTTGATGAACTGTGCGCCTATCTCGAAGCCGCCCTCAGGCGCGCCGAGACCGCCGGCGAAATTTCACCGGGCGACAATCGGCGGCGCGCAAAAAACCTGTTGGCCTTGCTCCAAGGGGCGGCGTTGCTGGCAAAAGTAGCAAATGACGCCGAGCCGTTTCGCAATCTGGTGTCCGGGCTAAAGGCGCTCGCAATCGCTTAGAGCCTGTTCAAGATCTCGCTGAAGGGGCGCATCGCGGCGTTAAAGCTGGCCTCAAAATGCTCACATACGCCGTGTATGCTGCGCTTTCTCGGTCAGTTTTGCCTTGCGCTGCACCCCTCGAGATCTTGAACACGCTCTTAGTGCTGCTTTTTCGGCCGCGCGGATTGCGCGCAGGCGCGATAGCTGCCGGTGCCCACCGGGCTCAGAGCAGTGCCGCGAGATCCCGGCCGATGGCCTCCGGGGTGTCGGTCGGCGCATAGCGCTTGACCACCTTGCCGGTCTTGTCGATCAGGAACTTGGTGAAATTCCACTTGATGAAATCGAGTCCCAGAATGCCCCCCTGTGCCTTTTTGAGGAACTGATAGAGCGGGTGGGCATCGTCGCCATTGACCTTGATTTTGGCGAACAGCGGAAAGCTGACGTCGTACTTGCCCGCGCAGAAACCCTTGATCTCAGCCTCGTCACCCGGCTCCTGGTGACCGAACTGGTTGCACGGAAAGCCGAGGATGACGAAATCCCGGTCGCGGTACTGGCGATAGAGCGCTTCCAAGCCCTGGTATTGGGGCGTGAAGCCGCACTTGCTGGCAACGTTCACTACCAGCAGGGTCTTGCCTTGGTAGTCGGCGAGGCTTTTGGGGTTACCGTCGATATCGGTGGCAGTGAAACTGTAACTGTAAACGCTCATGGTCGAATCTCCTGTGCGGGTGATGGTGCCAGTGCTGGCGGATGACCTGGCCATCTTAATCGGGTCGCATCGACATTCGCACGCGCCCCGCGCGCGAGCCCCCGGAGCCGATCCTGCGGACAGTTGACGGCGACCTCAGATACTGGTCAAGTAAACCATGATCGCCAATTCCGCCGTCAAAGGTAGTCGCCAGCGCTCAGGCCGTGTACGGGTGCTGGTGGCGATCCTCGGTTTGCTGCTGGCCGGTGTGTCGGCGCAGCCCGCCGTTGCCAGTGGCCACGCAACCGGCCACCATGCGGTCACGCCCAGCCCAACTGCGCCGGCACCGGCGCACCGAGCCCATAGCCAACCGCTCCCTGCCGGACTCGATGGCGGCGCAGCCGCAGCACCGGATCGCGCTTCCGGCCCCTGCGCGCGGGGGATGCACGCCGCCGGGCCCAGCGGGCACGCGGGCTGTCTCTGTCTACACGCCTCTTGCGGTGGTGTTGCTGCCCTGTTCGACGACGTCAGCCTCCCGGGCGCGATCGGCGCGCCTCGTTTTATTGACGCCGGGCACCCAGGCGAGCCCCTGCCCGCCCACGCCTACCGGCCGCTGCGACCGCCCACCCAGCTCAACGCCTGATTTGTCGCCATTGCAGCCGCCCGCTCATCCGGGCTGCTCCCGTTGACCATCTGCGTTGAGGTTCCACCATGGCCTTCCGTACCAACACCCGTTTCCGGGTCTGTGTGCCGCGCCGCCGCTTTATTCAAGGTATCGTTCAAGGTCTCGGGCTCGGCGTCGCCGGCGCTCTCGGCATGATCCCCCGCCTTGGCGGTGCCGACTCCGCGCCCCTGCCCACTGCGCCCGGACGAGCCGCCGGGCCAGCCGCGGTGCTTACTGGCACCGAGTTCGATCTGACGATCGCGGCGACACCGGTCAATTTCTCTGGTCGCATGCGCCTGGCCACGACCGTCAATGGCGCCTTGCCAGCACCCACACTGCGCTGGCGGGAAGGCGAGGTCGTCACCATTCGCGTTCACAACCAGCTCGACGAGGACACCTCGATCCACTGGCATGGCATCCTGCTGCCGTTTCAAATGGACGGGGTGCCGGGCATCAGTTTCAAGGGCATCCGGCCCGGCGAAACCTTTACCTACCGCTTCAAGGTGGCGCAGACCGGCACCTACTGGTATCACTCCCACTCCGGCATGCAGGAGCAGACTGGCCTCTACGGCGCGATCATCATCGATCCCGCCGCTGGCGATCCGATCCGCGCCGAGCGCGATCACGTCGTACTGCTGTCCGACTGGACCGACGAAGATCCGATGCGGGTATTCGCGAAGCTCAAGATGCAGAGCGACTACTACAACTTCAACCAGCCGACGGCGCTCGATTTCTTCCGCGATGTGTCCCGGGTAGGACCGGGCGCCGCCCTCGACCAGCGGGGCATGTGGCACCAGATGCGCATGAACCCGACCGATCTGGCCGACATCTCCGCCCACACCTACACCTACTTGATGAACGGCGCCACGTCGGCGGACAACTGGACCGCGCTGTTCCGTCCCGGCGAGAAAGTACGGCTGCGCTTCATCAACGCCAGCGCCATGACATTTTTCGATGTGCGTATACCTGGGCTCAAGATGACGGTGGTTCAGGCGGACGGCCAGAACGTCGAGCCGGTCACCGTGGACGAGATTCGCCTCGGCGTGGCCGAAACCTATGACGTGATCGTCTCGCCCGAGGATGGCACCTACACCATCTTCGCCCAGTCGATGGACCGCAGCGGTTACGCGCGCGGCACGCTCGCACCGCGCGCCGGCATGGCGGCGGCAGTGCCCGCACCCGATAAACCCGAGCCGCTGACCATGGCGGACATGATGGGCGCCATGGTCAGCGGTGGCATGGCCGGGATGAATCACGGCGGTATGGCGATGGATCACAGCGCCCACGCCAAGGGCGACAGCAGGGTTACCGCCAAGGGACCCGTGCGCGTGCGTCACGCTAAAACTGAATACGGGCCCAGCACCGATATGCGCGTGGACATGCCGCGTACCAATCTGGACGACCCCGGCGTTGGGCTGCGCCACCAGCTTGACGACCCGAACGGCCGCCGCGTGTTGACCTATGCGGACCTCCACACCCTCGGCGGGCCGCTCGACCCACGACCGCCAAGTCGGGAAATCGAGCTGCATCTGACCGGCAACATGGCGCGCTACACCTGGTCGATTGACGGCCTCGAGTTGGGCAACTCCACCCCGGTGCATTTCCGCCACGGCGAGCGTCTGCGCGTGGTGTTCGTCAACGACACCATGATGACCCACCCGATGCATCTGCATGGCATGTGGCAGGAACTGGAAAGCCCCGACGGCAAGTTCCAGGTGCGCAAGCACACCATCAACGTGCAGCCGGCGCAGCGCGTCAGCTTTTTGGTCACCGCCGATGCGCTCGGCCGCTGGGCCTGGCACTGCCACCTGCTCCTGCACATGGACGCGGGCATGTTCCGCCAAGTGGTAGTGGCCTGAATGGTAGCGGCCTGAGTGGTGGTGACCCGAACGCGGCGCAATCGAATCAGGGGAAAACAGCAATGAGGAACAACCGACTGCATTTGATCGTCTTCACCACGCTGGCGCTCGGTCTGGGCTCCGCCCGAGCGCAAGACCCGGCGGCCGCCGACCACAGCAACCATGCAGCGCCGGCGGAACGCGCGCAGCCGACGACCAAGCCGGTCGAGGCGCCGCCGCGGGCCGCAGGAGAGCATGATTCAATGCCCGGCATGGACCACTCTGGCGGCACGAATCACGATGCCATGCCCGGCATGGAGCAAGGCGCGATGGAACCCAGCGCCATGCCGGCCCCGGCGCAGCACGTCAAGCCTGGCGCTGCGTCGGGTGTGGAGCAGGCCGCCGACACAGGCGGTATGAACCAGGGCGGTGGCATGGATCACGGCTCCACGTCCATGCAGGGGGGCTCGCCCCCGCCCGACGCCCGCGATCCGCACGCCTATGCGGACGGCTACGACTTCGGCCCGCTCAGGGTTCACCTCGCCGATGAGCACAGCAGGGGATCCCTGCTGGTGGATAATCTGGAGACCCTGCGCTCGCCGGACAACACGTCCGCCGAGTACGACTTGCAGGCCTGGTACGGCCGCACCTACGACCGCGCCGTGCTCAAGGCGGAGGGCGAGGTCGACGACGGCCGGCTCGCCGAATCGCGCACCGAGCTGTTGTGGAGCCACGCCGTCGCGGCGTTCTGGGACGCCCAGCTCGGTGCGCGCCACGACGGCGGCCGAGGGCCGGATCGGAGCTGGTTGGCGTTCGGCGTACAGGGGTTGGCGCCCTACTGGTTCGCCATCGACGCCGCCGCCTATGTCGGTGAAAACGGGCGCAGCGCGCTGCGCCTGGATGCCGAGTACGAACTGCTGTTGACGCAAAAACTGATCCTGCAACCGAAAGTCGAGACCAATTTCTACGGCAAATCCGACGCTGCGCGCGGCCTGGGCAGCGGGCTGTCCGACGTTAGCGTGGCGCTGCGGTTGCGCTACGAAATCTGGCGCGAGTTCGCGCCTTACATCGGTATCGAACGGGTTGTCAGACTCGGGGGCGCGGCGGATTTGGCGCGCGCGGCCGGTGCGGACGCCACCGAAACCCGCATCGTCGCCGGCGTGCGCTTCTGGTTCTGAGGCTTCGCTCCGGCATTAATGCCCCGCCGCCATCCACCCGCCGATCACCGCGCGATCCGCGTCACTGGCCGCCACCTCATGCACTATCCGCCCGCTGTTGATCACCAGCAGGCGGTCGGCGAGTCGCAGCAGTTCGTCGAGGTCATCGCTCGCCACCAGCACCGCGGCGCCGGCATTGCGCACCTCGATCAGGCGCGCGTGCACGTCGGCGACGGCCTTGAAGTCGAGGCCGAACACCGGGTTGGCGACGATCAGCACGTTGACCGGTTCGGACAGTTCGCGGGCCAGCAGAGCGCGCTGCACATTGCCGCCGGACAGCGTGGCGATGGGCCGGGCCGGATCGGGCGGGCGCACGTTGAAGGCTTTGATCCGCTCGCGCGCCTGGTGG
>CBDDRG010000071.1:0-3324 GCA_965232975.1 uncultured bacterium
CAGGTAGATAATGCGAAAACTATCACCCTGCCGCGCGTCCGGTGGCGCAAACGCGAGCCCCCACACCAGGCCCGCGCCCACCAGCGCAACCGTCGACGCCGCGAGCCATGGCAGGCAAGCGCCGCTGATCTGATCAAACCAGCGCGGTGATCCCAGCCGGTGAAACCATTGCCACCTCGATGTGCCCGCTGTCTTTGGTTTCACATCCACTAACCCTGTAACCCTATCTTCAACGCCGCCGCCGCCGCGAACGGAGACACCAACAACGCCATGGCCAGCAGCGCAGCGAGAGCGGACAAGGCCGCACCGCTGCTGAAACCGTCACTCGCCTGCTGCACTGCGCTGACGCCAAAAATCAGCACCGGAACATACAGCGGCATCACCACCAGGGACAGCAGCACGCTGCCCCCACGAGCGGCCAAGGTCAGCGCCGCACCCACGGCACCGACCACGCTGAAGATGGCAGTACCTATGGCCAGCCCCACCACAAGCAGGGCGCAACCCGCCGCCGGTAACGCCAGCATGACCCCCAACACGGGCGCCAGCAGCGTCAGCGGCAATCCGGTCGCCAACCAGTGCACCAGCATTTTGGCCGTCACCAGCAGCCACAGCGGTTGCGGGCTGACGATCATCTGCTCCAGCGCACCGTCGCGGAAGTCACTCTGGAACAGGTTGTCCGTGGCCAGTAGCGCCGCCAGCAAGGCCATGATCCAGATCATGCCCGGCGCCGCGGCGGCGAGGCGGGCGGGATCGGGGCCAATGCCAAGGGGCACCAGGGCCGTCGCCATGACAAAAAACAGCGCGGGATTGATCACCTCCGCCGGCTGGCGAAATGCCAGCAACAGGTCGCGCCGCACCAGCCCGGCGAAACCGCGGCCCGGGCTCGGCACGTCAGTCACGCCGCCGACTCCGCCCCATCAGTTCCAGCTTTTTGATACCCGGCACACGCACGCCCTGGTGGCTGGTAAACAACACGACGCCACCTTCGGCGCAGTGGTCCGCAAACGACGCTTCCAACTCCCCTACGCCGGCGTTGTCAATCGCAGTCATTGGCTCATCCAGCAGCCATACCGGCGCCGCCGCCAGCCACAGGCGGGCCAGCGCAACCCGGCGCAGCTGCCCGGCCGACAAGCGCTGGCAGGGCTCGTGCGCCAAGTTCGCCAGGCCCGCGCGGCGCAGCGCAGTGGCCACCGAGCGCCCCGCACGGATGGCGTGCAGGCTACTGAACCAACGCAGATTTTCGGTGGGGGTCAGGGAGATTTTGACGCCTGCGAGATGGCCGAGGTAGAGCAGGTTGGCGCGGTACATCCCTGCGCCAGTGGCAACGGCCCGGCCGCGCCACAACAACTGTCCGGCGGACGGGTTGAGCGATGTGTTCAGGATGCCGAGGAGGGTAGTCTTGCCGCTGCCATTGGGGCCGGCGATCTGCAGCACGTCACCCGCACACAACTGGCCCGACAGACCCTGAAAAATCCACCACCCGTCCCGCTCGAAGGCGAGGTCGCGAAACTCCAGTAGTGGCACCGAGGACAACCGGCAACTCCCGCATCGACAGGGCTGCATTATGCCCAAAAACGACGGTGAACGAAGGGTGGCGACAACCTGAGTCGGGGCCCCTTCAAGAACGAACCGGCAGTTTGGTCGCGCACGTCAATCCAGGTCGAAATCGTAATCCCGGATCAACCGTTCGAGGCGGCGCTTTTCAAGGCGATCTTCGAGTTTGCGGCGCGCCTCCATGCTCACCGCGATATTGCGCACACGCTCTGGCTCGACATTGACGATCTCTTCATCGTCATCGCCAGTTGTTTCGAGTTCCTCATCACCCATGCCGAGACCCTTCCGTTTCCCACCTCACCCAGCCCGGTCCACCAACCGCTGCGCGGGTATGTCAGCAATCGGGTGGGTGCGCTCGGCGCGGCGGGCGCACCATACCTATCGCAACACGCGGCGTCATCCACCAAAACCAGCTCTGCCACTACTCGCGGCAAGGCCGTTTTCGGCGGCAAAGTAATCCCAAAGGGGTCCTCGGTCAAGCACTTTAATTATTTGGATTTCAAAGAATTAGGAACGGTGCTCCAGAAGCCGTTAACGCCAGCGAGCAGTGTCAGATCAGCGGGGCGATCGATATCCGCGAGCGCCGCCAACTCCCGCCAGCGCCACCCCAGCCGCGCGCACCGGGCGCGGGTTTGCGCCAACACTCGCTCGCTACCCCATTCCACGCCAGCAAACAGCGTCTCGCTGACCTGCTTGACGCCGATCAGCACATAGCCGCCGTCGGTCGCCGGCCCCAGCACGGCGTCGCAACCGGGCTGAGCCAACCAGGTCAGGGCCTGAGCGAGATGGGCACGGGTGAGGAAGGGGCAGTCACTGCCAATCAATAGCGCCACTCGACAGCGGCGTAGGGTTGTCGCCAGCGCGTCGTGCATGCGGTCGCCCAGACCACCATCGATCTGCCGGTGAACCGCATAGTCGCCCGCCGCCGACGTAAAAAAGCCGTTGCTATCATCGCCACCAACCCACACCTCGATCGGCGCCAGCGGCCGGTCAACCAAGGTCGCCAACATATGCCGGGCGAGACGACAATGCAGATCCAGCGCTTGCGCGGCGCTGAGCGCGGGACTCATCCGCGTCTTTACCCGGCCCAACTGGGGGGCTTTGGCAAACTGGATAATGCGCGCGTCGGGAAACGGGTAGGTCATCGGCGCCGATAGTAACGCCGGGCCAGCTCCGCCGGATCGGCGCCCCAAAAATAGGCCCAGCGCAGGCGCCACATCAGCAACTGGGTGCGGAGGAGACCCTCACGCTCCCACTTGCGACTCGACGTCTCCGCCCTGGCAACCACCAAAATCGGCCTACCCTGGCGTTTCAGCCGCTTGCACAGCGCGATGTCCTCCATCAGCGGCATAGTCGGAAATCCGCCGATTTGCTCGAATGTCCGCCGACGGACGAACAGGCATTGATCGCCAGTGGCGATGCGCGTCAGCGATGAACGCAGATTGATAAACCACTCCAGCACCCGAAATGCCGGCCCAGGGCCACTCAGGCGCAGCGCGAAAAACCCCCAATCGCCACCCAGGTAATCCCACACGGGTGCGATATCCCGCAGCTTGGCGGGCAGTCGGGTATCGGCGTGCAGAAACAGCAGCCAATCACGGCTGGCGAGGCGAGCGCCGGCATTCATCTGTAGCGCTCGACCGGCTGGTGCGGCGATCACTTTGTCACTCAGCGGTTGCGCCAGCCTTGGGGTGCCATCACGGCTGCCGCCATCGACCACGATGACCTCGGCGCCCAACTCGCGTAGCCCTTGCAACGCCGCCAAACAGT